>NZ_KV789345.1:110513-229012 GCF_001807555.1 Brevibacterium sp. HMSC08F02 | reverse complement strand
CACACAAACTCAACCAACGTCCCCGGTTAGTACACTTAGCAACCACTGCTAACAGGAGTTTCTGTTGCTAAAGGGTGGGCAAGTGTTCTGGGACGAGGCGCCGCTCCCCCTGTCGCCGGCACCTCGCCGCCCCTCCTTAGGAAAATGACGGGGGGGAGGGACAGAATCCTGTCCCTCCCCCTCGTGAGAAGTTCAGCTGGGCTGGCTGTCAGCCGAGCGGTTCGACGTTCTCAGCCTGAGCGCCCTTTTCGCCCTGCGCGATCTCGAACTGCACGCGGCCGCCTTCAGCCAAAAATAGAGAATAAGCCCAACTTGGCAAGTGACATGCGCCACCATTAGGGTCGAAAGTCCTTAGTCACCGTCGACCCCGAGACCTTGATACAAGAAAACTCAGAACGACACCTCTTACGTTCTCTCCAAGCTTCTAACGCAAGCGATGCTGCCGGGCGTGAATTTGTTGACTCGTCCATGTCAATCATCGCAATTTCAATCCTTGGGTTCTCTACCACGCAGATAGGAGTTCTGGACTTCCTCGAGGCGGGGGCTGCAATCTTCTTGGCGCTCCCCATCGGCCTTCTTGTCGACCGCTACAAACCGCAAACGGTCCTAACATTCTCCCTCGCACTCAAGGTACTGCTCGGTGCTTCCCTGTGCCTCGGTCTCCACTTTGGGCTGGACAAGCCTGCATTTTTCATGGCAATCGTCTTTTTCCTTGGGGTGTCGATTATTGCTTCGGAAAATGCCCAAACGAGCCTCGTGCCCTTTATCGCCAGAAGTGACGGTCGGATTGAAAATACTGTATCTAGGATGGCAATGGCAGATTCCATTGCAGGAGTCGTCGCACCTGCCGCGGCTGGCCTAGCGTTGACCTTCTTCGGTACAACTCCAACTACCGGTGTCGCCATCCTTTTCTTTGCTTTATCTCTATTCTTCGCACTCCGAATACTGCAACGCCTTAGGCAGCATCAGTTCTCTGGCAACCAAAACACGACTATCGACGCAGTAGACGAGAGCAGCAAGGCGGCCCGGCCCAGAAAAGACAACCGACCTCTCTCGCAGAAACTGACCGATGGTTTCCGAATTCTCGGAACCAACCGTTTCCTTCTCGGTGCTGTATGCCTGATTTCAGCAGGCAACGTTGGACTCGCCTTGAGCGACTCGATGGTGAACGTGGTGATCCTGCGCGTGTTGGAACTCGGGATGCCATTTTTCGGCATCCTTGGAACCGTTTCCGCGGCTATAGGGATCCTCGCCGCAGCAATCGCCCCCCGGATTATGAATACCATCCCTGTGCGAACGCTCTACATTTGGAGTTCCATCACGCAAGCAATCGTGGCGTGTCTGCCGATACTGGCACTCCTCATCCCCTCGTGGGCGCGCGCTTTCTTTCTCATTCAATCAGTGTGCTGGGCTTTTACCCTTACCATCGCCAATATCGCAGGGTTTTCATACGTAGCAAAAGCGGTGGATAAGGAGTACCTCGGCCGCACGAGCGCGGCAATGCGCATGGTAACGATGGGCACTGTCCCCTTTGCGGCTCTCCTTGGAGGTGTTCTCGCCGATGTTGGCGCGATCACCGTCCCGCTCATTATCTGGCCAGTACTCACCGCCACGGCAGTTACCGTCTACATCATCCTCACACGCCAGTCCGCTTAGCTACACCACGTCGACCCGCGCCGTCCTAGGACGGGTGTTCCGAGTACTTTCAAGACGTTTCGACCCATCAGCGTGAACCGAAGATGCGTAGTGCGCTGCGTTCGGTGGGGGTGACGTGTTGGGTGGAGCTGAGGCCTGTTCCGGCCTCTTTGGCGGTCTTGTTGGTGGTGGCGTAGGCGCGGGATCGATGGGCCATCGTGGGGTGGAGAAAGAGAGTGAAGGCCATGTGCCCTCCCAGGCGGTGACACCTAAAAGGTAACGAGGGGGAGGGACAGAATTCTGTCCCTCCCCCTCGTGAGAAGTTCAGCTGGGCTGGCTGTCAGTCGAGCGGTTCGACGTTCTCAGCCTGTGCACCCTTTTCGCCCTGTGCGATCTCGAACTGCACGCGGCCGCCTTCAGCCAGCGAGCGGTAGCCCTCCATCTGGATGGCCGAGTGGTGGACGAAGATTTCGTCGGAGGAATCGTCCACGGCGATGAAGCCGTAGCCCTTTTCCGCGTTGAACCATTTGACGGTTCCCTGTGTCATGTCATCTCCCAAATGTGGAACGAAACTTCAGTCTAGAGTTCCGGCGGGGCTTAGCCGCCCACCCGAAACAGCTTCAGGCTCAGCCTTCAGCAGGATCGCTGTTTGCCACATCGGGGCCCATGATGATCGTCACGCCCACCTGGTAGCGGCTGGACTGCTCAACGCTGACACCACCGAGGCCCTCGGCAACACGTTCAGCCGCGTCACGGTATTCCGAAGACGAGTAGTACACGGTGGTCGACGACACGTTGGTGCCGGCGTTGCCCACGCGGCCAAGCGTCCAGCCCTGGGACTCGTACTGGTCGGCGTACTTGCGGGCTGCGCCGTTGACGCCGGACGCGTTGAGGATCGACAGGTTCGGGTCGCCGCTTTCGCCCGCGACGGTCTTAACGTCACTGCTGCCGGTGGACTCGCCGTCACTCGGGGTGCTCTCTGAGGCTTCATCAGAAGGACCTTCCGAGGCTTCGCCCGATTCGCTTTCGCTGGGATCAGCCGACTTCGAAGACTCATCCTTGGAATCGTCTGCACCGGGCTCGACCTGCTGTTGTTCTTCGACCTTGGCCTCTGGGTCAGAACCGGCGGAGAGGATGATTCTCACTGCGCCGACGATCAGGAGGACCGCCACCAAGGCGAGGACAACGACAACAGCGGTTGCCGCCTTGTAGCTGCCTGCCGACGCTCCGGCCCGGTGAGCTCCGACTCGACGGTTGGCCGCGTCAGCTGCGCGACGCTCCGCGCGGGTTTCGTACTGGGGTTCTTCTGCCATCAGCGTGGGATCCTCGCCTGTGCTCTTGTGTCCTGTCGGGATTCGCGGATTCTGCGAAGCCGTTTGATGAGAACGGGATCTTCGACATAGGCCGCGGGGTTGTCGAGGAGTCTGCCCAGCACCTGGAAGTACTGGGCGGCAGACAGGTCGAACTGCTCGCGGATCGCACGGTCCTTAGCTCCCCCGTAGGTGGGCCACTGACCTTCAAAGCGAAGAATCTCCGCTTCGAGTTCCGTAAGCTCCTGCGACATGCTCCCTCCTCTTCTCCGGCCATGATACCGGCGGCTCAGCTTCCCAGCAGGCCTCGTCCGAGACTATGGGACCAGACAATTCACTTTCCCGCCATTTAGGGGCAAAGACAAAGGAAACAAAAAAACTGGAGACGAACGACAGCGTCCTGTTCTCGCGATGTAGTATCAGGGCAATGTTGGCAGCGAGGCCAGCAGCCGACTGATTGGAGACTCAAATGCTGCCCAAAACCATGATGCCGAAGACACAGGGCGCACGCACCGTCTTCATTATTCTGCTCTGCGCGGCAGGAGCATTCCTGCTCATCAGCATCGGCGCAACCGTATGGTCGCAGGCCGGGGACGAGGGCTGGGTCGCAAAGGCCGTCATCGCGTTTGCTTCGTGGGCGATGACAATTCCGCTGATCCTGGCCTCCGCGGTGTGGGCCCTCGTCAACTTCTTTTCTTCACGAGACGGAGGCTCGCAAGGTCGGAACACGGCCACACCGCGGGCACACTGATAAGCCCCGATCGGGCCTGCACAGCAACCACAGCAGCCCGAAAGACAAAAAGCACATAAGCGGCAGCCAAACTAAACAGCAGCCGAACGGCGGCACAGAAGCGCCCCGGCACCTCGTGCGAGGTGACCGGGGCGCTTCCCATCCCAGCGGGTTCTCTGACCCGGCTGGTCAGATCAGTTGATCTTGACGTTGATCTGCTTGATCTGGGTGAAGCCTTCGAGCATGCCCTCAAGCGATGCTTCACGGCCGAAGCCGGAGGTCTTCATACCGCCGTAGGACTGGCCGGCCACCTGGCCGCCGCCCTGGTTGACCTGCACCCAGCCGGACTCGATCTTGTCGGCCACGCGCAGCGCACGGTCGACGTCCTTCGTGAAGACGTACGCGGCCAGACCGTAGTCGGAGTCATTCGCCATTGCGATGACTTCGTCTTCCGTCTTGAACTTGATGACGGTCAGCACGGGACCGAAGATCTCTTCGCGCGAAGTCTGCCATTCGTTCTTGGCGTTCGCGAAGATGATCGGCGCGTGGTAGAAGCCGGGTTCGCCGACTTCGAGCTTGTCAGCGCCGTCGTAGGCGATTTCCACACCCTCGTTGGCCTTGCCCATTTCAATGTAGTTCGCGATCTGATCGTACTGCTTCTTGTTGATGACGCAGCCGATGTCGCTGTCTTCATCACGCGGGTCGCCGACCTTCATCTTGGCAACACCGTCAACGAGCTTAGCCAGGAAGTCGTCGTAGATGTCCTCGTGCAGGAACAGGCGCGAGCCCATGGTGCACGACTGGCCCTGACGGGCAAAGCGGGTCGACAGGAGAACCTGTTCGAGCGTGTAGTCGTTGTTCGCATCCGGGAACACGATGTTGGGGCTCTTGCCGCCCAGCTCCATCGAAGAGTGAGCCAGGCGAGCGCCGGCAACCTCGGCCACGTGGCGGCCCACACCGGTCGAACCGGTGAAGGAAACCTTGTCGACATCGTTGTGCTGAGTGAGAGCCTCACCGATGACCGAGCCCTTGCCGGTCACAACGTTGAGGACACCCGCAGGCAGGAACTCCTGGATGATTTCAGCCATCTTGAGGATGGTCAGCGGTGCGTCCTCGGCGCACTTGAGGACAATCGTGTTGCCCGCAGCCAGCGCTGCAGGAGTCTTGAACGCCGCAATCATCAGCGGCGAGTTCCACGGCAGGATGCCTGCCACAACGCCCAGCGGAACGCGGCGCGTGAACTGCAGCTGCGCTTCGCCGGCCGGAAGGGTGTTGCCCTTCACTTCGCCTGCCACACCGGCCATGTAGCGGAACAGGTCAACAAGCGTCTGCGTTTCAGGGCGAGCCTGCGTGCGCAGCGCGTTGCCGGTGTCGATCGCGGTCAGCTGAGCGAGCTCTTCAGCCTGCTCTTCCAGGGCGTCGGCGCACTGTCCGAGGACCTTCTGACGCTCCTTGAAGTGCAGAGCAGACCACGCGGGGAAAGCCGCGCGAGCAGCCTTGACAGCGCAATCGGCATCTTCTTCTTTGCCTTCCGGAACACGGGCAATCACACGATTGCGGTCGATCGGCGTGATGACATCAGCCCACGAACCGTCAGCGGCTTCAACCCATTCGCCGCCGATGAGCATCTTCCAGTCTTTGACCTCGGGGAAGTCCCGTACCTGTGCCATAGTCGTCTTTGTCCTTTCGGCATCGAAGCGTTTGCGCTGTGCCCCGCGCTGCCTCAACCGCAGAAGTGTGGGCGGGGACACTCTTGGACTCAGCATAGCCGCGCATCCCCAGGGCTTGTAGGCCCCCGTCTGCCCGATTGCGCACAGCCCGTGTGCGTGCGCGCTAGGGTCGTAGTCATGACGATTGACCTGTTAGAAAACGTCAGCCCCGACTGGCTGGAAGCACTGGGCCCCGCCGTGCCCAAGGTGCGCGAACTCCAGCGGACGGTCCAACGGGATGCCCAGCACCACCTCGTGCTTCCCCGGCCCGAACAGGTCATGCGCGCATTCTTCGAACCGCTTGCCGACGTGCGAGTGCTCATTGTGGGCCAGGACCCCTACCCCACACCCGGCCATCCCATCGGACTGTCGTTTGCGGCGGAGCGCCACGTGCGCCCCCTGCCACGCTCACTGGGCAACATCTATCGCGAACTCGAGGACGACCTCGGGATTGCACCAGCCGAACATGCCGACCTGTCGGCCTGGCAGCGGCAAGGCGTCATGCTGCTCAACAGAGTGCTCACGGTGCGTGCGGGTGATGCCGGGTCACACCGCGGAATGGGCTGGGAGGCCGTCACCGAACAGGCCGTGCGCGCACTCGCCGGCCGCGGCGGACCACTGGTCGCCATTCTGTGGGGCCGGCCCGCACAGACGCTCACTCCCCTGTTGGGGAACATTCCGATCATCGCCTCACCCCATCCGTCGCCGCTGTCAGCCCGCCGCGGTTTCTTCGGGTCAAAGCCGTTCAGCCGCTGCAACGCGCTGCTGGAGGAACAGGGCTCAGCCCCCATCGACTGGCGAGTGGACTGAAACGACTGCGCTGATCAGGCCGTACTCGGCTTGATGCCCGCATCCTTGCGCATAGCCTCGAGCTTTTCTTCCGCTTTCGCTCGAGCCTTCGCAGTCCGACGGGATTTCGCGTAGCGCGACATGGGCCGGGACAGGAAGTCACCGAGCACAGCACCGGCGGCAATTGCCGAGTTCGCGGTGATCGCCGCAAACAGGGCACCCAGGCCAACCGACAGAGGAACATCCTCCCCGGGCACGGGGATCATCCGGTAAACAGACGCGAAGATCGACAGCCCCTGCAGCAGCGGGAAGATCGCCGGAACGATGAGCACAATCGCCGGTGAACCCAAGCGGGAGGCCACCGGGCGGCAGAACAAACCGACAATCGTCGACGCAATGAGCAGAGCCAGAATGTTCTCAATGCCCACAAGCGAAGCACCCACATAGACGAGGAAGCCCACAAGGCCGATGAGCGCGGCCGGGATCACGAGCCTGCGCGCACAGTAGAACCCAATGGCGCCGCAAGCACCGACAAGGAACGCGGCAATAACAGCGATGATCGTGGTGAGCACGCTGATCCCGCTGCTCTGCACCGTAATCTCCATCGGTTTGAGCTCGAGCGTATTGCCGATGACAACAGCGCACGCAATACCGGAGACGATGCCGCCGAAGCCCATCCCCGTTTCGACTATGCGCCCGGCAGCGGTCAGCGGGAAGTTCGACAGCGCATCCTGTACGGCTGACACCAGCCCCAGGGTGGGCAGCAGCAGAACGATGCCCGCGGCAACCGAATACTGGGGCGATGAAATGAACCCGACGTGATGGGCAAACATTGCAGTCAGCGTCGCAATCGCCGATTGGGCCATCACGAGGAAGAACGCCGGCAGACCGGTCTTGCCGATCACCCGGCCCACCCAGTCAATGAAGATGGCCAGGCCGAAGCCCAGAACAGCAGACGGCAGGCGCCCGCCGATCAGCGTGACGAAGCACGCCACGAGCACACCCCACGCAAGGGTCACAAGCCACTGCGGGAAGGGCCTGCGCTGGGCGCGAATGGCATCCAGTCGGCTGCGCGCCTGCGTGTAGTCAACTTTGCCGGCGACCATGTCGGACACCAGCCGGTGCAGGGATGACACTTTGGCGAAGTGCGGGGAAACCTCACGCACAACCCGCACGACCGTCATCTGCTTGCCCTCGGGGTCGGCGTAGTGGACCGTGAGTGCGGTGGCGGTGAGGTCGACTTCCGCGTTCGGCAGCCCCATCGAGGTGCATGCGGCAATGACGCTGACCTCAACGTCAGAACTGCCGGCTCCGGCACGCAGGACCATGGCCCCGATGTCGACCGCCAAGTCCAGGATCATCCGCGCTTCGGATTCGCTTTTCGCCTTCGCCTGCACGGGGGCCTGGTACGGGGTGCCCTCAAGCACTTTGACGATCGGGACCGGCTGGGTGGTCGGCTCCGGATCAGAGGCAAAGCGCGCTACCGTACGCTGTGCGATTCGCTGCGCGGCACGCCGCTTGGAACGTGAGGTGCGCTGGCTCTGGGCCGCTGCACCTTTCTTGGGACTTCCAGCTTTCGAGGTGACAGCACCTGCCCCGGAACGCACCCCGGGCCCCTGAGAAGGACGAGGTGCCTGCCCGGCACCATCTGCGGGTTCGGGTTTCGTGGGGCGCGAGCGAGGTGCGCTGGCGGGGCGTACGGTGGCGGCCGTGTCTGCCGCCCTCTGCCTGGCGACACCTTCGCGCACCTGGTCGACGCTGATCGAGGCGGTCTGCGCAGAACCAGATGCGTCACCTGATGCAACGGGCTTACCGCCTGCCTCAGCTTCGCTGCCCGCACCTTCCGGCATGCTGCCGTCAACGTACTCAACTTCCTGCGTGGGCTTGTCAAAAGCACCGGCTCTTTCAAGGTCCGACAGGAGATCCCGGGCTCGGGCCGACCGCGTGGGAGGTTCGGAAGCGTTTTCGCTCGACGTCCACGCGGCCGCAGTTTCAGACTGCGGGTTCCGTCCCGTCGTCGATGCCTCTGAGTGCGGTGCGGCAGTGCCGTCGCTTCCGGTGCCGTCGGTGCCGTCTGCGCCACGGCCGGAAGCGGGGCCGCGAACGTCCTGAGGATCCAGTTTTGCCACGCCTTCCTAGTAGTGTTGAGCTATGAGCAGATACATCATTGTGGGAGCCGGAGCCATTGGCGGAATGCTCAGCGCTGGATTCTGCCGCGCCGAGGTGGACCACGTGCTGGTTGCGCGGGGAAGCCAAGCCGATGCTGTCGAAAATGCCGGGCTGACCGTCCGCACTCCGCATGAAACTCTGACTGCACATCCAACAGTAGTGCGCTCTGCCGCACAGGTGAATCTCCGCCCTGACGATGTCATCATCCTGGCAGTGAAAACTCAGCAGGTGCCCACCGCACTGAGCGAATGGGCCGACCGTCCGGTTGAGGACGAACACGGCAGGCAGCTGGGCACCGCCGGCGAGTGCCTGCCGCTCATGCTGTTCCTCAACGGAACTGACGCACAGGAGCAGGCGCCTCGTTGGTTCCGGACCGTGTCGACGACCGTCATCTACACACCTGCCGTCTACACGGAACCGGGACAGCTGGCTGTGTTCATGGAAGACCGCTGGGCCGGGCTGATCACCGGTCCCGTGTGTGGTCCGGATGTGCCCCGACCGCAGGCCGGCGCCACCAGCACCGCTGACAACGCGGCCCTTCCGCACTACCTTCAGCAGGCAGACCGCGACTTCACGGCCGGAAACTTCGCATCCGTGCTCGTACCCGAGCCTTCGCCCTACACCTTCGGGAAGCTGCTGGCGAACCTGGCAAACGGCATCGACGCCCTCGTGGGATCCGTCGACTACAGCGACCTGCTGGAGCAGCTGCAGGACGAAGCTCGCAGCGTCTACGAGGCCGCGGGGATTGTGCACTGCCCCAACCCGCCCGAAGAGCTCGGTTTTGCCGACCGCATTCCCGAAGCCCCCATCGACGGAGTGCAGAACCTGTCCTCCACCTGGCAGTCCATGGCCCGCGGGACCGGCAATATCGAAGCCGACTACCTGGGCGGTGAGATCGTCCGCCTGGCACACCTGCACGGCATCCGGGCACCCAAGAACAGCCTCGTCATGCAGTGGTGCCGCCGCGTCATGACCGGCGACACCACGATTCCCGCCAACCCAGAAGAGCGGGCCAGCGGACTGCGTGAAGCCTGCGACCAGCTCAATAAGGAGGCCCTGTGACAGAACACGAAGACAACCGGATCCGCACCTACCTGGCCATCGGGGATTCGTTCTCGGAAGGGCTGATGGACGAATCCGCGCTCGAGGACGGCCGCTTCATCGGCTGGACCGACCGGCTGGCACACGCGCTCACACAGTCCCCCGTCGGCAGCCCCGACCTCCTGTACGCCAACCACGCTATCCGCGGCAGGCAGCTGACCGCCATCATCGACGAACAGGTGCCCGTCGCCCTTGACCTCAAACCCGACCTCGTGTCGTTTGTCGCCGGCGGCAACGACGTGCTGCGCCCATCAGCCGATGTTGACGGCCTGGCCGAACAGCTGGAACGGGCAATCTCGGCCATGCGCGCCGAAGGCATCGAAGTGCTTTTGGGCAACGGCTTCGACACAGCCGCCTTCAGCCCCGTGCTGCGCGCACTGCGCCCCCGCGTGGCCGTGTACAACGCACACATGTGGACCCTGGCCGGCCGCCACGGCTGCTACATGCTCGACCTGTGGGGCATGCGCCCGCTCTACGCCCCGGAATACTGGGCACCCGACCGCATCCACCTGAGCACGCAGGGCCACCGCATGGTCGCCCAGTCCGCACAGACAGTGCTCGAAGGAAGCCGCGTCGACTTCCGCGGATTCCGGCTGCAGAAAACCTCGAAACCGCTGCGCGACCGCATGGAAAACGAAGCCGAATGGCTTAAGGACCACCTGGCCCCGTGGGTGGGCCGCCGACTCCGCGGAACATCGTCGGGGGCTTTCCTTGACCCGAAATACGCCGAATGGGTCCCCGCGGCCGAGCTTCCCCTCGACGCCCGCAGCCAAAGCGGCAGAAACGTCTCACTCGCTGCCCATCAGGCCGCGGCCGACGATGCGGCCGCCTCGGAAGCCCCCGGCACCTCAGAAGTTCCGGAAGCACCGGAGCCGCCCGGCGCCTCGGGCCCTTCCGACAGGACCTGAAACAGCGAAACGGCTGCTGAGCATGTGCTCAGCAGCCGTTTCGCTTGTGACCCGGTCAGCCGGGGCCGAGGTGAGACCCGGCTTCAGCCGGCTCCGTCACCGACCGTGGCGGGACCCGAGGCTGTCCTCCTGGATCTGGTTGGTCGCCAGCATCGTGTTGCGGATTTCGGCCGCGAGGTCACCCACGGCACCGGGGGTGTTCGGCATGAACATGACGTTCGACTTTCCGTTGCGGGCAACGTCCTGCATGGTGTCGAAGTACTGGGTCATGAGCAGCAGCTGTTCAGCGGTCTGCTCGATGCCCACGCGGCGCAGCGCTTCGTACTGTTCGGCGATACCGTTGGCGATTGCCTTGCGCTGGGCGGCGACACCCTCACCCTGAAGGCGACGCGATTCAGCTTCCGCTTCGGCCTGCGTGACGCGCTTGACCTTGTCAGCTTCAGCCAGGGCCTGCGCGGCAACGCGGTCGCGCTGGGCGGCGTTGATCGAGTTCATCGAGTCGCGCACACGCGAGTCCGGGCTGATGTCAGTCACGAGGGTGTTGACGATCCGGAAGCCGTAAGCGGCCATCGACGTCGACAGTCGCTGTTCGACCGAGGTGGCGATGTCGTCCTTCGATTCGAACGCCGAGTCCAGGGTCAGGGTCGACAGTGCCGAACGGACGGTGTCGAAGACGTAGGAGCGGATCTGCTCTTCCGGGTTCGACAGGCGGTAGTAGGCGTCAACGACCTGGTTTTCGCCGATCACGTACTGCACCGCAACCGGCACCATGACGAACACGTTGTCCTGGGTTTTGGTTTCGATGTTGACCTCAAGCTGGTGCACGCGCAGCGAAATCGGCTTGGTGGTCGTGTCGACGAACGGGGCCTTCATGTTCAGGCCCGGTTCGCAGACTTTGCGGTACTTGCCGAAGCGCTCGACGATGACGCGCTCCTGCGTTTTGACGGTGAAGAAGATCGATGTGCGCAGCCCGCCGAACAGCAGGAACAGCAGCACCACGATGATGATGACGGGGATGAGCGGAATCAGAATGTACAGGGGTTCCATATCTGCGTCCTCATGGTGTTTTCCGATGACGGCAACACTCTATAGGAGCCGAGTCACACTGAGAAGAATGACGAATTCGGCCAGGTGTCACTCGCCGAGGTGCCGAACCGGCACTGCTGAAAACGGCGGCTGGGCGCCGGTGGCAACGGCGGCTGGGGCTGGTGGCGTGTCAGCCGGCCACGAGCGCTTGGATCGGCCCGGATGCGAAGTACACGATGAACAGTGCGGCCGTGAGGTACATGAGCGGGTGCACTTCGCGGAACTTGCCGCGTGCGGTCTTGAGCACGACGTAGGACACGAAGCCCGCACCGATGCCGTTGGTGATCGAGTACGAAAACGGCATGAGCACAATCGTGAGGAACGCGGGAACCGCAATTTCAATGTCCGTCCAGTTGATGCGCACAACCTGCTGCATCATGAGGAAGCCGACGAATACGAGCGTCGGCGCTGCCGCCTCGGAGGGGATGAGAGCGGCCAGTGGAGCGAGGAACACCGTCAGCAGGAACAGCGCACCGGTCACAACATTCGCCAGGCCGGTGCGAGCGCCGGATCCGACACCGACGGTCGATTCGACGAAACCGGAATTCGACGAGGTTCCGCCCAGACCGCCGACGATGGCACCGAGAGCATCGGCCACCATGATCCGCTTGGCGCCTTCTACCTGACCGGACTCGTCAACGAGTTTCGCCTGCGTGCCGACGGCCATCATGGTGCCCAGCAGGTCGAAGAAGTTCGTCAGCAGCAGCGTGAACACCACGAGAACTGCGGTGATGATGCCGACTGACTGGAAGGAGCCCAGCAGGTTGAACGAACCGAGGATCGACAGGTCTGGCGAATGGAACCATCCGCCTTCGATCTTCGGCACCGTCAGACCCCATCCACCCGGGTTGGCGACCTCGCCGTCAGCACCGGTCTTCGGTCCCAGGTTGAACACCGCTTCGAGTGCGAATGCGACGGCTGTCGCAATGAGGATCGTGTAGAGGATCGCGGCGCGCACACCCGAGGCGTACAGGACGAACAGCAGCAGAAGCGCGACCGTGAACAGCAGCACCGGCCAGCTGGCAATCGACCCGCCCTGGCCCAGTTCAAGCGCTGTGCCGCCGGAGTTGCTGATGAAGCCGGCGTTGATCATGCCGATGAGCGCAATGAAGAAGCCGATGCCCACACCGATTGCGGATTTCAGCTGGCCGGGCACCGCGTTGAAGATCGCGGTGCGGAAACCGGTGACCACCAGCAGAAGAAGAATGATGCCCTCGATGACCACCAGGCCCATCGCATCGGCCCACGTCATACCGGGGATGACAACGACCCCGAAGGCCATGAACGCACTCATGCCCAAGGCTGAGGACACCGCCATGGGGAAATTGCCCACCAGGCCCATGAGCAGAGTGAGCAGACCCGAAATGAGCGAAGTCGCAGCAGCCACGGCGGCCAGGTTGGGAGTGTCTCCCCCGCCGAGGAAAGCACCAGTGGAGTCAGCGGCCGCACCGATGAGGATCGGGTTGAGCACGATGATGTAGGCCATCGCGAGGAAGGTCGTCAGACCTCCCCTGATCTCTGTGCCCACCGTCGAGCCGCGCTGCGTGATTTTGAAGAAGCGGTCAAGTCCGCTGAGTCTGCTTCCTTCTGCGTTCGTCACAGGGGAAGTCTAGGTGAGACTCAAAACAGAAACGGGAAGCACCTCACAATGAGGTGCTTCCCGAAGAAGCTGAGCCCCCTGTCAGACTCGAACTGACGACCTTCGCTTTACAAGAGCGGTGCTCTACCAACTGAGCTAAGGAGGCGGACGGAGGGACTCCCTCCGATCGTGAGCAGTTTAGTCCACCAGCTCACACAGCCCAAATCAGTGCGAGTGCGGTCTGCGGCAAACCCCGTCGGGAGCAGCCGCAGACCGCCCTCGATCACTTCTTCTGAGCCTGGAGGATTTCAGCGAAGAACGACTGCTGGTCGCTCCAGTCACCGACGTTTTCGCCGTTGACCTGCACCGTCGGGGTACCCTTGAGACCGCCGTTGAGAGCTTCCTTTGTCGACTGGGTGACGAAGTCCTCGAACTGAATGTTGTTCACGCAGTCCTTGACGGTCACATCGTCTTCGGCGGTGTTGATCTTCTTGTCGACGTCGACTCCGGCCTCCTTGGCCAGGTCGAGCATCTTCTGATCATCAAGACCCGTTCCGCCCTCTTCGGGCTGGTTGGAGAACAGGCTGAGCGACAGTTCCTGGAACTTATCGGCCTGGCCGGAGTCGACAACACACATCATGAGGTTGGCCGACCGGGTCGAGTACTTTGTACCGCCGGACTGGTTGTCCAGCAGCGCCACCGGCTGGAAGGTCAGCGAAATATCGCCGTCTGCAACGAGCTTTCCAAGCCCCTTGCCGTTGAGGCCTTCAAACTGCGCACAGGCTGGGCACTGGTAGTCGAGGAACACCTTGACGTTGGGCGCGCTGTCCTTTGCGTCCTTGCTGTCTTTGGCCGGGTCTTCCGTCAGCGCTACGCCGTCGCCGTCCTTGACGAACGTCACCGAACCTTCGGTGTAGCCCTGCGGCTGGGCGGCTGGCTTTGTGGACTGGTAGATGAGCACACCCACCACGACCAGAACCAGTGCCGCTACGAGAGCGACTCCGATGTAGAGCACGCGCTTGGCTGTCTTCTGCTTGCGCGCCTGCGCTTCGGCAATCTGACGCGCCTTTTCACGCGCTGCCGCACGGCGGTCAGTGTTCGACGGTTTCTTCGCCATGTTTCTCTGCTTTTCCTCCGGTTGAAGATTTCACAGACAATCGTACTTGCGCTCTGTGCCGCGGACTCACATGCGGTTCGGATGGAACGCCGGACGCTGGCTATGTCAGCTGCGGTATGGAGTCCAGGATCTCCGGCGGCAGCGGCCACAGGTCAAAGCTGTTTGAGGCGAGCACCGCTGCCAAAAGAAAAGCCGCGGCGATCAGGAGGACGATCCCGATGATAATTCCCGCCGTCCGCGAGGATCCCGTACACCGGTCAAAGGTCAGACGCGTGCCCAGGCGCAGCATCTCTGCACCCGGCCCCAGCCACAGAACGAGCGTGTACACGAACGAGGCGATCAGCAGCTCCACTGTGACCGGCAGCGGGCCGTCGCCGAACTGCACAAAGTTCAGGTGGGCCAAGATGAATGTCGCAGCACCCGCCATGACGGGCAGGATGGTCGCAAAGATGCTGAGGAACAGCGAACTGAAGAACGCCCCTAGCCCGTGGGACAGGAACCCCCACTTTGCACTGTCAGGCCCTTCGTAGAAGCGCCGCCTGCGCACAATCACGTGCACCTTGCCGAACGTGCGCGCCAGCACCTGCCACACGTAGGAGACGATCACCATGATCAGCGGTGCGAAAACCGCTGCCGCCATGCCGAGCATGACAGCACCGAAAGTCGGGAGGCGTCCCTTGAGGGACTTCTGCACGGCCGGCTGGGCAGAAGCCGCGTTCGGATAGGGAGGACGATGCGCCGGGTACTGCACCGCCTGCTGGGCCACGGGACTTGCGGCGTGGTTCTGCACCATGGGCGCCGGTGAGTGCGGCTGGTACCCGAGCGCTGGGGACGGGTGAAGAGCGGGTGGGCGAGGCGGAGCCGGCTGCTGGGGTGGGTAGGGCCGCTGAGCGGGCTCCAGTGATCCGTGCTGCGGCGGTGCCCACTGGGGTGCCGGCGACTGCGGGTGCGGGTAGACGTTCGTGGAACCCACCGCCGGCGGCTGCACCGCCGTAGGAGTTTCCGAGCCCCGCCCAATGGCGGGCATCCGCCCCTCTTCGACGTCGATGAGAGCGCCCAGGAGTTCGTCAGCCGCCGGACGGTTCGCCGGTTTCGGCTGCAGAGCGGCCCGAATGATGGGGACAATGCGCTCGGGGCAGCCCTCCAAATCAGCTCGGCCGGTCGCCACGCGGGCGATGACCGCGTCAATACCGCCACCGCCGAAGGGATTACGTCCCGTGGCGGCAAACGCCATCGTCGCACCCCAACCCCACCAGTCAGTCGAGGGTGCCGAATCTCCCCCTTCGACCACCTCGGGAGACAGGTAGCCGGGGGTTCCCATGACCAGACCGGTCACGGTGACAGTCACCTCGTCAGCGGCCTGCGCAATGCCGAAGTCGATCACCACCGGTTCGCCGTCGGAGATCATGACATTGGCGGGTTTGAGATCGCGGTGGACAACACCTGCCGCGTGCACGGCTTCCAGCGCGTCAATCAGCGCGTGTCCGAAGTGCACGAGCTCAGATTCCGAAAAGGGACCGCCGGAGCGGACGTCCTCAAGCAGCGTCGTACCCGACACGAACTCCGTGACAATGTACGGGTGATCAGCTTCGAGGTCGGCGTCAATGACAGCCGCGATGCGCGGGTGGGAAATGCGCTGCAGAGTGCGGACTTCGCGGGCCAGGCGCATGCGGGAAGGTTCGTCGTCCGCAATGCTGGGGTTGAGGACTTTCACCGCAACGGGACGGTCGTGGTCGTCATAGCCCTTATACACGACGCCCATGCCGCCCGAGCCGAGTTTTTCGCCCAGGCGGTAGCCGCCGACTGTCTGCAGATTCATCACCAACAGGGTAGACGAATTCAGTAGGATGGGCTTTAAGTCCCGGATCTCCGCACAGAACACGCACCGGGCACCCAGGGTCATCCCGCCGGTGCACCGCCGATTCTGTGGTCGAGTAAGGAGCACAGTGAAACGCCTGTACGCCGCCGATCAACTGCCCACCATCGATCCGCCCGCGGAAGGCCCAGAATTCCTTGTTGTGGCCAACCGACTGCCCATCGACCGCGACGATTCCGGCGACGAACCCGGGTGGAAAACCGCGCCCGGCGGCCTCGTAACGGGACTCGCACCGGTTGTGCGGAGAGCAAGCGGAGCCTGGATCGGCTGGCCGGGAATCACCGACACCGACGTCGACCCCTTCGAACACGACGGCATGCACCTGGTGCCGGTGCGCTTGAGCTCCGAAGACTTCCAGATGTACTACGAGGGCTTTTCCAACGGCACCCTGTGGCCGCTGTTCCACGACGTCATCGCCCCACCGGCATTCCACCGCACGTGGTGGGACAAATACCTCGAAGTCAACACCCGCTTTGCCATCCGCACGGCAGAAACCGCTGGTAAGAACGCAACCGTGTGGGTGCACGACTACCAGCTGTTCCTGGTCCCCCAGCTGCTGCGCTCCATGCGTCCGGACGTCAGCATCGGATTCTTCCTGCACATCCCGTTCCCGCCGGTGGAGCTCTACAGCCAGCTGCCGTGGCGCTCCGAGATTCTGCGCGGAGTCCAGGGTGCAGACCTCATCGGCTTCCAACGGCCCACCGATGCCGCGAACTTCCGCCGCTGCGTGCGCAAGCACTCAGGCTTCATCACCAAGGGCGACGACATCACCGTCACGGCCGACCCCGACTTGGGCACCGAAGAGCACATCACGCGGGCCGCCCACTACCCCATTTCCGTCGACACCGATGCACTCATCGAACTGGCGAACACCCCCGCGATTCAGGCCCGGGCGCAGGAAATCCGCCGCGAACTGGGCAACCCGGACATCGTGATCCTCGGCACCGACCGCATGGACTACACCAAGGGTCTGCGCCACCGTCTGAAAGCGGTTCACGAACTTCTGCGCGAAGGCCGGCTGGACAAGGACAAGGTCACGTTCGTGCAGATCGCCACCCCCAGCCGCGAAAGACTGGACCACTACAAGCAGATCCGCACGGAGGTCGAACTGGCCGTCGGCCACACCAATGGCGAGTTCTCAGGCCTGCACAACCAGGTCATCCACTACTTCCACTACTCGTTCCCACGGGACGAAATGACGGCCTTCTACCTGGCGGCAGATGTCATGCTCGTCACCCCGCTGCGCGACGGCATGAACCTCGTGGCGAAGGAGTACACCGCCTGCCGCACCGATGATTCCGGCGCGCTTGTGCTCTCAGAGTTCGCAGGTGCTGCCGACCAGCTGACCCAGGCCGTGCTCATCAACCCCCACGACATCACCGAACTGAAGAACGGCATCATGCGCGCCGTCGGCATGGAGGTGCGTGAACAGCGTCGCCGCATGCGGCCCATGCGCAGACGCCTGAAAGACGAAACCGTGCACACGTGGGCCCGCAGTTTCCTGTCCGACCTCGCCTGGATCGCAGGAGCCGAACCCGTTCCGCTGGAAACCGCGGCCATCAGCCTCGACGCGGTACGCGCCGGCCTGGACGGGACCCAGGTGCCGGGCGAGGTGCCGGGCGAGGTGGCGAGCCAGGGTCAGGCGGCAGACTCGTCAGAGGCGCCGGGACAGGTGCCTGGCGAGGTGCCGGGACAGAACAGCGGCGGAACCGCACCATGAGCGAACTGCGCGACGCCCTGTCGCAGGCGGCCCAAGCGAAGCTGCTGCTGGTTGCACTCGACTTCGACGGCGTCATGGCACCGCTGGTGGACAACCCCTATGAATCGCGCGCCCTGCCGGAATCCCTCAGCGCAGTCGACTTTCTGGACCGGCTGCCGCGCACGTGGACGGCGTTCATCACAGGCCGCAACCTCGACAACCTGCGCTCCGTTGTCACTCCCCCGCGCAGCACTCTGCTGTACGGGGCACACGGGGCCGAGGTTTCTGTCCCCGATGCCGCCGACGTTCCCGATGCTGCCGTGCCGGGAAGCGGGGACGATCTTTCGACGCGCGAACTGCGGGTGCTCGACGTCATCGACACGGCACACGAAGAACTCGATACGCACCTCAATCACACGGGAATCTCCGGCATGTGGCTTGAGCGCAAACCGCTGGGCCGGGCGTTCCACACCCGCGAAGTCGAACCCGAAGGCGCCGAAATCGTCCGCAGGGCACTCGACGAACTTTCCGCTGAACTCGACGACGTGCGGATTGTCCACGGCCACGACATCGTCGAATTCAGCGTGCGCAGCACAACCAAGGGCGACGCCATTGACCAGCTGATGCAGACCACGCGCGCCGACGCCGCCATCTACATGGGCGACGACACAACAGACGAAGACGCCTTCCGGCACCTCAACCGCTACCCCGGCGGGCTGACCGTCAAAGTGGGGCCCGGCCAGACCGAGGCCCGGTTCCGTGCGGAAGACCCGCGCGAAGTGTCCCGCGCGCTCGCCCACTTGGCGAGCGCCCGAGAGCGCGAGGTGTCCCGGGAAGCCTGACGGCACCTCGGGAGCAGTGAGGAGCGTGGCCTGCGGAGGCCAGCAGAGTCAGCGGCGGGCCAGGGGTGCATCCGAACTGCGCAGCACGAGCTCTGGTTCGACCCAGTAGGCCGGCAGCGGATCCACTGGCCCTGCCATGAGCCGCTCGATTTCGCGTACGCCAGTGCTGGCCAGCTGCTCCCAGTCGAACGTGACCTGCGAAATGGGCGGGCTGAAAACATCTGCGTCCGGGACATCGCCGACAGCCAGGAACGAAAGATCGTCCGGCACCCGCAGACGCAGACGCTGAGCCGCCTGGAGGAAGCCCACCGTGAGGTCCGGGGATGCGCTGATGACAGCGGTGCAGCTGGTGTCGAGCAGCTGTTGGGCCGCCTGCGCTCCAGCCAGCACGCCGGGGTCGGACACGACGACGGGTGCTTGATCGCGGGTGCCGGTGATGAACAGCAAGTCCGCCATCGTGGTCCGAAAAGCACTCACGCGGGAGTTCTTCGCGGAGTCTTCCGGCACCGCCAGGCCGATCCTCGTGTGCCCCAGCTGCACCAAGTGGCGCACCGCGGTCTCAATGCCGACGGAAGAATCCATGATGATCTGTGCAAAGCCCGTGTGCCGGGCGTGCGAGATGCGCAGCATGGGAAGTTCCGTGCCCGCCAGCTTCTGGGCTTCACTCGATGCGGGTCCGCCGCCGACGACGATCACACCGTCCACACCGACGGCGGAAAGGAGTTCGTAGGTCGGCGGAAGGCCCGGGTCCGTGACCGCCTGCACGGCAACGTGGCCGACCGCGAAAATGCGCTTGGTCAGCTCTTCTATCAGGGTGGTGAACGGTTCGATGTCCGGCCCGATCGGGGCTGCCGTCACCACGGCGATCCGCTTGACGTCAGGGACAGCCGGCACCTGCACACCGAGGGTGCGCAGCGCGATGTCCACCGCACGCCGGGTCTTCGGCGCCACCGCAGAAGACCCGCGCAGGGCGCGTGATGCCGTGGCCTGGGAAATGCCGGCAGCCGTGGCGATCTGCTGCAGGGAAACACCGGACAGTTCGTACTGGGACACGCTCACCTCCTGACCGCCGCTGTCGAGGCGCGGGCCAGCAGCCGGGGACGGAAGTTCGGCGGAACCGCCACCGGCGGGTTGCCGTCCAGAATGTGCAGGGCGGCTGTGGCGAGCGCTTCAGCCAGGCTCTCGGTGTCATAAGAAAGGACAGTTGCAGGCGGATTGGTGAACCGCATGGTCGACGAATCGCCGATCCCGATGACTGACAGGTCCCGCGGCACGCTCAGGCGACGACGGCGCATGGATTCAAACACGCCGTACATTTGCAGGGCGCTCTGCGTTATGACCGCGGTGCAGGCAGCATCACGCAGGATTGATGCGGCTTCAACACCGCCGGCGAAGGTCTTCGGGACGGCCGCAATCCAATCATCGAGGTTTGGTGCGATGGCTGCCGCCGGGTGGAGCGCACCGAAGTTCTCCTTGAGGATCTCTGCGAGTTCCCCAACGTCCTTGCACACCAGGCCGATACGGCGATGCCCAAGGTCATACAGGTGGTCGAACGCCAGCTTCATACCCGCGCGCAAGTCGATTTCGGCGGCGATATCGTCGCGCCCGACCATCATGCCGTCGGTGCTGACAGCAGTGCTTCGCCTGCCGGACTCAGAAAACCGCACGACCGGCACATCGACATCGAGTTCCGTGAAGGTTGGGGTGATGATGACAGCGGCACCGGCATCCAGGCAGGCGCGCAGTTCCCGCCCCTCAGCATCGAGATACGGGGTCATGACCGCATGCCCCGCACGCTGCAGGTGGGCGATCGCAGCACGGGCAACATCCGTCTGCCAGTGTTCGGGGTTCTCCGGCAGACTCACCGCGGCAAACTGGCCCGCGGCCGCACCGAGCAGTGTGGAGCGCTGATAGCCGACGGCCTCGACCGCGCTCATCACCTTCGCCCGCGTTGCCTCCGCGACGACGTCACGACCGCCGAGCACGCGCGAGACCGTCGAAACCGAAACTCCCGCACGCTCAGCAACGTCTTTCAGCCGAACACCCATACGGCGAAGTCTACGGCAGGCTGAGAACTCCATGGCAGGCTCACAGACGCCCTCATGTGCGGTAATGTTGTCTCCGTTCACCGCTCCCCAACGGTTTTTCGCCACGCTGTTCAATGACGAAAGGCATCAATGGCACGGGTCGTCCTCACAGGCCTCACACACCGGTATCCGTCGACTGTGACAACAACAATCGACAATCTCAGCCTTGATGTGCCGGACGGCGAACTGCTCGTGGTGCTCGGCGGCACCGGATCGGGCAAAACCACGCTTCTGCGGCTGATCAACGGAATGGAAACGCCGACGGCCGGCACGATCACCTTCGATGGCGAAGACGTCACAAAGCTGCCGGCACACCAGCGCCACGTGGTCATGGCCTTTGAGAACTACGCCCTCTACCCGCACATGACAGTCGCCGAGAACATGGCCTTCGCACTGCTGCTGTACGGCGAAACGCAGGAAGGCGCCAGGGAGCGCGTGCACGCCGTCGCCAAGCGCATGGGTCTGGAAAACCTGCTGGATGCCACCCCGGACGAACTGACCGGCACCCAGCGCCACACTGTCTCGATGGCACGCGCAGCCGTGCGCAGGCCGGCAGTGTTCCTCCTGGATGAACCGCTGAACCGCCTGCCCGAAGACACCCGCGAAGAGACCACCGCGGCATTGGCTGACCTCCAGCGCACCATCGGCATCACGTCGATCGTTGCCACTCGCGACGTTCCTTTGGCGCTCGGCATCGCCGACAGAATCGCCGTGCTCGAAAAGGGCAGAATCACGCGGCTCGGAACGCCCGACGAGCTGCGCGACTCCCTGTGACGAGCGGGTGGGACGCGGCAGCGGGCGTGCGGCAGGCGCGCTCAGCGCCTGAGCCAGGCCCGGCGGGCGTGCCGGCTGCACAGATCACCGCTGTTGACGCTGATTTGCGCGAGCACCTAGCTTCCCTGCCGTGGAACAGACCCCTGGCCGAATGGGATGGTGTGCAGCTCGGCCCGTTTGGGTTGTCGCGCCACACCGTCCGAACCGTAGACTGCGTGCAGCCTGGTGCGGCAGAAGGCACACAACCTGCTGCGCTGGTCATCAAGGAAATGGGCGAAGATGGCGCCGGTGACGAATACCGCCTGCTGCACGCACTGCGGGACGCACGATTACCGGCGGTTTTCCCACTGGGGGTCGTCACCGGCCGAACCACGGCGGCTTCAGGGGCGCTCATCACCCGACGGCTGACACCCGCCGCTCGCTACGACGAAATCCTGCGGGACGGGCCCCGCTCCCCCGCCGCACACAGCGTGGTCGACGCTTTTGCCGAGCTTCTGGCCCACCTGCACCGGGCCGGGTTCTTCTGGGGCGATGCTGCACTGTCCAACACGCTGTTCTCACCCAGCAGCGACGGGCACACCGCGTGGCTGGTCGATGCTGAAACCGGCGAGCTTCACCCCAGCCTGTCCGAGGGCCAGAAAACGCACGATCTTGAACTGGCGCGCCTCAACATGGCGGGCGAGCTGTTCAACACCGCTCACTCCACTGACGAGGCGGATCTCGCCTCCGTGCGCAAACTCGACTCCCGTTTGGTCGAGGCGTACCGCTCCCTCACGGGAGCGGACTGAGACTCAGGCGCCGGGTTCGGCGGGAGCGCTGCGCAGACCGCGCGTGCGCGCAATTTCATACAGCGACACCGCGGCTGCAACACCCGCGTTGAGCGATTCGGTTGCTCCCGCCATGGGGATCGACACGATCTGGTCGCAGGTTTCGCGAATAAGCCGCGACAGACCCTTGCCTTCCGAACCGACAACCAGACACACCGGTTCGGTGCCCAAAGAGAGTTCCGGAAGATCCACATCGCCGTCCATGTCGAGGCCAAGCACGAACACGCCCTGCTTCTTAAGCTCGGTGAGTTCGCGGGCCAGGTTGACCACCTGGGCTACGCGGATGCGGGCTGCCGCGCCGGCCGAGGTCTTCCAGGCCCCGGCGTTCATGGCGGCGGAACGGCGTTCGGGGATGATCACACCGTGACCGCCGAAAGCTGCGGCAGAGCGGATGATGGCCCCGAGGTTGCGAGCATCGGTGATGCCGTCGAGGGCCACCAGCAACGGCTTCTGCACTTCCGCGGCAGCCGCATCCAGCAGGTCCTTCGGGGTTGCGTACTCGTACGGTGGCAGGACAAGAGCGAGTCCCTGGTGGACCGCCCTGTCGGTCATGCGGTCAAGCTCATCGCGGCTTGCCTCCAACAGCGGAACTCCGCGGTCAGCGGCAATTGCGATCGCATCGCGCACCCGGTCGTCAGAATCGGCACCGCGGACAATGTAGAGCGCTTTCGCCGGCACACCTTCGCGCAGGGCTTCGAGCACCGAGTTGCGGCCAGCCACAGTGTCAACACCCTGTTCGCCCTTGAAGCGACGAGAGTTCTGCTTGCCCTGCTGGCGGCGCTGCCGTTCGAGCTTCTCCTTGTGCGCCTTGTGGTAAACGCGGTCTTCGGCCTTCGGCGTGGGGCCCTTGCCCTCCAGCCGACGCCGCCCGTGACCGCCCGTGCCCTTGCGCGGGCCCTTTGCCTTCGCCATGTTCAGTCCCTTACGTGGTAGCGGTAGCCATCGGCGGTGTCTTCGACGACGATGCCGGCTGCTGCCAGCTGGTCGCGGATCGCATCGGCCACGGCCCAGTCCTTGTCGGCGCGCGCCTGAGCGCGCGTGCGTACGAGTTCGTCGACCAGCTGGTCAAGAGCGTGCGCGGTCGCCGAGGATTCCCCACCCTGCGCCCAGGTGGCAGAACTCGGGTTGATGCCGAGGATGTCGAGCATGAGCTCAACCGAGGTCAACACTGTGGCGAGTTCACCTCGGTCCCCACCCTCAAGCAGGCGGAAGCCGGTGCCCACCTGGTCGAACACGACGGCCAAGGCCTTCGGGATGCCGAGGTCGGCATCCATGGCCTGTGCGAAGGATTCCGGCACCGTTATCGAGGTGTCGCGGAACGTCGGCACTGCCGGAGCCTCATCTCCGAGTTCCTGCCGGGCTCGGGAAATGAAGTTGCGGATCCGCTCAAGGGCCGGCGCCTGGCCTTCGACCAGCTCTTCCGAAAACTCCAGCACGGAACGGTAGTGCGCCGTGGACAGGAAGTACCGCACCAGAAGTGCGGAATGATCGTCGAAAAGGTCGTGGGCGAAAATCGAGTTGCCCAGTGACTTCGACATCTTGTCCCCGCCCACATTGAGCAGACCGGAGTGCATCCAGATGCGGGCAAAGCCGTCGCCGGCCGCGGTCGACTGAGCGAGTTCGTTTTCGTGGTGTGGGAAGCGCAGATCCAGGCCACCGCCGTGGATGTCGAATTCGGCACCCAGGTACTTAGTCGACATCGCGGAGCACTCGATGTGCCAGCCCGGCCGGCCGCGACCCCACGGGGTGGGCCAGCTGGCGGTCAGCGGGTCGCCGTCCTTGTGCCCCTTCCACAGGGCGAAGTCGCGCGGGTCGCGCTTGCCGCGCACCTCGGCGTCGGTTTCGGCCATGTCGTCCAAGCTCTGGTGGGTCAGCGCACCGTACTGTGGCCAGGACCGGGCGTCGAAGTACACGTCGCCGCTGCCGTCTTCTGCCGCGTAGGCATGGCCGGCATCGATGAGCCTGCCGATCAGTTCGACCATTTCGGTGATGTGGCCGGTGGCACGGGGCTCATAGGACGGGGGCAGCACGCCGATCCGGTCGTAGGCGGCAGTGAACACCTGCTCGTACTTATAGGCGTGAGCAAACCACGGGCGGCCCTCTTCGACGGACTTCTGCAGGATCTTGTCGTCGATGTCGGTCACATTGCGCACCAGCAGAACATCAAGTCCCCTGTAGGTCAGCCAGCGGCGAAGCTGGTCGAACACGACCGCCGAGCGCATGTGGCCGATGTGGGGCGCGCCCTGAACGGTCGCACCGCACACGTAGATCCCCACCTTGCCGTCACAGACGGGAACGAGGGGTTCGAGGGTGCGGGACTTGGTGTTATACAGCTGAATTGTCACGGCTGACAGTCTAGCCGCCATCTGCTGCACGCGCCCGGCCCGGAAGCCCCGGCGCACCCGCTCCTGCGAATCACAAACTGACAACAGTCTGGACGCGCACTGGGAAAACTATGACATTCGTCACGAATTCGTCTACAGTTTCCTCAACATCGCATCAAAACAAAGGTGTTTTATATGTCTACTCAAGCACCCCCTCAGGGTGAAAAGCGGCAGGTTTTCGTCAGCCGCAGCGCTTTCATCTTTGCCGCAGTCGGCTCTGCAGTCGGCCTGGGCAACATCTGGCGTTTCCCCTATGTCGCCTACGAGAGCGGCGGCGGAGCGTTCATCCTCCCCTACCTCATCGCTCTGCTTACGGCGGGTATCCCACTGCTGTTCCTGGACTACGCAATCGGCCACCGGTTCCGGTCTTCGGCCCCGCTGGCCTTCCGGTCGATGAACCGGGCGGCTGAACCCATCGGCTGGATCCAGGTCGGCATCGCCACCGTCATCGCCATCTACTACTCGGCAATCATCGCCTGGGCGGCCAGCTACGCCTGGTTCTCCCTGTCGAAGGCATGGGGCGACGATCCCGAGGGCTTCCTCTTCGGTTCGTACCTGCAGCTGGATGACGGCGGTCTGCCTACCGCGGATATCGTGCCCGCAGTTCTCGGCCCGCTCATCGGCGTGTGGGTCATTACGCTCATCATCCTCTTCCTGGGCGTGCAGGGCGGTATCGCCCGCTTCTCGAAGGTCTTCATTCCGCTGCTCATCGTCCTGTTCGTGGGGCTCGTCATCCGAGCCCTCACGCTGGACGGAGCCATGACCGGCCTCGACGCCCTGTTCAAGCCGGACTTCAGTCAGATCGCCAAGCCCAGCGTGTGGATCGCCGCCTACGGTCAGATCTTCTTCTCGCTGTCTGTTGCCTTCGGCATCATGCTGACCTACGCGTCCTACCTGAAGAAGCGCACCAACCTCACCGGCTCCGGCCTGGTCGTCGGTCTGTCGAACTCCGCGTTCGAAATCCTCGCGGGCCTCGGCGTGTTCGCCGCACTGGGCTTCATGGCCACTGCTTCTGGAACCGAGGTGAGCGAAGTGGCTGCCGGCGGTGTCGGCCTGGCATTCGTGGTGTTCCCGCTGATCATCTCCGAAATGCCCTTCGGTGAGATCTTCGGTGTGCTGTTCTTCGTCAGCCTGATCTTCGCGGGTCTGTCCTCGCTGATCTCGCTGGTGCAGGTGCCGATCGCAGCTGTTTCGGACAAGCTCGGCATCTCGCAGCGCAAGTCGACCGGATTCGTCGGCGGCGGCATGGCGCTTGTCGCGGTGGTCGGCTTCTCCACCACCTCGGGCCTCATCACACTGGACACGATTGACTACTTCGTCAACAACATCGGAATCGTCGGCATTGCCATCATCGCGGTCATCACGGTCGCCTGGGTTCTGCGCCGCCTGCCGTTCCTGCGCGACCACCTCAACGCGGTCTCAACATTCAAGCTCGGCAAGGTCTGGATGGCGTTCGTCGGAGTCATCACCCCGATAGTCCTGGTCGTCATGCTCGTTCAGGTCATCATCACAACCATCAAGGAAGGCTACGAAGGCTATCCGCAGATCACGCTGAACCTGCTCGGCTGGGGCGTCCTCGGGCTCATCCTGGTGGTGTCGATTCTCCTGTCGATCACACCGTGGCCGCGCAAGAGCCTCGAAAAGGTTGAACGAGCCCAGGCTGAGTTCGAACAGCAGCTCAGCTCCCCGGCCGCCGCCCCACATGCGACCACTGAACCGCAGGCCGCGCCGGAAGCCACACCGCACAACGAGAACGGAGTTACGCCATGAGCGCATCCGCAGTCATCATGATGCTCATCGCCATCATCACCGTCTGGGGCGGTCTCGGAGCCGCAATCCTGCACCTCAAGGCGCACCCTGACGAGGCGGCCGGCGACATCGACTGATCCGTCGCCACCCGCTGACTGAACAGAGGCCGGGCTTCGCACACCGCGAAGCCCGGCCTTTATTCGTGCCGAGTTTTCGGTAGCGTGGGACATGACACATCAACGACTGCTTATAGGAGTCAGCATGTCCCAGACCGTGAAGGGCATTGTCGCCTTCGCAAAGGAAGAACCCGTACAGCTAGTCGACATCGTCATCCCCGACCCCGGTCCGGGCGAAGTCGTCGTCGACGTCAAGTCCTGCGGTGTCTGCCACACCGATTACCACTACCGTCAGGGCGGAGTCAGCGACGACTTCCCGTTCCTGCTGGGACACGAATCCGCCGGTGTTGTCAGCGCGGTCGGCGAGGGCGTCGTCCACGTTGAGGTCGGCGATTTCGTCATCCTCAACTGGCGCGCCACCTGTGGTGAGTGCCGCGCCTGCAAGCGCAACGAACAGCAGTACTGCTTCGCCACCCACAACGCCAAGCAGAAGATGACGCTCACCGATGGCACGGAACTCGAAGCCGCCCTGGGTATCGGGTCCTTTGCTGAAAAGACCCTCGTTGCCGAACGCCAGTGCACCAAGGTCGACGAGGGCGACCCGGCCGTGCTGGGGCTTCTGGGCTGCGGTGTCATGGCGGGCATTGGCGCGGCCATGAACACCGGTGAGGTCAAGCACGGCGATTCCGTGGCCGTCATCGGCTGCGGTGGTGTGGGCTGTGCCGCCATTGCCGGCGCAAAGCTGGCGGGCGCATCGACCATCATCGCGATCGACTTCGACGACAAGAAGCTCGCCGCGGCAGAAGAACTCGGCGCAACCCACAGCTTTTCGTCAAAGGGCATGAGCGAAGACGAGGTCGTCGAGAAGGTCCAGAGCCTCACCGGCGGCTTCGGCGCTGATGTCGTTATCGACGCCGTGGGCCGCCCCGAAACCTGGCGCCAAGCGTTCTACGCCCGCGATCTCGCCGGAACGGTCGTCCTGGTGGGTGTTCCCACACCAGACATGGAGCTGACCGTCCCCTTCATCGACATGTTCGCCCGAGGCGGCAAGCTCAAGTCCTCGTGGTACGGCGACTGCCTGCCCGAACGCGACTTTCCGATGCTCACCGAACTGTACAAGCAGGGCCGCCTGCCGCTGGAGAAGTTCGTCACCGAGCGGATCAGCATCGAGCAGGTTGAAGATGCCTTTGACAAGATGGCGCGAGGAGAAGTCCTTCGATCGGTAGTGGAGTTCACATGACAGACAGCGCAGTCCGCATTGAGCGGCTCATCACATCGGGAACCTTTTCACTCGACGGCGAAACCTTTGACGTCGACAACAACGTGTGGATTGTCGGCGACGATTCCACCGTCGTCGTCATCGACCCGGCACACAACCCGAATGCGATTGCAGAAGCGGTCGGCGAACGCGAAGTCAGCGCGATCCTGCTGACACACGGCCATGATGACCACATTCGGTACGTCTTCGACGCACAGGCCAAACTCGGCGACCCGCCGATTCTGCTCAACCCCGCCGATTCGGTCCTGTGGGACCAGGTCTTCGAGGACCGTCAGCCCACCGGCCGGATCGACGACGGCGACAGCTTCACGGTGGCCGGCCTGCGTCTGAGCGCGCTTCACACGCCGGGCCACTCCCCCGGCTCCACGTGCTTCTACATTGCCGAAGGCCTCACGGGTGCCGGACTGCCCGAGGACGTTCGGGGAACCACAGCCTCGGATGCCGAGGTGCCTGTCCTGCTGTCCGGTGACACTCTGTTCAACGGGGGCCCGGGAGCAACAGGACGGTCGTATTCGAGTTTCGACACGATCATCGAGTCGATTCGCGAACGCCTGTTCGCCCTGCCTGAGGACACGATCGTGCTGACCGGACACGGCAATTCCACCAGCATCGGCGCGGAAAAACCGCACCTGCAGGAATGGATTGACCGCGGACACTGAGCGGCATAGTGTCTCCCGCGACCACCATCTGTTTTGTTCATAAAGGATTTTCATGGCCACCACCCAACTGCAGAAGCGTCTGAAGACCCGGCACCTCGTCATGATGAGCCTCGGGTCGGCAATCGGCGCGGGCCTCTTCCTCGGCGTCGGCGAAGGAATCGCCGTTGCCGGCCCGGCAATTCTTCTGGCCTATGTGGCTGCCGGACTCATCATCATCTCGGTGATGCGGATGCTCGGCGAAATGGTTGTCGCCGACCCCAACCCGGGAGCGTTCTCCTACTACGCCGGCAAGGCGCTGGGCCCCGCGGCCGCTTTTGC
The DNA here is from genome assembly GCF_001807555.1 of Brevibacterium sp. HMSC08F02. Taxonomy (NCBI): domain Bacteria; kingdom Bacillati; phylum Actinomycetota; class Actinomycetes; order Micrococcales; family Brevibacteriaceae; genus Brevibacterium; species Brevibacterium sp. HMSC08F02. The sequence goes on along the minus strand of NZ_KV789345.1, from coordinate 200,269 downwards.
CGTGGGGTGGCTGTGGTGGGTGCAGCTGTGCCTGGTCGTTGCGGTTGAGGCGACAGCCGCCGCGCAGATCATGCGCTCGGCGTTCTTCCCGGATGTTCCCCAGTGGATCTGGGTGCTGGCCTTCATGCTCATCTTCACCGTCATCAACCTCATGGGCGTCGGCTCGTTCGGCGAATTCGAATACTGGTTCAGCTTCATCAAGGTCGCCTTCGTCATCCTGTTCCTCATCGTGGTCACAGCCTTCCTGTTCGGCCTGACCCCCGGTGAATCCCCCGGTCTGAGCAATGTGCAGGGCATCGACCTGGCGCCCTCGGGCATCGGCGGCATCGGCACCGGCCTGCTCATTGTGATCTTCGCGTTCGGCGGCATTGAGATCCTCGCGGTCGCAGCAGCTGAAACAGCAGATCCGGAAACCTCTATCCGCAAGGCGATCGCGGGCATCGTGCTGCGCATCCTCGTGTTCTACATGGGTTCGGTGACGCTCATGATCCTCGCTGTCCGCTGGGACAACCCGGACCTTGCCGAAAACCCGTTCGTCACGACCCTGACGACCACCGGACTGCCGGCAGTGGGCGCCATCATGGCCATCATCATCGTGGTGGCTCTGCTGAGCTCGCTCAACGCGAACGTGTACGGAGCTTCCCGCATGGTGTTCTCGCTGGCCCACCGAGGCATGGCACCGGCGGCCACGGGACGCGCAAACAACAGGGGCGTCCCGATTCCAGCGATCATGGTGTCGGTCCTCATCGGCTTCGCATCCGTGCTCGTCAACGCCTTCAACCAGGACAATGTGCTGTTCATCGGCCTCAACGTGGTCGGCTCAACACTGCTCGTCACCTGGATCGCGACCGTGGCCAGCCACATCGTCCTGCGCCACCGCGCCGAACGCGACGGCACCCCGCTGCCCATGAAGATGTGGGGCTACCCGGTCCTGTCGTGGCTGACCGCGGCCGCTCTGCTGGCCGTCATCGTGCTGGGCATGTTCGCTCCCGACACCCGCACGCAGATGCTGTGGACGTTCGGCATCTTCGCCATCGTGTGGCTGATCGGCGTCATCGTGACGCGCGGTAAGTCAGTTGAGGAAGTCACCGGCGGCGATGAACTCGCACCGGACGAACCTCACGCCTGGTAAACCAGGGCGGTCGCCACAGCGGCGACCCCTTCACCTCGACCGGTGAAGCCCAAACCGTCAGACGTCGTGCCGGACACCGTCACCGGCGCTCCGGCGGCAACACTCAGCACCCGCTGGGCTTCGGCCCGGCGGGTGCCTATTTTGGGGCGAGTGCACACGGCCTGCACCGCGATGTTGCCAATGGAAAAACCGGCTTCGCGCACCAGGCGGGCGGCTTCTTTCAGCAGTTCAGCACCGGATGCTCCGGCAAGCTCCGGGCGGTCAACGCCGAAGTGCGCGCCCAGGTCGCCGATGCCGGCGGCAGAGAACAGAGCGTCACAGCAGGCGTGAGCCACCGCATCGGAGTCCGAGTGCCCCTCCAGGCCCGGCCCGGCGTCTTCCCACAGCAAGCCCGCCAACCACAGGGGGCGCTGTGGGTCGTCCGAAAAAGCGTGGGTGTCAAAGCCGATTCCCACCCGCATTGTCATTCTCCTTGCAGTCGAGCGCGCGCTGTGCGCAGATCTTCTGGGTACGTGATTTTGTGTGCCGCTTCTGCCCCCGGCACTCCCCTGGCGGGAATGCCGATGGCTTCCAGGAGCCCCGCATCGTCAGTTGCCGAAAGACCGGTCTGGCGAGCGTGCCGGTGAGCCGCGCGCAGGTCTTCCGTGCGGAACCCCTGAGGGGTCTGGACTCGTCTGAGCTGGGAACGGTCGACGGAAGTCGCGAGGTCCTCGACTGACGAGGTGCTGCCCGCCACTGTCCTGATGGTGTCGGCTACCGGGAGGGTCGGCACAACATTGCGCTCACCGGCGCGCAGAGCATCGATCACGCGGATGAAGACCTCGTTTGGGGTGAGCGCGCGAGCTGCGTCGTGCACAAGGACGAAGCTGGGGTTGACGGTTTCGAGCCGCGCCAGAGCGGCGGAAACGGAATCTGTGCGCTCAGCACCGCCTTCAACGACCGCAACCAGACTGCGTGGAACTTTGAGCGAGTCGCATTCGGCGTCTGCGATGGCGCGCGCTTCTTCCAGCAAGTCCGCGGGTGCGGCAATAACGGTGAGCCCGCAGCCGGCACGCAGACCAGAGCGCAGGGACCACGCCAAGAGCGTGCGGCCTGCCAGTTCAACGAAGGCCTTCGGACGGTCAGCGCCCAAGCGCGTACCGGACCCGGCGGCGGGAATGATGAGAGCTGTCTCCACGACAGCAATGGTAGCCGGCGGCAGCGACATGGCGGCTGCTGGCGGTGGCGACGCCAGCCCGGGGAAACAGCCGGCACAGAAGCACAAAGCCCGCGCTCAGGACAGTCTGAGCGCGGGCCGTGTGACAGAAATCAGGAAGCGAGAACCTCGTCAAGCATTGCTTCGGCTTCGTCCTCTTCCTTTTCCTTGGCCAGAGCCAGTTCAGAAACCAGAACCTGACGTGCTTTGGCAAGCATGCGCTTTTCACCAGTGGAAAGTCCGCGGTCCTGTTCGCGGCGCCACAGGTCGCGAACAACTTCGGCAACCTTGATGACATCGCCGGACTGGAACTTTTCGAGATTGGCCTTGTAGCGGCGCGACCAGTTAGTGGGCTCTTCGGCCACTTCAGCGCGCAGAACTTCGAAGACCTTTTCCAGACCCTCTGCGTTGACGACGTCGCGAACACCGACGAGGTCGCAGTTCTCAGCAGGGACTTCGATTGTCAGATCGCCGTGCGAAACCTCAAGCTTGAGGAAGACGGTCTCTTCACCCTTGATCTTGCGGGTGTTCACTTCTTGAACAGTGGCTGCACCGTGGTGCGGGTAGACGACGGTGTCTCCAACCTGAAAACTCATACTCTTTAGTCCCCTTTCGGTGACCCATCTTACCACGACACTTTCCGCAAATTGGGCGACAGCGGTCCACAGTGTGATATAGCGCTCTACTGGCACTTTCAGAGGACCATGGGAGATTCCATACTGAATCCTGTGACCCGAGTTTCGGACCGTTGACAAAAACAGGTACGATGCGGTCAGAGGCTTAGCATTTCTTCTTCTAGGAGCTTTAATCGTGAAAAGGCTGACCCGCTTCGGCGCCGTCGCGCTCGCAGCAGCCCTGGTTGCACCCCTCACCGGCTGTGCCGCACTGATCTCTTCTCAGCAGACCGCCAAGTACCACTACAACGGTGGCGACGGCGCGGCCACCTCGATTGACGGTGTGGACGTTCGCGGCATCCTGCTCATCTCAGACGAAGACCAGGAAAAGGCCCAGCTGTTCTACACGCTGGTCAACAACAGCGAAGAAACCGCCGAAGTCTCGATTGAGGCCGGCGACAAGACCGTCAAGCAGACCGTCAAAGCTGGGGACACTTTCTCGCAGGACCCGCAGAACCCCAACGCTGAAGGCGACAAGGAAGTCATCGTCACCGGCCTGAACCAGGAAACCGGCACCCTCGTCGACGTCACGGTCACCGTCAATGGCAACTCCGAAGACGTGCAGACGCAGATCCTCGACGGCAGCCACTGGTACTACAAGACCCTGGAGCCCACCAGCGAACCGTCCGCCGGCGCTGACACCACCACGGACAGCACCACCGGACAGTGAAGCCGGTGAGTCTGCTCCCACAGCGGACAGACTCTTAACCACAGGCTTACAGCAGAGGTCCCCGAGCGATTGTCGCTCGGGGACCTCTTGCATGTGGCGCCGCCTCGACAACCAGAGCAAACCAGACCGGCACAAGCCCCACCTCGGCGGTGCGGGTGCACCCTCCCCACCTCGGCGGTGCGGGTGCCCTCCCCACCTCCGCCTCGGCAAAAACTCCCGTAAGCAAGAAAAACACCCGTTAGCCGCACGCAAACACCCGATAGCCGGAATCTGCGCGAAAACAGCCACTGCTAAAGCGTGGATCCGTTGCTAAAGCGTGGGCGACCGCCCACAGGAGGCAGCACAAGGGCATGCCTAAGTGGAATTCGGGTTCCGGCACAAGCCCCACCTCGGCGGCCAGCACAAGCCCCACCTCCGCCTCGACAACCAGAGCAAACCAGACCGGCATAAACCCCGCCTCGACAAAAACACCCGTAAGCAACAAAAACACCCGTTAGCCGCACACAAACACCCGATAGCCGGAATCTGCGCGAAAACAGCCACTGCTAAAGCGTGGATCCGTCGCTAAAGCGTGGGCGACCGCCTAAAGCAGAGGCCCCCGAGTGGAGTTCCACTCGGGGGCCTCGCCGTTGGCTTCGTCTCAGCCCGTTGGCACTTTGTTCAACCAGCCAACTGTCTTAGTTCAGTCCTAATGGGCGCAGCCGCTCAGACTGCAAAGCCTCAGTCTTCGAACTTGTAGCCCAGGCCGCGCAGTGTTGTCAGCAGCTTGGGTTCGGAGGGGTTGACCTCGATCTTGGCGCGCAGACGCTTGATGTGGACGTCGAGGGTTTTGGTGTCTCCCACGTAGTCGGAGCCCCAGACCCGGTCGATCAGCTGACCGCGCGTCATAACGCGACCGGCGTTGCGAACCAGCATTTCCAGAAGCTCGAATTCCTTCAGCGGCAGCTGCATTTCCTCGCCGCGCACCGTGACCACGTGACGGTCAACATCCACGCGCACACCGCCGGCTTCGAGAACGTCGTCGAATTCGTCGTCAACAGACGCTGAACCACGGCGCAGAACAGCGCGAATGCGCGCCAGAAGTTCGCGCGAAGAATACGGCTTCGTCACATAGTCATCCGCGCCGAGCTCCAGGCCCACAACCTTGTCGATTTCGGCGTCCTTTGCAGTGAGCATGATGATCGGCACGTTCGATTTGCTGCGAATAGTGCGGCAGACTTCAGTACCCGGCAGACCGGGCAGCATGAGGTCCAAAAGCACCAGGTCTGCCCCGCCGGTCTCGAATTCCTCGACCGCCTTCTTGCCGTCAGCAGCCACAACAACGTCGTAGCCTTCGCGACCCAGCAGGTAGGACAGCGGGTCCGACAGCGACTCTTCGTCTTCGACGAGCAGAATCTTGGTCAACTCATGCCTTTCTCTCGTGACCTTCGACAGACATTCCGTCCGAGGTCTTGTTTTCCGGCGGCTTCAGAAGCCGAACATTATCAGCCGGCGTGGCCGGCAGGATGATGGTGAAGGTAGACCCCTCACCGGGACGACTCCACACGTCGATGCGGCCGCCATGGGTGGCCACGATGTGTTTGACGATCGACAGACCCAATCCGGTGCCGCCCGTATTGCGCGAACGCGCCGGATCAACCCGATAGAAGCGCTCAAAGATGCGCTCGGATTCTTCTGGGGAAATGCCGATCCCGTGGTCGGTGACGGTGATCGAAGCATCGCCGTCCGCAAACTCCACGCTGATGCCCACAGAAGTGCCGGAGTTCGAATAGTTGACCGCATTGTCAATCAGATTGCGCACCGCATTGACCAGAAGGTCAAACGAACCCTGCACAGCGGTGCCAGGGCTGCCGGAGACTGACAGTTCGATGCCTTTCGCTTCGGCATTCGTCCGCGCCCGATCGACAGCCTCCTGCACGACGTCGTCGAGTTCGACCCGGGCAGTTGATTCCAGCTGTTCGTTGTCCTGCACGCGGGAAAGGTTGATGATCTCCTGGACAAGCTGCGCCAGGCGAGCAGATTCCTTCTGCAGTTTGCCGCCAAAGCGCTGCACGGCCTCGGGATCGTCCGAAAAGTCAGTAACAGCTTCAGCCATGAGGGAAATCGCGCCGATGGGTGTTTTGAGTTCGTGCGAAACATTCGCCACGAAGTCGCGTCGGACAGCGTTGATGCGGTGGGACTCAGTCTGGTCGTCACACAGCACAAGAACATAGGCCTCGGCCAGCGGAGCAACGCGAGCGTGCAGATAGCGGCGGCTCTTTTCATCCGACCCGCGCTGAGTTTCAAAGTCGATCTCTTCGATCAGACCGCGCACACGCACTCGCGCAACGGCTTCGCGCAGCTGCGGCGCGGCCAGCACGTGACCGCGAACAAGACCAAACGTGTAAGCGGCAGGCGATGCCTTCGTGACATCGTCACCGGCGTCAATGACAATTGCCGCGCTGGGCAGAACAGCAAGGACTTCGGCAATGCCGTCGGGAAGTTCATCATCCGAGTGCAGGGATGCGGACGACCACGAGCTTTCGGACATGCGGAACGCAAGGATCCCGGCGATGCCCAAAATGAGGCCAACTCCGCCGGTGATGAGCGAAATGATCAACACGTCCACACTGATAGCCTAAACGGATGGTGACGCGGGTTCTATCTGAAAGCGACGGAGTTGACGATATTTCCCGTGGTATTCATATTGGTGACAGGCTCCTTTAACTCCCGCTTGAAAACGTTAACTTGATTCGTGTGGGTGTACAGTGCCTCACGTAGAACTTCAAGGAAAGGACCTCGAGTGCGCGAAGCCTTCCGCAATGAACTCGAATCCATCGCCGACGGACTCGTCGAAATGGCCGAAAAGGCCACCGCGGCCATGGAGGGCTCAGTTCAGGCTCTCTTGGAAAACAACCTCGAACTCGCTCAGCAGGTGATCGCCGCTGACGATTCGATTGACGGAATGCAGGCTTCCCTGGACCGCCGTTCAGCAGAAGTGCTGGCTCTCCAGGCCCCTGTCGCAGCGGATCTGCGCGCCGTCATCGCGGCGCTGAAGATGTCGGTTGCCATCGAGCGCATGGGCGACCTCGCCCGCCACATCGGCTCGCTCGTGCGCATCCGCCACCCCGAACCGGCTCTGCCCGAGCAGTTCCGCGATGTCTTCACCCACATGGGCACGACCGCGGTCCGCATCGGCAATGCTCTTGTTCAGCTGCTGAGCGAGCCCGGCACTGCAGCCGTTCCGATGATCGCTGCGATCGACGAAGAGCTCGACACTCTTCACCTGCGGGTGTTCACCATCATCGGCGAACTGTCTAACGGCGAAATCTCGCCCAGCCAGATTGCCGATGTCACGCTGATCTCCCGCTACTTTGAGCGCTTCGGCGACCAGGCCGTCAACGTGGCACACCGCGTTGAGTACCTGCTCACCGGTTCGTTCGAACCGACGCTGTCAACGCTTCACGACTCCGAACCGGCCCGCCGCGAAGCTGAAATCGCCGACATCCGCGCTGAGCAGAACGAAAACTGAGCAGCACAGGGTTCAGCAGCACACAGCTGAACGCATAAGGCCCGGTGTCCACATGGACACCGGGCCTTTGCGGTTGATGCTGAACTTCAGCGCGCCGAAGCTCAGCTCTCAGCTCACTTCTTGCCCTGGGCTGCGACAGCAGCGGCGGCTTCTGCTGCAGCTTCCGGGTCGAGGTAGCGACCACCGGGGGTCACCGGCTTGAAGTCTTCGTCGAGTTCGTAGTGCAGCGGAATGCCGGTGGGGATGTTGAGTCCAACAATCTCTTCGTCGCTGATGCCGTCGAGGTGCTTGACGAGCGCACGCAGCGAATTGCCGTGTGCGGTGACCAGAACCGTGCGGCCCAGCTGAAGGTCCGGGACGATCGAGTCGTACCAGTACGGCAGCAGACGCTTGATGACGTCTTTGAGGCATTCAGTGCGCGGAATGGCCGAACCCAGGTTTGCGTAGCGGGCTTCCCCTGCCTGCGACCATTCCGAGCTGTCGTCGAGTTCCGGCGGCGGAGTGTCGAACGAACGACGCCACGTCATGAACTGCTCTTCACCGAATTCGTCGCGCACTTCGGCTTTGTTCTTACCCTGCAGGGCACCGTAGTGGCGTTCGTTCAGGCGCCAGGAGCGCTTGACATCGATCCAGGACCGGTCAGCGGTTTCCAGTGCCAAGTTCGATGTGATGATGGCGCGCTTCAGGCGCGAGGTGTGCAGGACATCGGGAGCGAGTCCCGCTTCTGTCAGCAGCTCACCGGCCCGGGCGGCTTCGGTGCGGCCCTTATCAGTGAGGGTTACGTCAACCCAACCGGTGAAGAGGTTCTTCTTGTTCCATTCGCTTTCGCCGTGGCGCAGCAGCACGAGGTTGTAAGTCATATCTCTATTCTTCCATGCGGAGGCGGCTTGCGGCGGGATCATCCGCAGGGCCGCCGTTGACAGTCTCAGACAGCGTCAGTTTCAGCTGAAATCAGCCGCGGTCGCTGTCATTCTCACTGGCTGTTTTCGTCACCTGTTTCGGTGAACGTGCCGATGAATTCGTTGTCGTCGGTATCCAGCAGGTGCTTGAACGCTTCGAGGTTGCGGGTGGATTCGCCGCGGGCGATCCTCCACGCCCATTCGCGCTTCATCGATGTGAGGAAGCCGTGGACCAGAAGGTCGTTGAAGCTGTCGTCGGAGACCGTGAGGATTTCGCCCATCACCTGGTCGATGATTTCAGGCGTCCACGCGGAGGCCGGGATCGACGCACGCAGGTAGACATCCCCGTGCGGGTCGAGGAAAAACGACACGAGGTGGAGGATCTGGTTGCGTCGCAGCATCCACCTGTAGAACGCGGCATGGTTTTCGTCGGGCCTGCGCATGAGGAACGCCTGCAGGTCGACTCGACTGGGCGTGAAGCGAACCGACACGGTGGTTTTGAGCTTCTTTTCGCCCGGCAGCGTGACGACCAGGTGGCCGACGTCGACCACATCGAATTCGACCTCCGCGTCTTTGGCCCAAGCGACCAGGGCAGATGCTGTTTCTTCGATCGACGTCATTCGTTCCTCCCCGCGGGCTTTCCACCCGCTCTGGCAACAGTGAGTGCTTCCATTACCTTCTCAGCACAGGCCTGCCACGTAAACCTCTGTGCGCGCTTGTGCGCCGCCCGCCCCAGGCGATCGCGCAGTCCTGGGTCATCGAGCAGCCGTGCGAGCTCCTCGGCCCACAGCCGGTGGTCCCGCTTAGCCAGCAGAATTCCCGTTGCCCCGCTGTCGACGATGACCTCCAGCCCGCCCACGCGCGAGGCGAGAACCGCGCGGCAGGCGGCTGACGCCTCGGCGGCGACAAAGCCGAAGGACTCCGAGCGCGACGGCACGATCACCACGTCAGCCGCCCTGTACCAGTCGGCGAGCTCTTCGGCCGGCACGGGTTCGCGGATCTCAAGAACCTCAGCAACCCCGAGCCTCTCGGCCAGTTCGGTGTACACGCTGTCGTGTGCGTCCCCGGATGCCGCGCCCAGCTGGACCATGCGCGTGCGGCTTGCCAGGTCCGGCCGCAGAGCACGCAGCGATGCGAGGGTTTCGATCGCCAGATCGGTTCCCTTGACGCGCTGCATGCGGCCGACACCCAGAACCAGCAGATCGGCGTCCACGCCCACCCGGCTGCGTGCTTCGGCCTGGTCGCCGGGGGTGAAGATGTCTGCGCGCACTCCCGGCGGCGCCGTGAGCACTCTGTCAGCCTTCGCGCCCAGCAGATCCTGCGCGTCTTCGGCTTCTGCCGGGGTGTTGGCCACGATGGTGTCGGCCGTCTGCGCGATCCGCCGTTCGGCTTCCAGCCGCTGATCCGGTTCGCTGTGCCCCGGGAAGTCGCGCTCCTTAACCGCTGCCATGGTGTGGAACGACACTGCGGTCGGTTTGTGCGGCTTCGCGCGCAGGGCTGCGTCGGCTGAAATCCAGTAGTGCGCCCACACGCACTCGGCGGCACGGTAGTCGGGGTGTTCGCTCAGCTGCCGGGCCAGGATGTCGATGTCGGCTGCGAGTTCCTCTTTTGTCTGGGCTCTCGTCTCCAACAGGTGGGCACGGATTCCGGGACCCAGTTCACGAGGTGCCTGCTGGCTGCCGCTCTGCAGCTGCGGGTCCGCTGTGAAGATGTCGACTGTGTGCCCGGCGGCCGCGAGTTCCCGTGCGACGTTGAGGGCGTACACGTTGAGGCCGCCGGCGTCACCGGCACCGGGTTGGGCAGCCGGGGACGTGTGCAGGGAGATGAGTGCCAAACGGCGAGCGGATGAGTTCGGCATCGGCGGCTCAGCTGCCAAAGAACTCACCCAGTATGCGGCGCACGTCCTGGCGGCCGCGCCACAGGATGGAGCCGCGCGGCAGAACTTCGAAGCGCGCGCTGGGGAACGCCGCCGCATATTTCTGTGCGACTTCAACAGGGTGGCTGTTGTCGTCCTCGTGGGTCAGCACAAGAACTTCGCCCGTGAAACCTGCCGCACCCTGCGGGTTCTCAACTGCCGTTTGGCGCGCCAAGCCGATGCCGTCTTTGAGGTCAGTTGTCATGATGGCCCGGGCTCGCCCGCGAGCGAACTGCTGGGCTTCCGGCATCTGCCGAACCTCGGGCGCTTCGCGTTCCACAAGAGCCCGAACGAGGCCGTCTTCATCACCGGATTCGACATAGCCGCGCAGCATCGTCGTGTACGCCTCAAAGTTCTCCATGAGGTGTTCGGGCGGCGGGGTCCACGAGGCCGGGAGGACAAAAGCGACCTTTTTCAGACTGCGTGCAGCCGGATGCCCGTCAGTGATGAGCCTGGCGAGAGCCCCAGCGCTCATGGAAACCCCGAGTGCGTGATCAGCGTCAGTGCGCTCAAGAACACCCGCGAGCGCGTGTGCCAGCATCGGATAGTCCCACCCGGGTCCCGGCGATGGGTTGCCTCCGTGGCCGGGCATGTGGGGAAAGACTTTTGTACCGCGAATACCGGCTCCGAAGGGCCTGGTGTCGCGAATGCTGCCGCCGAAGCCGTGCGCGAAGACGGTCGTGGGCTCACCCGAGCCGATGATGGCCGTGTAGTGCTCTTCCGCGCCGGGCAGAATCGCGCGCGTCATCGCCGGTCACGTCGGGGCTGAACGGCGCGCAGCTTCTTGGCCATGTCGCCCAGATAGATGCCGGCGGCCACGATGCTGGCAATGCCCAGCAGGCCAAGACCACCCGTGCCGCCGGTGATCGGCAGGTTGACGAACGCCAAGGCCGCGGCCACACCCAGGATGATGCACCACAGCGCCTTAGAGTGGCGGTCAATGGCTTTGTAGGCCTCGTCAGAGAATCGCAGCGAGTCGATGAACGCGATCGTCGTCAAAGCGAAGACGCCCACCTGGATGAGCATCATGATTCCCATTTGGATATTCCCGAGCACCTGCATGCCGCCATTCTAGCCGGGCGCAAGACCATGGACCGCAGCATCCAAATAAAACGCTAAACGAAGCATTGACATGACTCAAGCCATACATTTACTATTCTGGTTTAAGGAACTTCAAAGGAGAAGGCATGAACAAAAGCTTTCTGAACAGATCCATCGCCGTCGCATGCGGTTTCGTCTTAGCTCTATCCGGAATTTCTGCGGCTTACGCTGGCGGCAAACTCACGGACTACAACACAACCGTTAGCAAGTTCAATGGCAGCGGGTATAGCGGCTACCAAACGAAATCCGTTTCCAGCAAGGCTGGCCGACTCGAATCCAAGTCTGTTGGAGGAAGATACACAGTTGACGCGCGAATGAACGCTGCTTCCGGTACGGGCCCCTGGGTGCGGAGGATAAACGACAACGATCACAGAGATCTGCCTAACGGAGTCGGGGCTAAAAAGAAGACTCGTGTGCAGTTCAGCACCAACCTCACAACCCGAGTGAATGTCCAAGTCTCAGGAAAGTGGAAGAGCAACTGAAACACGCAATAGTCAGCGTTTTTCCCCAGCGAGTATTTCCAGCGCTCGCTGGGGAAAAGCCTCTCTCAGCAGCCAATGTCAAGCGATTTGCGCCGACCGCTGCGGTCGGCATTCTCATCGCCTTCACTCCTGTGCTCTATGGTTCGCTAGCGGCACCGTCGAACGTCATCGCCGATCCGGCTGATCTTTTCATTTTTTCGATCGGCAACGTTCTGCCGCTGCTGTTCGTCTTCTACGCAGCGCTTCTCTATGTGCCCGTCGTGCTCCAGGAGACTCAAGCCGCTGGATGGATGCCGATCATCGCTCGCCGGGGACGGAGTTCCTATGTTGGAACCCACGTTGTTCGCTCAGCTGCGATAGGAGCACTTGCGTTTGGCTCAGCTATCGGGTTGGCCGCAATGTGGGCCTTTGCCATTGCACCCGCATTCGACCAGGTCGCCTTCATGCCAGAACAACGGGTTCTTCCAGTGGCAGAAGACATGACATTCAGCCAGTTTGCGCACACAGGAACCTGGAAATTCGTCGTCTTCATGATTTTCTGGACTGCTTTCCACGGCATGCTCTATACGGTTCTCTTCACAGCACTGGCAATGCACCTGCGCAATCCATTCCTGGCGCTGCTCCTGGGCCCCGCAGTTGTTTTTCTTGTCGGCACCGCTCTGGCAATCGCACAGCTGGAGATGTTCATGCCTGACAACGCTGTGCTGCCGACCGGACTGGAACAGGGACCACTCCACGAGCCGGTCATAACAACCTGCGTCGTACTGCTCACGGTCCTCGGCACGGTCGGCTTTACGCTGTGGTCTCCTCGCTTACCCCGGGCGCTGCAATGAAATCGGCGCACGCTCGGCGCCCCCAGAGCACAGCTGCGCCGATTCGCTTTTCTCAAGTACTGCCCGGTCCCGAAGTTCTGCGAAAAGCCAGTCTCATCTTTTTAGCGAGCGCTGGGGTCTATTTTGTCTTCGGTCTTGTTTTTCCTCCTATCCCTACAGATGCGCGGGTTTCTTTTTGGGAGTCGGTTGTTGCGGGTTCGCATGACCCGTACCCCCTGCTGTATGCAGTGTGGCCAGTTTTGATCATCGCCAGCGCGACTGGCCAGCAGAGCTCCATGTCTCCCTTGCGAATTCTCCGGCGGGGCACAGTGAGGGCGGCCGTTGCCTCGGAGGCGGTCACCGGTGCATTCGCAGGGCTCGCTGCAGGTGCGGGAGCTGCGGTCGGCTCTGCAATCACTGCGACAGGAAACGGTCTAAGCCTGTCATGGAGCAGCTTCGCCACAATCCCCGGTGACGCCGCTGGGTCACAGGTGCTCAGCGCATTCGCACTCGCAGAAACTCCAGTCCTCAGCGCACTCCTCGTTCCGCTATTCGCATGGGCTGGAACCTTGGCGGCTGCTGCCGCAGGGCTCGCAGTGGCGTACCGTGTCTCAGTTTTTGCACACAGGATTTCAGCCGCCTTGTTGATCCTTCTGCCACCCGTCCTATTCCGGGCAGAGTTCCTTCCGCTAACGGTGAATCCGATCTCTTTTCTTTTGCCGATACATCCGAGCGCAAACGGCCTGAGCGTTTGGATACACCCCTGCATCGCCTTCAGCATCGCGACATTAGCTGTCATACAGGCCGGAGCTGGAATCCACACCGCCCTTCGAGTCCTTCGAACACCTCGAAGCGTGTGGTTTCTTACAGCACTCGCTCTAGCCTGGATGCTGTTGCTGCTCGCATCCCCAGAAGACACAGCGGCGGATGCGCTGTTCTACGGAACGTCGCCTGCCGGACTGTCCTTCGTCCACTGGGCTTATGGCGTGATCGTCTGGCTGGGACTGGCGATGGTCTCGCTTGTCCGCTGGTCCGGGTGGGTCCTTCCCCGATTCTCTCTTGTAGCCCTTCGGCACGGAACAGCGTCACGCGTACTGATCCGCGAACTGGTGACCGACACGGCGCGCACACTCGTTTCAGCTTCGGCCTTTGTGCTTCTCTGCGCAGCCAGCGGCATGATCTACGGCCTCACCCCGGCTGTCTGGACTGACTGGCTCGCAGTCGTACTCGGCGGGACTGCCAGCTCCATGGCAACGATCATGTTGGCCCTGGCCGCAGTATGGGCGACTTCGCGAATCGGTTCTGCCGCGCTCGTCCTAGTTGCGGCAGGAGCATCCACTTTGCCCGCGGCGAACCCGCTATGGCCTGCACCTTCCGCAACTGGTTTTCTAGGTGCTTGGGAATCCTCCTGGACCGCGGGCGCCTCAGCAATCAGCTTCTGCAGCAGTGCTGCCCTGCTGATTCTGATCTCCAAATTCAGACCTCTGCCAGAAGCAGACAGACACTGACCTGCTCTCCCTCACCCGACTACATCGAACGGTGGAAACCATGAATCAGCCGCTTGTGCATATCGACAACGTATCCAAGTCCTTCAAAGGCACAGAAATCTTTCGATCAGCGTCAATGGAGATCGAGGAAAACCGAATCCACGGTCTTCAAGGCCCTAACGGCTCAGGGAAATCAGTCCTATTCAAAATGATCGTCGGACTGCAGCGGCCCGATTCCGGAAGCATCCGATTGGACCAAAGCCTCAGAAGTCCCCGCGCTGATTTCCCGACCGAAGTCGGGGTCGTGATCGACCGTCCGGCCTATCTTGGCCACCTCACAGGCTTAGAGAATCTACTCGATCTGGCCCGCATTCGTCGGGTCATCGGCCCAGATGAGGCAGCCGCGGCAATGGAAAGAGTCGGCCTCGACCCAAGCCTCAAACAAAAAGCTCGCAACTACTCTCTCGGCATGAAGCAGAAACTGTCTATTGCCCAAGCCTTTATGGAAGGTCAGAAGATGATCATCCTCGACGAAGCATTCAACGGGCTCGATGACAGCAGCGTTGAGCGGATTCGCACGCTCCTGCACGAGCTTCGGGAAGAAGGTCGCACTGTGCTTCTGACCAGCCACAATCAAGCAGACATCGACGCTGTGTGCCAAAACGTGTGGAAAATTGATCAGCTGCAGATTTGCCGCACCAGGTGACCGGCACCTCGTCAGCCTTGTGGTTCCACGAGGTGCCGGAAGCTTCCCGGGCTGCTCCCCCGGGCACTTGGCTCACCAGGAGCCCCGGCACTCACGTGCCGGTCAGTTCTCTCCAAGTTCCGGCAGGCCCGGCAGGATGTCATCAGCTGCGGCTTCGGTCAGACCGGCAGCGCACATGAGGTCGTGCGCCAGCGGGCGCAGCATGAGAATGATCGTTTCGTCCAGACGGTCTTCAACAAAAGGGGCCTTGACGTCCAGGCGTGCCGCCACCGATGACAGGTACTCTTCGGCCGGCACGCGGGACGTACCGCGGCGCAGCGCAATGCCGAGCATCGAGCTGCCCTCGGCGAGCGCATCGATGAGACCCGAGATCTCCGACCTGGCCTCGCCCGTCTGGGTCAGCGTGACCGATCGGCGCGCCACAATCCGCACCATGCGCATGGAGCGGTCCGCGTATTCGGCGGCGCGGGCAAGTCGGTTGACCTCGGCTGCGTAGCGGCGTGACCGCGCGTTGATGCGAGTGGCTTCCTTCGACACGTTGACCGAACTGTGCCACTGGTCGACAAAGCTCTGGGTGTCACGCGCCCGTTCCAGCGCGCGCTGCGCCGCTCCTGTGTCCGCCGTTCGGATGCTGCGCGAAATGGCCTGCAGAATCTCAGAGATCTCATCCAGCAGAGACGCCGCTCGGTCTCGCGGGGCCTTGCGCGCGTCGTGCGGCACGATGAGGCTCATGAGGATTGCGACAGACGCGCCGACAGCAGCGTCGACGGTTCGATCAAAGGGATATGCATTCAGCGCAGGTGGAACCGTGACCACGTAGATGGACTGCACACCGATCTGCGTGATGAACAGCGGGCCGGAATTGATGAGCGCGCCCACGAGGATGCCGCAGAACATGACCAGAGCCATCTGCCAGATGCCCGTGCCGAACAGCGACAGCACCACCTCGCCGGCCAGCACGCCGAAAATCGCGCCGATGCCGAACTCTGTGGCCCGCCGCAGACGACGATCCGTGACAACACCCGTTCCCACCGTCGCGGCGACGGCCGCCAAGAACGGATACTGGTGGCCAAGCACCAGCAGACAGAACGAATACGCCACAACAGCGCCGATGACCACCTGCAGATACTGGCTGAAGTTCGCCTTGATGCGGCGCAGACCCAGCCGAGCGCGCAGCCCCACATACGAACCCAGGCGTCTGGCCCGCGACGGCTGCTTGACTGTACTCACTGACGCACCTCCTCCTGAAGTCTATATATCCACCCTCAGCGAAATATGAAAAGCTGTTCGGCGGAGGACCAATGACATCAAATCTCACTCGCAAAGAAGCACAAGAACGAGCACGTCTGCTCACCCTCGACACCTACCGCGTCAGCCTCGACGTGTCCGGTGCACCCAACCGTGACATCCCCACCTACGACTCCGTGACCACCGTGACGTTCACCGCGGCGGAAGACGCCACGACGTTCATCGACATCATCGCCGAATCGGTGTACGCCGTCAGCATCAACGGGCAGGACCTCGATCCGGCTGAAGCCTTCGACGGCTTCCGCGTGACCTTCCCCGTCGCGGCCGGACGCAACGAACTGACCATCGGAGCGAAAGCGCTGTACTCGCGCTCCGGTGAGGGCATGCACCGATTCTTCGACCCGGCAGACGACAAGGTCTACCTGTACACGCAGTACGAACCGACCGACGCTCGCCGCGTTTTCGCCAACTTCGACCAGCCGGACCTCAAGGCTGTCTTCGAATTCGAAGTGACCGCCCCGTCTGACTTCACGGTGCTGTCCGGCGGAGCAGTTCAGCACTCCGAAGAGGTCGCTAAGGACATCACGCGGCACAGCTTCGCGCCCACCCTGCGCCAGTCGAGCTACATCACGTGCGTGTGCGCCGGCCACTACGTCGAACTCACCGACTCCTACACCCGCGCCGGTGCCGGCGAAAACGGCGCAGACCTCACCATCCCCCTGGGTCTGTACGCCCGGGCCAGCCTCGCCGACCACATGGACCCCGAATCCATCTTCACGGTCACGAAGCAGGGCCTGGACTTCTTCATGGACTTCTTCGACTACCCCTACCCATGGGGCAAGTACGACCAGATCTTCGTACCCGAATACAACCTCGGCGCCATGGAGAACCCCGGCCTGGTGACATTCACCGACGACTACCTGTTCCGGGACGCCGTCACTCGCCGCCAGCTGGAAGGCCGCGCCAACGTCATCCTGCACGAAATGGCGCACATGTGGTTCGGGGACCTGGCAACCATGACCTGGTGGGACGATCTGTGGCTCAAAGAGTCCTTCGCCGACTACATGGGCGGACTCGCCCTGGCCGAAGCCACTGAATTCGACGACGGCTGGGTGTCCTTCGCACTGTCGCGCAAAGACTGGGCGTACCGCCAAGATCAATACCCCACAACCCACCCGATCGTGGCCGACATTCCCGACGTCGAAGCCGCAAAGCTCAACTTCGACGGCATCACCTACGCCAAGGGCGCATCAGTGCTCAAACAGCTGGTCGCCTACGTGGGCATTGACGCCTTCCGCGAAGGCTCCCGCCAGTACTTCCGCGATCACGCCTACGGCAGCACCACGCTGGAGGACTTCCTGTCCGCACTCGATGCGGCAGCACCGGACCGGGACGTACGAGGCTGGGCTCAGGCTTGGCTGCAGACCACCGGCATGAGCGAAATCGGCATCGACCTGGACGTCGACGCAGACGGCACCATCACCGCCGCCAAGGCCTACCAGCGCAACTGCGACAGATCCGACGTGCTGCGCCCGCACACCATGCGGGTGGGCATCTTCACCAAAAACGGTGCGTCCCTTGACCTCACGGACATGTTCACGCTGGACTTCGACACGGCAACGGCCGATATCCCCCAGCTGATCGGCAAGCCCGCCCCCGACCTCCTGCTGGTCAACCACGGCGACGACGACTTCGTCAAAATCCGTCTGGACGAACGCTCGACCGCTACGGCGCTGCGCCACGTCAGCCGCCTGGCAGACCCCATGGACCGGGCGCTGGTCTGGTCGGCACTCACCAACGCCGCCCGCGACGGGCTGCTGCCCGTGACAGACCTCATTGAGGCCCACGCACGCTCCCTCGGCCGTGAAGACCACGCCGGCATCGCCGGCGGGATGCGCCAGACAGTGCTCGGCGCACTCGACCGATGGACGGCCGACGCCGAACACCCAGAAGCGCTGCGGTCACTGCTCGGCTCAGCCCTCGACGCCCTGGCGACGGCCCCATCTGGTTCCGACGTCCAGCTCGACCTGGCCGAACTGACACTGCTGCTGGTACAGCGCTCGACGGTGCTCACCCAACCGCACCCCGTAGACGCCGCTGGGCGTCAATTGGCATCGACAGTGCTCGACGCAGAACTCGGCAGCACACTGACCGACGGGGCGGACAACCTGAAAATCGACCACTCACTGCGCTGGCTGGCACTGACCGCGCTCGTCACACAGGGCTGGGCCGACCACGAAGACATCGATGCGGAAGCAGCACTCGACAACACCGGTGCGGGAGCGCTGCGAGCACGCACAGCACGGGCGGCCATGCCTCTGGCACTGGCCAAACAGCGTGCGTTCACCGCAGCCGTCGACGACCACACACTGTCCAACGACGCGCTGAGTGCCACCATCCAGGGCTTCACAGCACCGAGCACCCTGCCGCTGTGCGAACCGTACGTGGAACAGTACTTTGAGCGACTCGAATCGTTCTGGGCTGACCACTCAATCGAAATCGCACGCCGTCTGGTGCTGGGCCTCTACCCCACGTGGGGCAAGGACCTGCAGCGCGTGCTCGACCTGACGAACACGTGGTTGGACGAACACCCGCAGGCACCCGCAGCACAGCGACGCCTGCTGGTGGAACTCGCCGACAACCAGGCCCGCGCCATCCGCCTACGGCAAGCAGGCGAAGGCGCAGACCAGGCCGGCGGCACCTCGGGAGCCTGAGAGCCCCGGGCGACTAGAGGATCAGAAGAGCTCTTCGGCCAGAAGCTCGAGAGTCCGCTCCCTGGCGACCGAAGTGCCCAGGTCCTCGTCCGCGTAACCGCCGGCAACCGCCTGCATCATCACTTCGTCGACGCCGCCCTCGGCTGCCAGTTCGCGCAGCTGACGGGCGGCGTCCTTCGGTGTGCCGATGATGTAGGTCTGCGCGAGCTTGTCCGCAACCGCGCGGTGGCCTGCGGACATGACCTCGTCGGTTTCCCGCCCGACGGTCGGCATGGAACGCATGGGAGCACCCACCCGCAGGTTCGCCATCTGGTAGAGGAAAGGCTGTGCGAGGCTCCACGCCTCTTCCTCGGTTTCAGCAACAACGACGTTCGCCGTCATGAAGCTGCGCGGCTGGCTTCCGAACTGGCTTGCTTCGAACTGGTCACGGTACGTCTGCATGGCCTGCTGTGCGCCGCGGCCGGCAAAGTGATTGGCGAACACGTAGGGCAGGCCGAGCGCTGCCGCCAGCTGGCTTGAGTAATTGCTCGAACCCAGGAGCCACACCTGGGCCGCCGGATTGACCTCAAGCTTCGGGGTAGCGCGCAGCGTGTGCTTGCGATCGCCGAACAGCTCCACGTCCAGGCCTTCCGGACTCAGCAGGCGCAGAATGTCCATGACGTGCTGCGGGAAGTACTCCACCGGGTCAACCGGCTGGCCTTCACGATTGACTACCTGGCCATCCCCCAGGTGACCCCACATGGCCATGCGCGTAAACGGGTCGGTGCCCGGTGCACGCCCAATGCCCAGATCAATCCGGTCACCGTAGACGGCAGCCAGCAGGGAGAACTGCTCGGCAACGGAATACGGAGCGTGGTTGGGCAGCATGACACCGCCGGAGCCCAAGCGGATCTGCTTGGTGTTCTGGCCCAAGTGCATAAGCTCGACAGCCGGGTGGCTCGATGCAATGGCCGGCATGTTGTGGTGCTCAGCCACCCAGTAGCGGGTGTAGCCCAGCGCATCGGCCTTTTCCACAAACGACTTCGAGGCCCGCAGGGCATCACTGGTGGTCTGCTCGCCGCGTACCGGCACAAGGTCAAGAATCGAAAGCTTCAACGGTGATTCAGTCATAATCCCGGAACACCCCTGAGCCGCGAGTAATTCCCCAGAACCGCCGAGGTGGGGCTGGGGTGGACTGCCGAGGCGGGGCTGAGGGTCCGCTGTCCTCTTGCCATGTGAGATTTCACTGGGCTGAAAGCGAATCGGCGCGTAGATTACCCGCTATGGCACCCGGGAACACGAACTCACCCAGCAGTGACAGCGGCCGCGGGAGCGGCACCTCGTCAGCAGTACACACAGGCAGAGCAGCCGGCGACCAGCAGACCCGCAGCGCACGGCTGGCCGTGACGGCATTCCCGGTACTGGTGGTGCTCGGCGGGCTTCTGGGAGTCGCCGCATCCGACACGCTCGTGGCGATGAGCCCCGCGATCCCGTGGGCACTGGGCGTGGTCATGTTCCTCATGGGGCTGACGCTCACGATGCCGGACTTCGCCCGCATCGCCAAACGCCCCTGGGCAGTGCTGATCGGTGTTGCTCTGCAGTTCACCATCATGCCGCTGGCCGGACTGGCAATCGTCCGCCTGCTGGGTCTGGAGCCCATGCTGGCCGTCGGCGTCATCCTCGTAGGCTGTGCGCCCGGCGGCACAGCATCGAACGTT
The DNA here is from genome assembly GCF_001807555.1 of Brevibacterium sp. HMSC08F02. Classification (NCBI taxonomy): domain Bacteria; kingdom Bacillati; phylum Actinomycetota; class Actinomycetes; order Micrococcales; family Brevibacteriaceae; genus Brevibacterium; species Brevibacterium sp. HMSC08F02. The sequence goes on along the minus strand of NZ_KV789345.1, from coordinate 180,026 downwards.
GTCACCTACCTGTCGCGCGGCGATGTTGCGCTGTCGGTGACCGTGACGACGGTGTCAACGCTGCTGGCTCCCCTGCTCACGCCGATCCTCACACTGTGGCTTGCCGGTTCCTACCTCGAGGTGTCGGCCGGGGCGATGATGCTCTCGATCGTCAAAACCGTGTTCGTGCCGGTCGTTTTGGGTGTCATCGTGCGGCTGTTTGCGGCACGTGCAGTGGAGGCCGTTGCACCGGCCCTGCCGTGGCTGTCGACCATCACGATCACGCTGATCGTCGCGGTGGTCGTTGCCGGTTCCAAGAGCAGCCTGGCATCCGCCGGACTCATTGTTCTGCTGGCCGTCATCCTGCACAACGCCGTCGGCCTGGCGCTGGGCTATGGGGCCGCCAGGCTCACGGGTCTGTCCCCCGCCCAGCGCCGCGCGCTGTCCATTGAGGTGGGCATGCAGAACTCCGGGCTGGCGGCGTCCCTTGCCGCAGCCTATTTTTCACCTCTCGCAGCACTGCCGGCCGCTGTTTTCAGCGTGTGGCACAACGTGTCCGGAGCAATCATCGCCGCGCTGTTTGCCAGGGCTAAAGCCGACTAGAACAGCAGAAACGCTTCCGGCCGCTGCGTGATTGCAGCGGCCGGAAGCGTTTCTGCGGCTTAGCCGCGCGGTGAGGGCAAGCCCCACCGCGCGGTTCAGATCATTTGCCGAGTGCCTTGGCGAAAGCCTCTTCCATGACGTCGAAAGCGTCGTCAAGGAGTTCGTCCGAAATGGTCAGCGGCGGCAGGAAGCGCAGCACATTGCCGAACGTACCAGTGGACAGAACGAGAACGCCCTGCTCAGCGCAGTACTTGACGACATCACCGGCGAGCGTGGGGTGCGGTTCGGTGGTGCCTTCGACAACGAGTTCGACGGCCTGCATAGCACCGCGGCCGCGGATGTCGCCGACTTCTGCGAAGCGCGACTGCAGCTTGGTGCAGCGGTCAACCATCTTTTCGCCGATCTCGAGAGCACGCTGGGCGAGACCGTCCTGTTCGTAGGCTTCGATGGCGCCGAGAGCACCGGCAACGGCAACCGGGTTGCCGGAGTAGGTGCCGCCCAGGCCGCCGCCGTGCACCGCGTCCATGATTTCGGCGCGTCCGGTGACTGCCGACAGCGGCAGACCGCCGGCGATGCCCTTAGCGGTGGTGACGAGGTCAGGGGTGATGCCCTCCCATTCGGAAGCGAACATCTTGCCGGTGCGGGCAAAGCCAGCCTGGACTTCGTCAACGACGAAGACGATGCCGTTCTTCTGCGCGTACTCCTGCAGAGCCGGCAGGAAGCCCTCGGCGGGGACGATGAATCCGCCCTCACCCTGGATGGGCTCGATGACGATGGCAGCGACGTCTTCAGCGCCGATCTGCTTGTCGATCATGGTGGTGACGCGCTTTGCGGCTTCTTCACCGGACAGCTTGGTGCCGTATGCGGCGTTGTCGCGGAAGGGGTAGGACATGGGTGCGCGGTAGACCTCACCGGCGAACGGGCCGAAGCCCTTCTTGTACGGCATGGCCTTCGCGGTCATGGCCATCGTGAGGTTGGTGCGGCCGTGGTAGGCGTGGTCGAACACGACAACCGCGTTGCGCTTGGTGTAGCTGCGGGCGATCTTGACGGCGTTTTCGACCGCTTCGGCACCCGAGTTCAGAAGCAGGGTGCGCTTTTCGTGGTCGCCGGGGGTCAGGCGGTTGAGTGCTTCGGCAACTTCAACGTACGCCTCGTACGGGTTGACCATGAAGCACGTGTGGGTGAACGCGTCCAGTGCCTCCTTGGCACGGTTCACAACGCGCGGGTTCGAGTTGCCGACGTTTGTGACGGCAATGCCTGCACCCAGGTCGATGATCTGGTTCCCGTCGATGTCCTTGAGGATGCCCCCACCGCCGGCGACGATGTAGGCCGGCAGCGAACTGCCGACACCGGCACACACTGCGGCCTTGCGGCGCTGCTCGAGTTCACGGGACTTCGGTCCGGGGATTTCGGTTACAAGTTTGCGTTCCTGTGGCAGGCTCTGCCCGCCCTGCTCCAACGTAGTCATGAGGTCAGTGTAGAACTCTCTGACGCGTTCGTGCAGACCGGCTCACCTGCCAAGCCGACGCAGATCAGCTTCGCGGTTGATCTGCGGCAGACCGACACGGTTTTCGCGCTTGAAGGCAACGATTTCTTCGACCGTGGTCGGCAGCTTTTCGTCTTCGTCTCCGGCAACCAGCAGCTGTGCGTCAGGGCTGGTTCCGCGGCGGATCAGAGCAAGCGCCACGGGCCCGTACTCGTAGTGGATCGCGGTCGAGGTCAGGTGCCCGATCACCCGTTCGGCACCTCGGACTTCGGCATAGACTTCCGCGCCCGGGCGCGGAATGGTGTGAGTCGAACCGTCGACGTGCAGAAACACCAGGCGGCGCGGCACCTGACCCAGGTTGTGTACGCGCGCCACGGCCTCCTGACCGCGGTAGCAGCCCTTGGCCAGATGTACGGCGGTGCGCAGCACGTCGAGTTCGCCCACGAGCGTTTTCGAGTCAACGTCCTGCGGGGACGGCCGCCAGTTCTCGATCCTCAGGGCCTCCCAGGCGTCGCGGCCGGCAACGCCGCCGGGCTGCCAGTCGCGCAGCTGCTCCCGCGGGCACAGCTGGATGCGCAGGTCGTTCGTGTGGCCCGGGTGTTTCGGTGAAGCCTGTTCCTGGCCCAAGTCAAGGGCAGCATACGAGGCGGAGCCGGCTCCGATTGCAGGCCACGGGTCGTTCCACTCGGCTTGGACGGGAAGCCCTTCGGGTGCCGGGCCGACCGTGCCAACGCACTGGAACTCAGGAGTGCGGTCGGTGATTTCTGCGCGCATCATGAAGCGCATGGAGTTCAGCCATTCGACGGCTTCTTCACCGCCGGTTTCGAAGATCAGCCACAGGCTGTCCTCTTCCGCGATGATCCGCACCCAGTGTTCGATGTGCCCGGTGGCCGACAGAATGAGCGTTTCGGTGCTCGTTCCCGCCGGCAGGTTCTCCAGTGACTGCGTTGTCAGGGAGTGCAGCCAGCGCAGACGGTCTTCGCCGGTGAGCGTGTACACGCGGAAGCTCGAAAGGTCAGCGACGGCACGGCCGGCGGCGAGGTCACGCTGTTCCTTCAGCGGCATGCCGAAGTGCTGGACTTCGTCTGCGCGTTCGTCGATGCCGTAGACGGCTGCAGAGCGGGGGTAGCGAAGCGAATTCACGAATCTCCTGACTGTTCGACGGGGAATACTGCGTTGAGGCTTCTCAGTCCGGAACGGTTGTGTGCCTACAGTGCTGCTAGGACGCAAGCCGGGTTGTGGGCTTCAAAGTGTCGTACGTCTCGTTCAGCACATCCTGGGACTTGTACAGCTGTGAGCGCACTGACCTCCACGCACCGGTCTCATCCACATTGTTGAGAGTGTCTCGGGCGCCTTTGAGCTTCTTCATAGCCTCTGGAGTGTCGGCCGCTGCCGATCCAAGGTCCTTCAGCGCACTGATGCGCTCGGCCAGCGACTGGTCGTCGTCGCCCTTGAAGGCCGAAGTCGACTGGGCAAGCTTGACCACGGTCGGTGCAGCTTCATCGACGACGATGATGAACTGGTCGAGGATCGTGGCAACGATGCTCACGTTCGTGTCTAGGTCAGTGGACTTGCGCAGAACCGGCATGGGGAACTTGTCGATTTCCTTCCGCGCCGCGTGCAGTTCGTCCGAGGCCTTCTTCCGTGAAGCTTCGGCATTCTGCGGGTCGTCGCGCAGATCATCAGCGAACTGCCTGGCCGCTTCAACCGCGCTGTCCGCATGGGCGCGGATGTTCTGATACCGCACCGTAGCCGTCCCCACGACCGCCACGAGGAACCCCGCAATGACTGCGAGCACAACGAAGATTGACACGAAGATCGCCAGATTGCGCCGTCTGCGGCGTCTGCGCTCTTCGAGTGTCGGCCCGTCGTACCAATCCAGAGGGTATTCGGCGGTGTGGTCGACCGTCATGGAAACCTTGTCAGGCGACCTTCTTCAGCCGCGCTGAAGCGTGGCTGCCCAGCGGGTTGCCGAGCGCGGCCATGTCCCATGCCCACAGAAGATCACCTTCGACCAGCCCGTACATGCGGGTGGAGGACTTGTATTCCTTCGAGGTGGTGGTGCGGGCAACGAGGTCTGTCGCCAAGTCAATGCGCGGACCCTTGACGCGGCCGGTGTAGAGCTCCATGATGCCGTGCGGCTGAACGATCGACACTTCGAGCTCGAAAGCGTCGTCGTCTCCGCGCAGCTTTTCGACGGATTCGGCCGTCGTGAACGGGGTGTCCGCTGTGGGCACCATGAGTCCCGGACCGGCATCGTGGGCCTCGCGCTTGCGCACCAGCTGCCAGATGCCGGTTTCCATGGTCAGCGTCTTGTCGATCTTGCCGTCGTCGTCAAGCGTGTACGCCTGCGCCGTGTAGTGCAGGAACGGGGCTCCGACAGGGGCGACGAAGTCGATGCGCTGGCCGAACTGGGTGTCGGGAGCGTCAGCGTAGCCGACAACGCCAACACCCTCCCAGGACCCGATGACCCATGCCAGCGGCACGAGCTCAGGAGCGAGGTCCGTAGGGATTTCGGTGACCATCAGCGGCGGCTCTTGAAGAGGTTGGTGATGACCTTGGCCGCAACACCGATGGTGCCGAGGCCGGCGAGGGCAACAAGAACGGTGAAGAAGGTTTCGAGAACCACGAAGTTATCCATGCCATCAGTGTACCCAGGGCGCGATTGGAAAGAAGACGCGCCCGGCACATCGTCAGTCGACCTGACCACCCGGTCACAGATCAGGTCAGATCATGGGGAAGATCAGCGGCAGCTGATCGAAGATGTAGACAACCACACCGCCGAGCGCAATAGGTGTTCCGCCCAGGGTGAGGTTGACGCCGACTTCGCGGACTTTGCTGCGGTTGGGACTGCGCCTGGGACTGCGCGCATGGAAGCGGCCGACGGCAATCGGGGCGAGCGCACGGTCAACAGCGGCGACGAGACCGCCGAGCAGCACGCCCATGATGCTCGCTGAAACGAGAGTCTGGGTCGGATACCACCAAGCGGAATAGGCGATGAGCGCGCCGACGAGCCCCGCGATGATCGCCAACGGCGACGTGTAGCGGGCCGGGAACGGCAGGATGGATGCGCATTGAGCCAAGAAAATGGCTGACAGTCCGATGATGATCGCCGACTCATCGCCCGGCAGGCGGAAACTCGCGGCCCACGAACACGCCGCGAGCGTCACGACCACACCGGCCACCTGCGCCGACACATTGGCCACGGCGTTTGAGGCCTCAATGCCGCGCGCCAGGTTCTGCACGAACGCCCACAGCAGCGCCAAGCCCGTCAGCAGCGGCAGCCACTCCAGGTGCGGCGGATAGATGCTCATCCACGTGCTGCCCATGCCGGCCAGGCCGAACACGAACAGCATGATCGACGTCAGCCAGCGCTGCGGGGAGTCAGTCAGACGCGGCCAGCCGAAAGCGAGAACGCCGACGAGAGCGGCTGTTGCCAGGGCCACGGGTATGACGGCAACGGCCTCGCCGGCGAGCGGGTAGCTTCCCAAGAGGGAGGTTGCCCCCAAAGCGAGCGCTCCGACCAAGGCCACGAGGGCGCGAAACCATCTGTACACGGCCCTATCGTCTCAGAGCCGGATGAGTCTGCCTAATGGCGGGGAAAGCGCGGCGCGTCGATATACTGTGGCCGCGAAGCCGGAAACCCGATCGCCGCGAAAGGTGGCAGCAGCTGTGTCCTGGGATATTCACTCTCCCGCCCGCGTTGACGGAAGCGTCCGCAGCCTTCTTGCAGAAGCGCAGCGCGCAGACGGCGTTCCCCCACTGTCAGACGGTGTGCTCGATGCGGCGGATGCCGCCGACACGATCACTGTCGCTCTGGTCGATGGCTCGACCGTCGTCGGCTTCGGAATTGCCACGGGGCTGGGCTCCCGAGGTGCCGTCGAGTTCACAATCCACCCCGACTTCAGAGGTCAGGGACTGGGCAAGAAGCTGTGGACCGAACTGCTGGAGCGCCTGCGGGCTGAGGGAAGTCAGCACACCACGTGGCCGTGGTCGCACGGAAACCACCCGGCTGCCGCGGCTCTTGCCGCCGAATACGGCTACACGCCGCAGCGCACTCTTCTGCAGCTGCAGACCCCGCGCGTGGAAAAACTCGAACTGCCGCCGCTGGATCTGCCGGCTGGCGTTTCGCTGCGCACTTTTGAAACCGCGGACGAAGAGCGCTGGCTGGAAATCAACAACGCTGCCTTCTCCTGGCACCCGGAACAGGGCAACCAGACCATTGAGGACATTCGCGGCCACACCCGCAGCGCTGATTTCGACCCGCGCGACGTCATCATCGCCGAACAGGACGGCCGGGTCATCGGCTTCCACGACACCAAAATGCACCCCGAACACGTTTCCGGTCTGCTGGTGGGCGAGGTCTACGTCATCGCTGTAGATCCCAGCGTGCACGCAAAGGGCATCGGCAATGCACTCATGGTTGCCGGCATGGGCGACATGATCGACCGCCGCGGAGCGCAGATGCTCGAGCTCTACGTAGAAGACGACAACGACAAGGCCCTCGGCCTGTACGACCGTCTGGGGTTTGCACACCGTATTGCACACATCAGCTACGCCCCGCCGCAGGCTGAGGACACCGCTGAAACAACGCAGGGAGAACGCTGATGTACGACGTCGCCGCCAGCGGGAAGAAACACGACCTTCCCGAACCACAGGACCGCTACCTCGACCGCGAACTGTCGTGGCTGGCGTTCAACGAGCGCGTGCTCACCATGGCGGACGACCCCGAAACCCCGCTGTTGGAGCGGGTGAACTTCCTGTCGATCTTCGCGTCGAACCTCGATGAGTTCTTCATGGTCCGCGTGGCCGGCCTCAAACGCCGCATCGCCACGGGACTGGCCGTGCCTTCTGTCACGGGTGCCCAGCCGCGAGCGGTCATGCGGTCCATCAACAAGCATTCGCGTGCACTGGCCAAACGCCACACGCGGCTTTTCCTCGACGACATCAAGCCCAAGCTCGCCGATCAGGGCATCCACTTCGTGTCGATGGACGAACTCACCGCGCGCGAACACAAGCGGATCGACCGCTTCTACCGCGAGCGGGTCTTTCCCGTTCTCACTCCCCTGGCAGTCGACCCCGCGCACCCCTTCCCCTATATTTCGGGGCTTTCGCTCAACCTCGGCATCCTGCTGCGCCACCCCGCGACAGGATCGGAGAGCTTTGCCCGCCTCAAAGTGCCCGGCCTGCTGCCCCGATTCATCAACGTGTCAGAGTCCCCCGACGGAAACCGGGTGGTGTCACCAGAACACCCCGCCCGCTTCGTCACGATCGAAGACCTCATCGCCACGAAGCTCGACACCCTTTTCGAAGGCATGGAGATTGTCGGCTATTCGCTCTTCCGCGTCACCCGCAACGAAGACATGGAAGTCGAAGAAGACGAAGCCGAAAACCTGCTCAAGGCGCTGGAAAAAGAACTCAGCCGCCGCCGCTTCGGCCCGCCCGTCCGTTTGGAAGTCACCCACGACATCCACCCCCGCGTGCGCGCGCTGCTGCAGGAAGAGCTCGACCTCGCCGACACCGAAATCATCGAACTGGACGGTCCGCTCGACCTCACGGGACTGTCGGTCATTGCGGACATTCCCCGTGACGACCTGCACTTCCCCCGGGCCGTTCCGCGCATGAACCGCGACCTCGCACCCACCGAAACCGCCAACCAGGTCGACGTCTTCGAAGCGACAGCGGAACGCGAAATCCTCCTGCACCACCCCTACGATTCCTTTTCGACATCAGTGCAGGCCTTCATCGAACAGGCGGCAGCCGACCCGCACGTGCTGGCCATCAAGCAGACCCTGTACCGCACCTCGGGAGACTCCCCGATCGTCGACGCGCTCATCGAAGCCGCCCACGACGGCAAACAGGTGCTCGCGGTCGTCGAAATCAAAGCCCGCTTCGACGAAGAGGCCAACATTTCGTGGGCGCGCAAACTCGAACGGGCCGGCGTGCACGTGGTCTACGGACTCGTGGGCCTGAAGACCCACGCCAAGCTCTGTCTTGTCGTGCGGCAGGAAAGCGACGGCCTGGTCCGCTACTCACACGTGGGCACCGGCAACTACCATCCCAAAACGGCCCGCGGCTACGAAGACTTCGGCCTGCTTTCCCGCGATCCCGTGCTGGGCGAAGACATTTCGAAGCTCTTCAACAAGCTCTCCGGCTATTCGCCCCGCTCGGACTACCAGCGGCTCGTGGTCGCACCACAGTCAGTGCGCACCAGCCTGCTGCACCTGATCAACCGCGAAACCGAAAACGCTCGCGCCGGCAAACCCGCTCGCGTGCGCATCAAGGTCAACTCCATCGTCGACGAAGCGATCATCGACGCGCTCTACCTGGCCAGCCGCGCAGGCGTGCAGTGCCAGATGTTCGTGCGCGGCATCTGCGCCATCCGGCCCGGGATCAAGGGGCTGAGCGAGAACATCGAAGTCCGCTCCGTGCTGGGCCGCTACCTCGAACACTCACGCGTGTTCTCCTTCCTCAACGACGGGAACACCGAAATGTGGATCGGCTCAGCCGACCTCATGCACCGCAACCTCGACCGTCGTGTCGAAGCTCTCGTCGAACTCAAATCAGCCGAACACATAGCCAAGATCGACGCCCTGTTCGACCGCGCGTTCGACCCGGCGACCGAATCCTTCGTCCTGGGTCCTGCGGGAGTGTGGCGGCACATCGACCGCTCACCCGACGGCGAGAAACTCGCCAACTACCAGGAAGTGACCATCGCCGACTACCGCCGTCGCCCAGGAGAGCGCCCGTGAGCCCCACCCCTGTAGCCAACGCCGGCGAATCCGCCAAGATCAAAGCCGACGTCTTTGCCGCCGGCGCAGTTCTGTGGCGTGACTTCACCGGCCAGCTGGAAGTCCTGCTCATCCACCGACCCAAGCACAAAGACTGGTCGTTCCCCAAGGGCAAAGTCGACAAAGGCGAAACACTTCCGGAAGCCGCCGTGCGCGAAGTCCGGGAAGAGACCGGGTACATCATCCACCTGGGCCTGCCGTTGCCGGACGCCCGCTACACGGTGGGAAAGAAGCTCACCAAGCACGTCAAGTACTGGTCTGCTGAAGTCACCACGACCCAAAAGCCCGCGGCCGACAACCCCAAAGAAGTCGATGAGGGGCGGTGGCTGCCCGTCGACCAAGCCATAAAAAATGTCTCCCGCCACTCAGACCGCGAACAGCTGGAGAAGCTCAAACTCGCCTACTCAACAGGTTCGCTGCGGGCGTGGCAGTTCATCATCGTCCGCCACGCCAAGGCCTTCCCACGCTCCAAATGGCACGAAACAGAAGCGCTGCGGCCTCTGCTGGCCATTGGTACGCGCCAGTCGATGGCGCTGACCGGCCTTTTGGGTTCCTGGAACATTCCCAAGCTGCTGTCCAGCCCGTGGAAACGCTGCACCGCAACGCTCAAACCGTTCTCGGCAGGCCGCGGACTGAAGATCTCCACCAACCGCTGGCTGTCAGAGAAGGCGAACACCCAAAACCCCAATAAGACCGTCAAGGTGCTGAAGAAGGTTATGGCGCGCGGCCAGACGACCGCCATCTGCTCGCACAGACCGGTGCTGCCGACATTCCTGGACGTCGTCTCCGAATACTGTGTGCCCGGCCTGGCGGAAAAGCTGCCGCAGAAAGACCCGTACCTCAGCCCCGGCGAGATCCTTGTGGCCTATGTGCGGCCGGGCTCAATTCCGAAGATCGTGGACTTCGAGCGGTTCCGCCCGATCGACTCCTGAAAACAACTGCCCGACCGACCGGTCCGAACCGATCAAACGGCAGGAACAGATCGGCACAATAGTCGCTTGAAGGCCCTTTTGTGGCGGGGGACACCGCGCCCTGGCAGAGGTTCACCTTCCGTTAACCTTAAAAGTTCCTGGGCGTTACACGCACGGCCTAGCTTTTGAAGAGCACTGAGGGAAAACCTACCCCGTGACCTCGAAAGAAAGGCACTCTTGTGAAGCTTACGCGCCTCGCACCTGCCGCAGCCGCATTCGCCGCAGCTGCAATCACCCTGTCCGCATGCGGCGGAGGATCCGCCACCGGAGAATCCGGCGGAGGCAACGAAGGCGGAGACCAGGTCTCCGGCGAACTCGTCGGCATCGGAGCGTCCTCGCAGAAGGCCGCCATCCAGTCCTGGACCACCGACTTCACCGGACAGAACTCCGACGTGACCGTCAACTACTCGCCCGACGGCTCCGGCGCTGGCCGCAAGCAGTTCCTGGCCGGCAAGGCAGACTTCGCCGGTTCGGACGCATTCATGGACGACGACGAACTCGAGCAGGCCAACAAGGTCTGCGGCGACGGCGGAGCTTTCGAATTCCCCGTCTACATTTCGCCGATCGCCATCGCCTACAACCTCGAAGGCGTTGACGAACTCAACCTCGACGCTGCCACCGCCGCAAAGATCTTCGCAGGCAAGATCACCAAGTGGAACGACAAGGCAATCGCCGACCTGAACCCGGACGCTGACCTGCCTGACACCAAGATCACGGCTGTCCACCGCTCCGACGAATCGGGCACCACCAAGAACTTCACCGACTACCTCAACAAGGCAGCCGGCGAAGACTGGAAGGACGAAGCAGCCGAAGAGTTCCCGAAGGAAGCCGGCGGTGAAGCTGCACAGGGTACCGACGGTGTTGTTTCGCTCGTTTCTGAAACCGACGGCGCAATCGGCTACGCAGACGCTTCCGCAGTTGCCGACGACCTCGGCACCGCCAAGATCAAGGTCGGCGAAGACTTCGTGGAGTACACCCCCGAAGCGGCCGCCAAGGTCGTTGACGCTTCGCCGGTCGCCGAAGGCCGCGGCGAAGGCGACATCGCTGTCGAACTCAAGCGCGACACCGAAGAAGCAGGCGCTTACCCGATCGTCCTCGTGTCCTACCACATCGTGTGCTCGTCCTACGACAGCCAGGAAAAGGTCGACCTGGTCAAGGCTTGGGAAAACTTCGTCGTGAGCGAAGAGGGCCAGGAATCGGCTGCTGAAAGCGCAGGCTCGGCTCCGATCTCCTCTGAAATGCGCGACAAGATCACCTCTGCCCTCGACAAGATCGAAGTCAAGAAGTGATCTTACGCCGGTCTGAAACATACTCAGACTGAGCATTAGGGCTGTGCGGCTGTTCGGGACGGACTCCGAACAGCCGCACAGCCCGTTGAAATACCTACCCACACCACAGGAGCTCTTTTGTCTACAGCAACAGACACACAAGCCTCTGCTCCGGACACGAAGAAGTCCCGCACGGTAATCCGTCCCGGTGACCGCATCTTCTCGGCAGCTGCACTCAGCGCAGGCATTTTCATTCTTGCCATCCTCGCCGGCGTTGCATTCTTCCTGCTTCTTCAGTCCACGGACACCATCAAAGCGTCGTTTGACGACCCCTCGCAGATCAGCGGCGGACGCGGCTTCCTGCCCTACGTGTTCCCGCTCATCATCGGCACACTGATCTCGGCCGTGATCTCGCTGATCATTGCAACGCCGTTCGCAATCGGCATTGCGCTGTTCACCACGCACATGGCCCCGCGCAAGCTCGCACCCATCCTCGGCTACACGATCGACCTTCTGGCCGCCATCCCCTCGGTCGTCTACGGCCTGTGGGGCCTGGCACTGTCGAGCAACCTCGTCGGTCTCTACGCCTGGCTGGCCAAGTACCTCGGCTGGATCCCGATTTTCGCGCCCGACGACGACGGAGCCATTTCACAGACGGGCCGCACCCTGCTCACCGCGAGCTTCGTCCTGTCCATCATGATTCTGCCGATCATCACGTCGCTCGTCCGCGAAGTCTTCCTCCAGACCCCCCGTCTGCAGGAAGAGGCCGCGCTGGCTCTTGGCGCAACTCGTTGGGAAATGATCCGCATGGCTGTTCTGCCCTTCGGCACGTCCGGCATTGTGTCCGCCGTTATGCTCGGCCTGGGCCGCGCTCTCGGTGAAACGATGGCCGTCGCCATGGTTCTGTCCTCGGGCGGTCTGATCGTGTCGCTTCTCCTGTCGGGCAACCAGACGATCGCAGCGGAAATCGCCCACAACTTCCCAGAAGCCGCAGGTCTGCGCCTCTCTGAACTCATCTCGATCGGCCTCGTCCTGTTCGCGATCACGCTGGTGGTCAACATGACAGCACGCTGGATCGTTGCTCGCACGACCGTGAAGGGGAAGTGATGAACACCCAGACAAACACTGTTGACAAGAACCGCAGCTCATCGCACCTGGTCACAAAGCGACTGCCCAAGTTCGCATCCCTGTACGTCGCCGCGGGCTCCATCATCCTGGCGATCGTCCTGACGTTCGTCATCGCACACGGTTTCAACGTTCCGCTTGCCGCGTTCCTCGCCGGCGTCATCAACCTCGCCATCATCGTCGGGTGGTCGTGGACGGTCGAAGGCCGCCGCAAGGCAGTCGACCGTGTGGCCACAACACTCGTGGCTTCGGCATTCGCGCTGGCGCTCATTCCGCTCATCTCACTTCTGTGGATGTCGATTGAGAAGGGCGGCCCCGTCCTCGTCGAGAACTCCACCCTCCTGTCCCGATCCATGGAAGGCATGAAGGGCATCTACGACAAGGAGTTCGCCGCCGGTGAAGGTGAACTGTTGGGCGGCTTCTACCACGCCATCGTCGGTACGCTGCTCATCACTCTGTTCGCTGCACTGATCTCGATTCCGGTCGGCATCATGTGCGCCGTCTACCTGGTGGAATACTCCGGCGGCAAGAAGGCCGGCGCGCTCGGCCGTTCGATCACCTTCTTCGTCGACGTCATGACGGGCATCCCGTCGATCGTCGCCGGTCTGTTCGCTTTCTCCCTGTTCTCAACTGTCATCGGACTCGTCGCACCCGAAAGCCTCACGGCCGCGAAATCGGGTATCGCAGCGTCCGTGGCACTGTCTGTGCTCATGATCCCGGTGGTCGTACGCAACACGGAGGAAATTCTGCGCCTGGTCCCTCACGACCTGCGCGAAGCTTCCTACGCGCTCGGTGTTCCCAAGTGGAAGACAATCGTCAAGATCGTCCTGCCCACCGCGATTTCGGGCATCCTGTCCGGTATCACCATCGCAATTGCCCGCGTCATCGGTGAAACAGCGCCGATCATGGTGACAGCCGGCTTCGCGGCAAGCGTCAACTGGAACGTATTCTCGGGATGGATGTCCACCCTGCCGACGTTCATCTACGACTCCGTGACCCGACCGACCGCACCGGGCAGCGCAGCAATCGCCTCGGTTGACCGCGCATGGGCCGCAGCGCTCGTGCTCATCATCATCGTGATGGTGCTCAACCTCGGTGCGCGCATCATGGCAAAGGTCCTTGCCCCCAAGGCCGGCCGCTGACCCACCCAGCACAACAGACAAGAATTCAGCCGACTTCCACCTCGTGAATTCAGTCGGCACCCCGGATCCCGGGAAACGGCATAAGCCGCAACAGATTTTTGGAGGAAACGTGTCCAAGCAGATCGACATCGAAGATCTCAACATCTTCTACGGCGACTTCCGCGCTGTCGAAGGCGTGTCCATGACCATCGAACCGAAGTCCGTGACCGCTTTCATCGGCCCATCGGGCTGCGGTAAGTCCACCGTGCTGCGCACGCTCAACCGCATGCACGAAGTGATCCCGGGCGCCAGCGTCCAGGGTTCCGTCAAGATGGACGGCAAAGACATCTACGGCCCCGGCGTTGACCCCGTCAACGTGCGCCGCGAAGTCGGCATGGTGTTCCAGAAGGCCAACCCCTTCCCCACCATGTCGATCAAAGAAAACGTGCTTGCCGGGGTTCGCCTGAACAACAACAAGCTTTCCAAGTCCGAAGCTGACGATCTCGCCGAGCGCGCCCTGCGCGGCTCGAACCTGTGGGAAGAGGTCAAGGACCGTCTGGACAAGCCCGGCTCGGGTCTTTCCGGTGGTCAGCAGCAGCGTCTGTGCATTGCACGCGCAATCGCCGTCGAACCGGAAGTCATCCTCATGGACGAACCGTGTTCAGCTCTTGACCCGATTTCGACGCTCGCCATTGAGGACCTCATCAACACCCTCAAGGACAAATACACCGTCGTGATCGTCACCCACAACATGCAGCAGGCCGCCCGTGTGTCGGACAAGACCGCGTTCTTCAACATCGCGGGAACCGGCAAGCCCGGCAAGCTCATCGAGTTCAACGAAACCTCGACGATCTTCTCGAACCCGGACAAAGAAGAAACGCAGAACTACATCTCCGGCCGATTCGGATGATCTGCGACTGAAACCGCCTGCCTGCACGGTTTGTTGACGGTACAGGCAGGCCGCTCCCAGCAGGCCCACAGGGTCTGAACCACACAGTCTGAGGCGTTCACCGAGGAGTTTCTGGGTAGGTTCTCCCTTTGGACGGCTCATCCCCCGCGGGGGTGGAAGGAACTAGTCCTCCTTCCACCCCCGCATTCTTATTGTCTGGTATTCGAAATGAACGGGACTCGTCCGGCACGCCGTGTGAGGCGGCGTTTGAACCTGCCGGATGTCCCGGTGTGGGATCATTTCACGCGGAGAGGTGGGGAACAGACGTGATTGCACTTCTGCTGACGCTCGCATCAGCGGGCGGCCTTTTTGTCGTGGCAAATGCCGCTGGCGCAGGCTCGGTGGGCTTCGCGATTACGGCGGCGCTCTTGAGCTTCGGACTTGCCCCTTTCGTCGGAGATTCTCTGCAGCGCCGCATTCCCGATGGAGTATGGGCGCAGCTGTCGTTGTCAAGCACTGCCGCACGACGATGGGGAGTCGATCTGTTCAACGCGATTCTGTCGACAGTCGGATGGAATCGCCACGTCCTGGCCCTGCGAAAAGGCCGTTCAGAACGTCCGACAGCTCAGATGGATCCGCGACACATGCGGGCTGCCGCTCTCGGCCACGCGTGGGCGTTCGCACTGCACATCGTCAGCACCGTGTTGGCGAGCGCGTATCAGGGACAGCTGTGGGCCGCGGCGCTCTTGATAATCGGCATCGTGGGTCACCTCTACCCTGTCCTCCTACAGCTGCGCATACTGACACGGTTGCGGCTGCTGCATACCCGACTGGGCGCAGACCAGAACCGCAGCGGGTGATTTGAGCCGCGGCATGCCAAAGGATAAACTGGTCAGGCGCTGTGTGCGCGGGCCTCTAGCTCAGTTGGTAGAGCAACGGACTTTTAATCCGTGGGTCGTGGGTTCGATCCCCACGGGGCCCACTTTTTTATGCCCTTTACGCCCTGCACGAATAGTCGTGCAAGCTGTTTCGCACACCCCTTAGCCGGAATACACCCGTTAGCAGTGCGCACACTCCCTGTAGCCGGATTCTGCGGCATAGAAGCTGCTTCTATGCCGCAGAATCCGGCTACAGAGTGGGCGGGCGTATGGACGGGTCTCGACGTCTTACTTCTTTGCGCCCACCACAGCCAGCAGACCTCCGACGATGGCCGCGTTCTTGTAGAACTGAGTCTTCTGAGCCGCCCGCTTGCTTTCGTCTTCTTCCTTCCAAAAAGCGTGGCCTGCGATCGTAGTCGGAATGAGCGAACCGGCGAGCACGGCGGCCGATGTCTTTGGGAAGAAGCCCAGGCCCAGGGTGAGGCCCGCTGCTGCCTGGATGCCGCCGTTGATGCGCACAACGAGCTCATCGTCATTTGGGATCGCCGGAATGTACTCGCGCAGAGCGTCGAGCGTCGGAGCAGCCATCTGGGGTCGAGGTCCTGGCGCCTTGGCAGCCGCGAGACCGTTGACAGCGAACAGCGGAGCAATCGCAACACGGCCGGCGGTGCGAGCAAGAGCGTTGAACATGCGTCCTCTTTTAAGTCGGGTGAAATCTGCTTGCACTTTCAACCCTACGCTTGGGGGGCGCCGTGGTGGTCACGGCCATAGCCGATAGTGAGTGACCCCACTCCCCTTCAGTTCAGCCGCCACCTGATCCGCTCATCCGGTGAGTTCGGTGGAATAAACAACACCGGCAACGGTCTGGCCAGCTGGAATTCGTAGCCGCCGTGCTCGGCTGCTTCTGCCGCGCGCCGGCGCTCAGCCTCGTCGTCAATGTTGAAGTTGAGATTGTGTCGGCGGGCTTTCAGGCTGTAGACCTGCCTCCGGATCTTCATCGGCAGATTGTTCGGACGCACGGGCCGATCAACAAACCGCTGCCGTCCATGAGGTGTATCTGCGTCGATGCATACCTGGTTGAGCCGACGGTCGATCCGCACTCCGACCTTGGCGAATGGGTCCGGTTCGAGGGTCACGCGCACTGCGCGCACGACGCCGTCGACGGCCCCGGAGCGCTTTGACACGCTTGCTCTGCCCGGCATCATGCGGAAGACCCCAAAGACGATGATGCCGAGGATTGCTGCAACGCCCAAAAAGTTGCCAACAAGCGACATGATCACCATCATCAGATCCGAAGTCATATCCGAATCCTAAGTCGGACGGGATAGTCTGCAACACAGCAAGCGCCCGCGTCGTGCACCATCGAAAAGCTCAGGCGTCCGCGGACAGGACGAAGCGCTCCACCACGTGCACAATCACTGCGCCAATTGTCGCAGCCAGTGCGAACAGCGCGCCCGTGGTGATGTCCATGAGGATACCCGTCGACAGGTTCCACGGGGTAAACAGCGCGTAGTAGATCGACAGCAAGATCGGTGCGCCGAGCACTGCGATCGCGTGGCGAATCCAGCCTCCCTCACCCGACCACAGGTGCACGGCTGCCGCTGCGACACCCGCCAGGAGGGGGCACAGGAAGTTGAGGAACATCAGCGACCCAAACGGCAGGACCAGTCCCAGGATGAAGTCAACGACGACGAAAACGACTGCGCCGACAACCCATGCGCGGATGATGTCCATGATCACTTCCCCGGCTTGAGCTCAATCGAGTCCGCAATCTTCTCCATGAGATCCTCGCTGAGGGTGTCCTGTTCGCCGGCGATCTCGATTGTCACGACCTTGTTGGTCTCCGGGTCCGTCATAAGGACCCACCGGCCGCGCATCTGCGAATCATCATCGGCAACATAGGTGAAGTCGGCAGTGAAGCCGCGTGACGCTCCGTCGATGTCTGCTTTCTCGCGCTTACCGCCCTTCCAGTCGGGACCGTAGAATCCGCCGACCTGCGCACGAGCCGCCAGCTCGGCCTCTACAACATCCGGGTGAGGCGAGTCGTTGATCTCCGGTGCTACGCGAACGCGGATCGTGGGGCTATCAGCAGAATCGTCGTAGCCTTCAGTCCAGTCGCCGTCGAAGTCCTCTTCGGGGCTCTTCACCCAGCCTTCGGGAACTTCGAGGCTGACCTGGTCAAGCATTACGTCCTGCATACTGCCTTTCTTCGTCTGCTGCGCTTCCTGAGCCTGGGGAGCGTCACCGGCGCTCTGCGACTCCGAGGAGTCACCCGAACCACCGCACGCGGTCAGCGAGAGCGCAAGCACCAGACCTGCACATCCCAGCGTCGTCTTCCGCATATTCAGCTTCACAGTGTTGTCCTCTCCCTTGCTCACTTGAGGCAATCGGCGTTGGTTTCGACCTTTCGGAGACCGTCCTCGCCTATATCTCCAGCGTACTTCGAATCGACAAGCTCGTAATTGGAGTTCTCCTTTTCACGTTCAGCGCCGAAACCGAGGATCTTGGCCCCATCCGATGATTCGCTCTTATCGAGTTCGTACGTGTCCTGCGCCAAATCGCTGGCCTCGGTATTGTTGTAGATGATCTCCTCGAGCTCATTGCTCGGGCCTTTGTTCATGAGCTGATTGAGATTCACATTGTCAAGACGGCCGGTAAAGGCTGCCATTTCGACCTTCTCGCGGTCTTCCTTCGAAAGCTTCGTGAGATCGACATCGAGGGATGTCCACCTCTCCTTGATCTTTCCGCCCTTCAAACTGCGATCACGATTACCGTAGTCCGGAAGATCTTCGTTATTCGCGTCTTTGCCGTTTCCGTTTGGACCAGCTTGCGGAAGTTTGGCCTCACCGGAGACCTTGCCCTGTGCGCCGTAGGTGAACTTCTGGCGGACGCGGACGTTATTCAGTTCGTGGTTGTCGTTGAATCCCAGCACCGTTCTTTCTCCGCCGCCCAGCTGGCCGCCGAGGTTGGCGTTGCCTTCGATCTGTGGTGCTGACTTGCTATCAGCCTTTGACTCAGCCTTGAACTGGCCGTTGAGTTCGCCCTTGCGGTTGGAATCGACGATGATGTTGTAGTCGCCGCTGTCGGTGAAAGTCTCGATCCCGTACATTTTGTTGCCATCGAGACTGAGTTTTGCTCCGAGCTTGGTGTCGAACGCTTTGCCGGATTTGAAACCGGCATTGCCCTGCACTTCGCCCTTGCCGCTGATGTCAAGCGCTTTGCGCTTTGAGTCGGGTTCCGGTGGCGGCTTCGGCCCACCGGTCAGCCTCGAGAAGAATTGGCCCACAGTGTCGCCGCTGACATTGTCAAACATCTTGTAGTGCGCGTAGTCCTTGAGGTTTTCAGCAAATTCCTGCGCCTCTTCTGCACTGTCGACCTCCCACGTGTCACCCATCTCGAGGCCAAGGCGTGCGCGAATCTCAGCTTTCAGCTTTGCTTTGCCGACGTCTCCGCCTTCTTCCGCACCTATGCCGCCTCCGTAATCCGTCGACAGTCGCAGCTTGTGCTTGCCGTCGCTGGTGACATCGTGTTGCAGCCCCCAGCCACTGTCGATTTCGAAGAACTTGCCCGATCCGGAGTACGAAGTCTTTTCCTTAGAGCGGCTCACGGTGCACGTCGGCGGTTCGACCTCGTGCTGTTCACCGTCGCTTTCAGCAATGGGGCTCTGCCCTTGGGGGCCGCCTTCGCACCCCATGCCGAAGATCTTGCACACTGCGTCTTTGAAGCCGTTCGTCACCGTCGGCTGCGTCGAGACCGGAACGGCGACGAGCACACCGATGAGTGCAGCGGCAATGAACGCTGTGGCCAGGTACTCCACTGATACGAGGCCGCGCTCGCCATTCCGTCGACGAGGGGCACCCGAGGTGCCTTCCGGGGACTGTCGGTGTTCGCTGTGCTGCCGTTCTTCTTCACGACGATGCCGAGGTGGCGCAAAGACTGTCATGCACGTCACGGTATGGCCTGGCTCGCCTGGGCAGAACAGCACAAGGGCCCACCTTGGGGCCCATATGTTCAGGTCAGCGCTGCGGCACCAACACAGGTGATGAGAGCAGCCACCAGCATCGCGGGACCAAAGGCGATGTGAACGTTCTTCACACGCCGGAGCACGACCGCGACAAGCAGCCCGTGAACAACTCCCACGCACAGCGTCAGGACGAGGGCGCCAATGACCATTCGCCAGCCATACCAGCCGATCAGCAGGCCGATGACCGCGGCGAGTTTGACATCACCGAACCCCAAAGACGCGGGAGCCAGAACAAACAGAACGCCGAAAACCGCGGTGAGGAGCACCGCGCCCACAACCGCCTGAACTAAGCGGTCCCCCGCATCGTCAGCTATCGCGGCCCACACGCTGCCCGCAATGACAAGCCCCAACAGCGGCAGAACAACAAGGTCCGGCAGTCGGTGCTCACGCAGATCCACCCAGATCAGCAGCGGCACAGCAAGAGCGAAGATCACCGCGGGAACCCGGTGCCAACCGGCACTGGGCCCCATAAGCAGCCACACGGCACAGGCAAGGACAACCGCAACAACAGCACAGATACCCCAGCCCCACCTCGTGGGCTCAGAGTCAGCGAACAGAGTTCGCGTCCTCAGCCAGGTGCGGAAGCGACTGTCTGATTCCCGGCTCATAGGCGCCGGTTTCGCTGCCGCCGGTTCGCAAAGCGCTGAGACACACCGGCACTGGCCGAAGGCCACACGGCAGCGACTGCCAGCCCCAAAGCAACGCTTAGCACGGCCCATCCCAGCATGAAAGCCGCCTGCACGTACAGTTCATGTTCCACCGGCTGGGCCCACACGTAGATTCCCGCGGCAGCCAACCCCACCCCGAGCGCAATGACAATCACGTGCGCAACCAGCATGTTCACCGCGCACATGGAAAAAGACGCCGACAGTCGGCGCATAGCCACCGTGAACGCACCGTCAACACAGACGTGCAAAAGCAGCACACCGACAAGGACCAGAACAGACGCCGCCGCACTCCCCCACAGAACGGAAACGCTCGGAATGACCATCAGACCGACGGCCGTCGAAAACAGAACAACAACCAGGTGCGCGAAAGCAGCGAACACGACGATGGAGGGAAACACGCGCACCCCACTCACCCCTGTCCTTCGGGAGTGCTGTCCGCATCGCAGTTGACGAAGGGCTCAAACCGGTCCTGCGGCCGCTGCAGGTCGATTGCCTCACCGCTGATCAGCCGCGGTTCAAAGGCGTCAGCCGCACCTGCCGTGCCAGACGAGCCCGCAGCCATGGGCGCGCCCGCGGCCAAAGCCAACGTCGCCTGCGCCGAAAGGGGCCCGCCGGTCGGGTTCTTGTACGAGGTTTCAACGAGAACCGCGTCCGACTGCAGTCGCCGTGCAAGATCGTCTGTTGGGTACCTGCGGTCATCACCCGGCGCTGAGCTTTCCGCGTACGGGCGCAGCGGCAGCGACCGGAAGGTGTAGCCCACAGCGCTCTGCTCATTTGTAAACGCCGCGTCGAAAACCTGCGCGTTCTTCTCTTCAGTCAGATCCAGGGTGTAGGACCGCAGTGTGAACAGCTGGCTGTCCGTCTGGCTTTTCTTCGTAAACTTCACTGACGGCTGCGTACCCGTCAGAACACGCAGGTCCCATCCTTTGCTAGCAGGCCCCAGCAGGGTCAGGCTTAAAGGCTTGCCGTCAGCGCTGTACTCGGTGGCGACGATGACGTGGTGGTCAATACCCAGCCACTGCACCAGGCCCGTCAGCCGTCCCCCGACCGGCGCTGGGAGTTCGACTGCCTGAGCCACGCTGTAGCCGCCGCCGGGCTTGCCGGCGGCCACCGTCGAGCCGTCTTCGGTCCGAGCAACGTCCGAGGTGTCGCCCGCCTCGGTGCGCGATCCCAAGCCCACTTTGTCGAGGGAACCGAGGACCGCTTGGGTTGGTCCTGTCACGCCTGGACCCCAGACCCGGTCTGCTGCCCGGGACTCTGTTTGGTTTCGCCCGACCATCCACCGCAGGGCTCTCTGGCCGCTGGAAAAGCGATGAGACCGCATCCCGTCCCCACCGTCGCCGACCACGCCGGCTGTGCCATCGGCGAAGAACCGCAGACCCATACCGCCCGCCTGTTCGTAGTAGACGGGGGTCGCAGCCTGTCCTCTCACGGTCGAGGTGGTGTCGACGGTGCACGCACGGGTCATGACTTCCGCTGTGCGACAGGAACCGAACGCTTCGCACGTCTTCGCCTGCCCGCTGAAGCCGATGCGCGGGGCCACCGGGATGAGCACCGCGCTGGCAACGCCGATGACCGCCAGGCCGGCGATTGCGGCCGACTGCAGGCGGCCGAAGAGCCTCACTCCTGCCCGCCGCTGCTGATTTCGTCAACGGTCAGCGGCCACGTTCCGCTGTTGGCGATGCGCAGGGTCAGCTTTTCGCGTTCCAGCACTTCCGCCGGGAACATCGAGAACATCTGGGAGGGTTCGACAAAGGCGCCTTCGACCGTTGAAGCGCCTTCCGTGCACAGGCAGTCCGCGTCGCCGCCGGTGACCGGCAGGAACTGCTCCCCAGTTTCTTCGTCGATGAGCGACACGTTGGCGCCCGACGGCGCACCTGCGTAACTGTAGGGGTTGAGACCGAAGTGCAGAAATCTGGTCACCTGTTCGGTTCCGACGAACAGTCCGGCTACAGGCTGCGCATTTTCGTCCGGCAGCGCAAACGCGTAGTCAAGCCGGGCGAACTTGCCATCGGCTTTCAATCCGCGCAGGTCAATGCGAAGGTCCTTGCCGCCTGTCGACATTCCCGGCTGCTTGAGGATGGCCGATGCAGCAGCACCGTCCGCTGTTTCGGCTTCCTCCATTTTTGGAGCGTCCTCCAGCTTTTCGCCAGTGTCGATCTTCGTGTCGGCACCTTCTTTCGGCGTGTAGTCGAAAGACACGCGGCGGTTCTGCTTGCGGTTCTCTTCGATCGGCTTGCCCTCTGAGTCCTTGTTCGGCGCCAGCGGTTCTTTTTCACCGCGGCCTTCCGTCTTCAAGGTGATGTCCGCACCTTCGAGGGGCTTTTTGAGGGCTTTTTCAACAGCCTTCGCCCGCTCTTCGGAGAGCTTCTGGTTGTACGCCTCTTCACCCTGATCGTCCGTGTGTCCGACGATCGTCACAGTCTGTCCCTCAGCGCTTTCGCGCAGCGTCTTCGCGGCATCATCAAGAACCTTTTTGCCCTCTGAGGTGATGGTGCTGGAATCGAAGTCGAAGAGGACGTCCGAAGTCACCGACAGCTGAAGCTGGTCATCTGCCTGTGTCTGGCGCGAACCAGCGACGTTCTTGATGTTCTCTCGCAGCGGCAGAACAGCTCGCTGTGCGTCAGCACTGCCGTATTCGTCCGGAGGGTCTTCTTCGAAAGCGGCCTTTTCTGGAATCGGGTTCTCAAAGGGCGTGTCTGTGCTTATGGGAAGGGCTTCGGTCGGCACCGCGTGTTCGCCCATGAGAACACGGACATCGGAAGACTCCGGTGCGGGGAAATCAACCCAGAAAAGTTCGACGTTCCCCTCCCTCGGCTCAAAGAACGTCCTGCTTTTGGCCTCGGAGCACAGGCACGCGTCTTTTCGATCGAAGGATCCAGCTTCAGCGCCTGCTTCCTGCAGCGGCTCGTAGAGCTTGCCGCCGGCTTCGTCGACCAGTCGAATCCAGGGACCCCTGTGGAAGGCTTTGCGGCCCACCGCCAGAGTCTCCGAACCCAGCGAGGCGCCCTCAGAAGAGCGCAGCCACGCGCCGACCATGCGAACCGTATCGCCGTTCTTGTCGAGTGACAGAATTCTGGCGCGGCTCTTTGCTTCCACGCTGCCGTCTGCGCCGAATGCGGGAACGTTAAAATCCACGGTGCCGATGCCGGCGAGTTTCGGGTCGCTGAAGAACCCCGAGTCATCCACTGCCGGCTGTGTCGACTGCGTGTCCTCGGTCGCGTGATCTTCTGTCTTGTCCGCTTTACCCTCCGATTCACCCCCGAAGGAACATCCAGAGAGCACCAGAAGAGACGTCACAAAAACAGAAGCAGCGGTTCGCAGGCGCACCGTGGAATTCCTCCTATGCGAGTTCGGCCTGGTCAGGCTAGCCGCACGGGCTAAGACACAGGCGAACTTAGCACCCGATGCTCAGCCGGATCAGCACTGTCAGAAAGCGTGCACACACTGTTCACGTGGAGTTAACTGACTTTCACGCCACCTCCGCTACCGATGTTCCGCGCCTGGTCAGGGCTGTGCGGGGGCATCACCACCACAGCCCCGCCGACTCCCCCTCTCATCATGTGGACGCCACTTAGGACCGTAGACCCTAATCGAGGCCCACAGAAACGAAGCCGCGGCGTGCCGCTGGCGGCAGGCTCAGACGCCGAGATCCCCGAGTTTTCCGGCCAAACAGCCTCTGACCTGCACAAACAAGCGCGCATACAGCGGGTTAATCCTTATTGAACCTTCGCTGACCAGGACTTTTGGGCCTTGATTGGCAGGAAAACGCCGCCCTAGAGTCAAGGCCGTAAGCACTTGGGCACCGCGTCCCGCCGCCTCGTAATCCGTATCGATGCAGTGAGCGGCCACTAGCCACGAACCTGCGCCAAGTCACAACCGATACAGCAAACGAGGGAGATATCCGTGTCCGACCGCCGGGTCCTGCTTCCCGAGAATGTCTGGTGCTTCGACGGTACGTTCGAATGCGCCGCCCTCGCGGTCGAACGCGCGGGGGGCAATCCCCCGCTGATCGTCATCGAAGCCGGCAACACCAGCGAAGAAACCCTCGTCGGCCAGGCGCGTTCCGCTCAAGTCGACTCTGAGCTCATCATCTTTCCCAGCCGCCTGGGCTCTCTGGGGCGCGCAGCCATGGCCGATTTCGCCAGGCAGCTGACAGCTCAACACGACCCCGGCCTCGTCATGGCGATCCTGGAGGAAATCGAGCGAGCCTCGCGCAACTTCGTCATCACCGGCAAGCCGGGCAGCCTCAAGCGCCCCAACCCCAAGCTGTGGCAACACCTCCTCGGTTTTCTGCCGTCACGGACCGCGCTCGGCGAGCTCGACGGAAGCGTAAGAATCATCGGTCCCAAGGGACTCCCCGACGACACGCGCCGCGAGTACGCCTTGCCGAACATGGTGCTGCACTCCACTGCACCACAGGCAAACGCTGAAGCGTGCCGCAGAGTGCTCAGCGAGTTCTCGCAAGCTGCTTCAGCGGCACAGCACATCACCCACCCGCGGCTGACAGAAACCCAAGCCGAATGGTGGGGACCGCGCGACGCCGTCGAAATCGTCGCCGTACCCGCCGACATTTCGCCGATCACCGCTTCGGTCAAACACCGAGCGCGCACCTGCTCCTGGTGCGGTCTGTCGACCGTCACCCCTGTGTGCGGCTTCTGCCGCGCGGACGGCGAAGCACCCCGTTCCACCTCGCGCCCCAAACCTGAAGGACAGTACGCATGAATCCTCGTCAGCGCCGCGGTGTCATCACCCTGATCATCGCCGCTATCGGTGCGATCGCCGTGTTCCTCGGGATCGTCGCCTACGTCGGAAACGTCAACGCCGAAGTGGGCCCCCGCGTGACCGTGTACAAAGCGGCCGAAGACATCGGCACGTACCAGACGATCAACCCCGAAGAAGACGTCGAAACGGTCGAGATTCCCGAAAAGTACGTCACCCCGCTCATGATCACCTCGCTTGATCAGCTTGCCGGGCAGAAGGCGCGCACATCGATCACCGCCGGTTCAATCCTGCAGACCGATTCGCTCACCCCCGTTTCAGCTCTCGAAGACGGCGAGCGCGAAGTGACCATCACGTTTGAAGCCGCGGAGGGCATCAACGGACGCGTACAGCCCGGTGACGTCGTCGACGTGGTCGCCGCCTTCGCCCGCGAACGCGAAGACAAATCAAACGGCGGGGACTACCGACGCGCGGACATCCCCTACAACGTCGCCGGTGTTCTCGTGGCAAACGCCAAAGTCATCGCGGTCGGCCAGGCCGCCCCTGAGATCGACGTCAAAGGCGGCCAGGGCGCTGGCGAATCCGCTGTCGAAGGCGTAGCTGAAAAAGTCGCCGTGACATTCGCAGTATCGGTCAAAGACGCTGCCCGACTGTCCTACGGCGAAAGCTTCGCGGTGTCCATGCGCCTGCTGCGCTCGGGCAACAACGAAACCGGTTCGAAGATCAAGGACGGCGACAAGTCCTTCGAAGATCCCGATCTGCCGCCGGCTCTTGGGTCGACGGGCAGCAAGTGACCAACGCGGCAGAACACAGGAGGAAGCACACCATGACCACCGCGCTCATCGTCAGCGCCGATGAACAGAGGGCCTGGCAGATCCGGGAGGCACTCAGCGCTGCCGATGTTGAAATCGGCCAGGTATTCGCCACCTCCCACGCACTGCTTCACCGACTGGCCCAGCCCGGCGAAGCTCCCGTCGACCTTCTGGTGATCGACGAGAACTCAACCCCGATGAACCAGTGGGACCTTATCCGCGAACTCGGAGTTCGACAGCCGACAAGCGCTGTTCTCGCGGTTGTCACCGAGCCTCAGCCGGAGGACTACACGGCCGCGCTGTCCAACGGCGCCCGCGGTGTTGTGCGCTTCCCGCTGTCCTACGAAGAGATTGCCTCGCTGGTCGAAAGCGCTGTCGGCTGGTCGGCCGTTCTGCGCGACGCGGTTGCCACACCGACAGAAGACACGATTGACCGCGGCGGCAAGATCCTCGTCACAGCAGGAGCGAAGGGCGGCACCGGTACAACCACACTGGCCCTGCACATGGCTCTGCGCGCAGCGGCGCACCGCCCCAATGACCGGATCGTCTTCGTGGACCTCGATCTGCAGAAGCCCGACGCTTCGGTGCTGCTGGACGTGCCCCAGAACCGCAACCTCACGGACCTCCTGGGCGTCATCGAGGAACTCACACCGCGTCACCTCGACGATGTTCTGTTCCGCCACCCCAGTGGCCTGCGGGTTCTCTTCGGCCCGGAACACGGCGAAGACGGCGAGCGTGTTACAGAGTTCGCCGCGCGCCAAATGCTCAGCATGCTCGCCGCACGCGCGGACTTGGTCGTGGTCGACATCGGCTCTGTCATCGGCGAAGCGGGAGCCACCGCTTTGGAAATGGCGCACACAATCCTCAGCGTGTCGACCCTCGACGTTCTGAGCCTGCGCGGTGTGCACCGGCAGACGGAGCTGTGGGACAGGCTCAACATCCAAACGGAAGGCTCCGTGCGGATTGTTCTGAACAAGGTCACGAAGAACAGCGACCTCAGCCCGAGCGCTGCTAAGCGCATCCTCAACTATCCACTGCTCGAAGCCGTGGCTCACGAAGACACAAAGGGCTTGGAAGCAGCGGTCAACCGCCGCGATGCCGAGCTTGCCTCACCGGTGTGGAAGCAGGACCTCGACGCTATCCTGCAGGAGCTGGGCATCATTGCTCCCCCGTCGATTCACGACAAGCCACAGCGTCCCCGCTTCGGCAGAGGCGGCAAGAAGAAAAAGGGCAGCGACTCTCCCGAGGCTCTCCCACCCGGCGGACAGAACAGCAGTCCAGCCCCGGCGGCACAGGCAGACCATGGCCAGCTTCCGCCTCGACCCGAACAGCCACCGGCAGTCGGCAGCCAGCCCACAGGTGCTCTCCAACCTGCTGGCGCGTCAGCACCCGTCGCGAGCGCAGACAATGCGGAGGCTTCGCTCAAGCGCCCTCGATCGCGCAGCCGCTTCCGCAGGGCGGGCAAGGCCGGTTCGGAACACGGAGCAGTCAGCATCGAGGCGTTGGGCATCGCCACCCTATTCGGCGTCTGCGCGGCAATTGCATTCCAGATGCTGCTCGTAGGCGTCACGTTCGTGCTCGCCAGCCACGCAGCTGACGAAGGTGCCCGCGCAGCCGCGGTCGGGGACAATGCCACCGCCGCCGCGGTGAGCGCCACACCCGGCGCGTGGGCTGACGACATGACGGTGAGCCAGGCCGGCGATCGGGTCACCGTGAGGATGAAAGCCCCGACTCTCATTCCGAAGACCAGCGATTTCGCCCTGACCATTCCCGCCAGCGCAGGCGTTGTGAAGGAGCCATCATGATGAGCGTCCGCAAACTCAAAGACCGCCTGTACGCTGCGCGCAAGGGTGAGCGCGGAGTCGTCAGCATCGAATTCCTCGGCAGCGCCACCATGTTCCTGGTCGCAGGGCTGATCGCCCTGCAGATCATGCTCGCCATGCACGCCCTGTCTCAGGCAAACCACGCTGCGCGCAACGGCGCTCGTGCCGAGGCCATCAGCATGGGCAGCGGCACCCCGGCAGCCTACGCGGCAGTCAGCGAATCGCTGCGCAGCGAAACCCGCGCGCACTGCGGCGGGGCCAAAGAGATCAACTGCACGGTGCAGATCGACATGCCGTACCTGGGCATGAACTGGATTTCGCAGATCATTCCGCCCGTCACGGTCACGCGCACTGCACACTTTGTACGGACGGAACCCTTCTGATGGCACTCCTCAACCGCACCCGCGGCAAACGCACCGACGACTTCGAGTTTACAGGCGGTGAACAGCTCAGCCCCGAACAGCAGACCATCCGCACCTACCGGAAGATGCTGCTGGACGAAGTCGACCTCGACGAGCTGAGCAAATACGACGCAACACAGCGCCGTGTTCGGCTCGAGCGTGTGCTCAGCCACCTGATTTCCCAGTCCGGTCCCGTCATGTCGGCATCTGCCCGGCAATCGCTCATCCGCCGCGTCGTCGACGAAGCACTCGGCCTCGGTGTTCTCGAACCCCTGCTGGCTGACCCATCCGTCACCGAAATCATGGTCAACGGACCCGACGATGTCTACGTTGAACGCCGCGGTCGCCTGCAGAAGCTCGACATGGGCTTTTCGAACTCCGCACAGCTGATGCAGACAATCGACAGGATCGTCGCGGCGGTCAACCGCCGCGTTGACGAGTCCTCCCCCATGGTGGATGCACGCCTGCCCACCGGTGAGCGCGTCAACGTCATCGTCCCACCCCTGGCGCTCGACGGCCCCACCATGACCATCCGCCGCTTCCCCACTCCCTTCACCCTCGACGACCTCATCGAAAAAGGATCACTCGACCCCACCTCGCGCGACTTCCTCGCATCATGCGTGCGGGCACGATTCAACATCGTGGTCTCCGGAGGCACCGGCACGGGTAAGACGACGATGCTCAATGCGCTGTCCGGTCTGATCTCGGATGCCGACCGCATCGTCACGATCGAAGACTCCGCCGAACTCCAGCTGCAGCAGCCCCACGTGGTCCGCCTGGAATCCCGTCCGGCCAATATCGAAGGCAAGGGGCAGGTGACGATTCGCGACCTGGTCCGCAACAGCCTCCGCATGCGGCCTGACCGCATCATCGTCGGTGAGGTCCGCGGTGGTGAGACCCTCGACATGCTCCAGGCGATGAACACCGGTCACGACGGCTCTTTGGTGACAGTGCACGCCAACAACGCAGCCGATGCGGTATCACGACTTGAAACCCTCGCATCGATGAGCGAACTGTCAATTCCCTACGCTGCGCTGCGCGACCAGATCAATTCCGCGGTCGACCTCATCGTCCAGCTGTCCCGCGGTGTTGACGGTTCGCGCCGCATTTCCGAGATCGCCGCCGTGACCTCCAAGAGTCGCGAAGAGTTCACGCTCTCCCCCATCATGAGCTTCAACGCCGACCCGATCACGGAAGAGCGCAGGGTTACGGGACGCTTCGTCTTCCACCCCCTGCCGGAGATCATTGCCCACCGCATGTGGCTTGCCGGTGAACAGCTGCCCGCGGGCATCCCCGGGGTTGAGGCATGAATCCAGCAGCGATTCTGCTGATCGCCGCCGCCGTCGTCATTCTCGGCGCGGCGGGTTTCTCTGCTTTCCTCCTGGGCACGTGGGACCGACAGTCGATCGTTCAGCGCGAGCGCTCGCTCATTCGCAGTGCGGGACTGCGCGCGACGATCTTCGACCCCCTCGATCGACTGCTTATGAAGCTGTCGCCCATTCGGAAACTGCAGCGGCTCATGACAGAAGCGAACGTGCGCCGACTGCGCGTCAGCGAGTTCCTCCTGCTGGTGACAGCGGCCGCTGTGCTGACAACCGTCATGTTCAACCGGATCATGGCGCTGCACTGGGCGGTGCTGCTGGGCGCCGGCGTTTTCTTCGTCGCCTTCTACGTTCTCACCGTGCTGCACCGCCGCCAGTACGAGCAGATTGTGGCCCAGCTGCCCGAGTTCGCCCGCATTCTGGCCTCAACGACCGGAGCTGGTCTGTCCATTCAGACGGCGCTGCACATTGCCGGTGAAGAGCTTCCCGACCCCGCCGGCCGCGAAATCAGAATGCTGTCACGCGAACTCGATCTGGGCACTCCGCTGGACATCGCGTTCGAACGCCTGCGTGATCGGGTTCCCGGCCGCGACTTGGGAGTTCTCGTGTCCACACTGGTCATTTCCCACCGTTCCGGCGGTTCGCTCATCACAGCTCTTCGCGACCTGTCCACCACACTGGAGAACCGCAAGGAAACCACCCGTGAGGTCCGCACCCTCGTCGCCGAAGCCAGCTACACCGGCTACATGGTCGCCGGCATGGGCGTAGTTCTCATGGCCGTGCTCATGCTCATCAATGACCAGGTTCTCTACGAGATGACCAGCTCAATCGTCGGCCAGGTGGTCCTCGTCATCACGGGAGGCGCCTACCTCCTGGGTCTCTTCATCATCAACCGTCTGACGAGGGTCAAACTGTGATCGCACTCGCTTTCGGGCTGTGCGCCCTGCTCATCTGCCTTACCGCCTACCGCGGGCTGAGCATGATGCGCTCAGACCCCCTCGACGCCCTGTCAGAACAGGATCGCGCGCTTGTGCGCGTTCCCGTGCAGAAGCAGAAAGCCCAAACGGGTCCTCTCAGCCGTCTGGCTGAGCGCTTCGGGCGAGAATTCGAGAACATCCTCGGCACCGGGTATCGGAACCTGATGTCGCGCAAGATCGTCGAATCCGGCAAAGCCGACTACGCGAACTTCTCGCAGTTCATGACGATGAAGACGAAGCTCACGCTTCTGGGCATCGCTCCCGCTCTATTGCTTGGCGTGTTCTTCGGCTACTGGCTTGCCACAGTGGGAATCGTGCTGGCCCTGTTCTTCATTCCGGACATCGCCCTGTGGTCAAAGGCTTCGGAGCGGCAGGAGAAGATCGAGGACGACCTTCCGGACTTCCTCGATGTTCTGGCCGTCACGGTTTCAGCTGGTCTTTCATTCCGCGGAGCTCTCGAACGAGTCATCGACCGCTCGGAGGGTCCGCTGGCGGAAGAAATGCAGCTTGTTCTACGCCAAATGGACGTCGGGGAATCACGGTCGGAAGCATTTGCGAGCCTGCGTGCCCGCAACTCGTCGAAGTCCCTGGACTCTTTTGTCGTCGCACTGCTGCAGTCGGAAGAGCTCGGCTCTCCGCTGACCGAGGCGCTCAACCAGATTGCCCTCGACATGCGCCGGGTAACGGCACAGCGTGCCCGCCAGAAAGCATCGCGAGCGAACCCCAAGATCTCCGCGGTCGTGTCACTCATCATGGTTCCGGCCACCATGCTGCTGATCGGCGTGGGCATGTACTACGCCGTCGACTTCGACTTCGGCGAAATCTTCGGAAGGGTCAAGCAGTGAAGCCGTCGTGGTCGCGCACCGAGTGGGAGCCGGGGCAGGTTCTGATCCAGGCGGGAAAACTCGTGCTGTTCATGCGTCTGCTGGCCAATCTGCCGATGGTGCTTGCGTGGCGCGACGAACCGCCGACGGTTTTTGCCGTTGTCTTCGCCGCGCTGACGACGACGGTCACCCTCGTGCTCATTCTGGCGTGGTCGTCAGTCATCCCGTTCGTCGTCAAACACCCTGCAACTGTTCTGGTCGATGTCGGCCTGTCGACGGTTCTCGTAGCGGTCTCGAGCTCATCCGCGGTGTACATTGCATACCTCCTGTGCGGCGCGTTCCTCGTGGGGATGCTGTTCGATGCGTCCTACCGGCACCTCATCACGGCACTCATCGTCGTTGTGTACGCGGCCGTGTTCATCTTCGATCCCCGCGCGACCGACACCCAGCCGGCCATCACATCGGTTTCTGTGTGGGCAACAATCGTCACGCTGATCGTGTGCGTCCACATGGGCGCAACTCTGCGCACTCTGCAGTGGCGGATTGACGCCGCCCTCGAACAGTCGGCTCAGAGCGCGCACGATGCCGCACTCGGCGAAGAGCGTTCGCGCCTTGCCCGCGAACTCCACGATTCTTTGACGAAGACACTCGTGGGCATCGGCCTGCAGGCCACGGCACTGCGGATGAAGCACCCCGAGTGCGCTGAGACCGCCGACACCATCACGCAGGCTGCCAACGAGGCGGTCAAAGAGTCCCGCAAGATCCTCACGGACCTGCGCGACGGGACGGAAACCTCCGTCAGGGAGTCGCTGCAGCGTGCGCTGGAGGAAATCGGCACGCTTTACGGCATCACAGTTAACACAGAAATCGAATCGCTCAACGTTCGCGCTTCTGAACCTGCGGTCTACGTGGTCCGCAAGATCACGGAAGAGGCCGTCATCAACGCCGCCAAACACAGCGGAACGGACGAGGTCGACGTTACGGTCCGCTTGCTGCCCGGGCGCATTACGGCTGTTGTCAGCGACAAGGGGGCTGGTATGAGCAGGGGAACCTCCGGTCGCAGCGTCGGGCATTTCGGCCTGACCGGCATGCGCGAACGCGCTGCATCGATCGGCGGCCGGGTCGACATCGATTCGAAGCCCGGGACCGGAACGACCATCAGCATTGCTGCACCGCTGAAAGGACAGGAACATGACGCAGAATCTGCGTATTCTCATCGCTGACGACAATTCGGTTGTGCGGGTGGGCCTTGAACACATCATCAAGGCGCTTGACGATTTTGAGCTCGTTGCCGTGGCAGCCGATGGGGCCGAAGCGATTGAGAAGGGCCGCGAGGTCAAGCCGGACATCTGTCTGCTTGACGTGCGCATGCCCGGAACGGACGGCATTGCGGCAGCCGCCGCGCTGTCTGAGATCAGCACTGTCATCATGCTGTCGCACAGCGAAGAAACCGAGATCATCAAGGCCGCTCTGCAGGCCGGCGCACGCGGATACGTGGTCTACAGCGAATTCGATCCCGACAGCTTTGCGCACAACCTTCGGTCGGTTGCCGCCGGTTCATTCCTCATTTCTGAAACGGCTGCGGGAGCTTTTTTCCCGCCGGGAGCTGACGAGGTGCCGGCCCGGGATTCTGCCGAAGACGGCACCTTGGCAGAGCGCACCGTGGACGCCGTACCGGCTGTGGAAGCTTCTCCGGCCTCGGCTGTTGGCGGTTCAGCCCCCTTCAGCCTGTCGCAGAGGGAACGCGAAGTCATGGATCTCATTGCCGACGGTCTGACGAACCGCGCGATTGCCGAAACCCTGTTCCTGAGCGAAAAGACCGTCAAGAATCACGTCAACCACATCTTCGCCAAGCTCAGCGTGGCAAGCCGTGCTGAAGCAGTCAGTGTGTGGCTGCGCACTGTGGCGGTCCCCCACTGACCAGCGCCGAACGGAAATCAGGCACTGCAGAAAGGAAGCTCCGATGACCGATCAACCAGAAACAGCTGACGCTCCCGCGAATACTCAGCGCAAGCGTGCCCACGTGCGGCAGGACAGCGGAGAATCCGGCCAGGTGTCGATCGCCGTGATCCTCACATCGCTCGCGGTCATCGGCGCTGCGTTCGCATTCACTGTCTTCGCCGAAGCCGTCGACGTGCGCTCAAGTACCCAGAAGGGGGCCGACTCCGCGGCCACCGCAGCCGCCGAACAGGCCCGCGACCAGTGGATCGAAACCTGGCTGCGGGCGCAGAAGGCCAGCCCTAAAAAAGACCCCCGGGAGGACATGGACGAAGACCTCCCCGAGGGCGAAAAGCCGAAGGACGAAAAAAACGAGGACAAGCTGCCCGTCGAACACTTCTATTCCCCACCGGAGCCGTTCTGGGCGGGTGCGGCGATCGCGGCCCAGCCTGCGGCAGCCGCCTACGCGCAGAAGAACGACGGCGGCATTCTCACCAAGTACGTCCCCAGCGGCGGCAATCGCATCACTGTTGACGTCTTCCGAGCCAAAGACACCAAGAGCCCGCAGGGCAAAAAGTATGTTCCCGCTATTGCCGGTGATTCAACCGCCACCGCGCAGGTTGTCACTCCGCCCGGCCTTTTCTGCGCGCCCCTGCCGAACGGCACGTGGGAATCATGGACTCTGGAATGCATCAGCGCGAAGGGCACGGCCACGGCACAGTACGCAAAGAATGTGCTCGTCGCTTGGGACAAGCCGGCATTCCGCAAGATGTACACCATCCGTCTGGATCGCTGAGCGCACCCGTCTGCGGTGGGCCCAATAGCCAATTGAGCGATGGGCACAACAACCGGCCCCTGGGCCCTGGGGGAAAGAGCGGAACTGAGAAATATTTGGTTCGTAAGCACAACAGCAATTCCGAAAGGAACCTCCCATGACTGCTCTGCTCAAGATGTCCAACGAAATCCGCAACCGCGCAGAAGCTCTGCAGGATCGCGTCAACGAAAAGGGCGCAGTGTCCATCGAATACCTGGCAATCGCACTCGTCGTCGCCACGCTTCTCATTGTCGTGATTGGCGCAGCAGGCAGCGTCAGCGGTGTCCTCCAGAGCGGCTTCACGAACGCTGTCAATAAGATCTTCACCCAGGGCTGACCTCCTGATTCAGCTCAGCTGGGGCTCGGAAGCGCACGCTTCCGAGCCCCGCTTGTTTTCTCCTGGTGTTTTCCACCACTGTGCTCTTCAAATACACAGGTGGGAGTCCTAGAATTGAAACATGACACTCACACCAGAACTCGAAGCGAAGTTCAACGACCAGATCACCCTCGAATTCGAAGCCAACATGGTCTACCGCCAGCTGGCCATCGAAGCTGACAAACAGGACCTTTCGGGCTTCGCCAACTGGCTGCGCGCTCAGGCTGACGAAGAAATCGAGCACGCCAACAAGTTCATCAACCACCTGCTGGCCCGCGACGGTTCGCCCATCATCGGCGCTCTGTCGGCACCGAACGTCGCAGCTGATCCGTCGGCTCTGACCATCTTCCAGGCCGCTCTCGACCACGAAAAGAAGGTCTCGGAAGCCATCCGCGAGCTCTACCGTGCTGCAGAAGCAGCCGGTGACCTCGACGCCCGCCCCATCCTCAACTGGTTCGTCGACGAACAGCTTGAAGAAGAAGACACCGTCGGCGAAATCGTCGGCCAGCTCGAACTGATCGACGGTGACGGCTCCGGTCTGCTGCGTCTGGACAGCGAACTGGGCGCCCGCACCAGCGCGGGAACCGAAGACGACGACTGAGCCTGAGTCCACCTCGGGCACGGACCTGAATTCTCATGGGCCGGCCGCTGCACCCGCAGCGGTCGGCCTGTGACATTTTCACCTCCGCGCTGCCAGGTCACGTGGTTGTGTTGATCCCAATACACAACACACCGCACACGAAGGAGACCACGTGCAACCCTGGATCACCCAGCTGACCCCGCTGTCGTTTCTCGAACGTTCAGCGGAGGTGTTCCCGGACAGCCCTGCCATTGACTACAAGGGCACCGTCTGGACGTTCGCCGAGCTGAAAGAAGCCGCGGAGAAGCGCGCACACATGTTCCTCGACCTGGGAATCCAGCCGGGCGACCGGGTGGCCTACATGCTTCCGAACGTGCCGGAAATGCTGGCCGCCCACTACGCCGTGCCGCTCATCGACGGCGTGCTCGTGGCGATCAACACCCGCCTGGCGCAGGAAGAAGTCCGCTACATCCTCGATCACTCCGGCGCGAAGGCACTCATCATCGACGCTGAGTTCCTGCCGACCATCGCCGACATTGCCGACGAACTCGAAACCGTCACCACGATCGGCGTCATCACCGACCCGCATGCCGAAAGGCCGGCAAACAGTCCAGCAGGCAGCCCAGCCGGCACCTCGTCCCTTGAAGTAGGCACGCCCTTCGAAGACTTGCTGGCCGCAAGCGAAGTCAAGACAGAGCCAGCCGTCCTCGACTGGAGTGTCGATGACGAGAACCGTCACATCTGCCTCAACTACACATCCGGCACCACCGGCAAGCCGAAGGGCGTTCTCTACACGCACCGCGGCAGCTACCTCAATGCGCTCAACCAGATCACCCACCTGGGGCTGAACCACAGCAGTCGCTACCTGTGGACGCTGCCGATGTTCCACTGCAACGGCTGGACGAATCCGTGGGCGCTGGTTGCCGCCGGCAGCCTCCAGGTCGGCCTGCGGGCTGTGCGCAGCGACGAAGTATGGCGGTTGATCGAACACCACCGTCTGACCCATCTGTGCGCAGCCCCCACCGTGATCCGCACCATCACCCACGCACCCGAGGCGCACCAGCTGACCCACCCGCTGACGATCACCTCGGCGGCGGCCCCGCTGAGTCCCACCACGCTGTCGGAAGTCGAAGAACTCGGCTTCACCGTCCTGCACGTGTACGGGCTGACCGAAACCTACGGGCCGTACACGGTGTGCGAACCGCAGACCGAATGGGCCCAGCTGCCCACACCGCACCGCGCCCGCTTCCAAGCCCGACAGGGTGTTGCCCAGGTGCTCTCCGACCCCATTCGCGTAGTCGAGGCCTCCCCCGATGTTGACGGCCGCCTGGTCGATGTGCCGCGCGACGGTGTGACTGTCGGTGAGATCGTCATGCGCGGCAACACCGTCATGGCCGGGTACTTCCGCGACCAAGAAGCCACCGACAAGGCGTTTGCCGGCGGCTGGTTCCACTCCGGGGACCTCGCCGTGTGGCACGAGGACGGCTACGTTGAAATCCGCGACCGCGCCAAAGACGTCGTCATCTCCGGCGGCGAAAACATTTCGACCATCGAAGTCGAACACGCCGTCGGCTCGCACCCGGCTGTCAGCGAGGTCGCGGTCATCGGCATTCCCGACAAAGACTGGGGCGAGCGCCCCGCCGCGTTCGTCGTGCTGCGTCCGGGCCAGGAAGCGCAGCCGCAGGAGATCATCGAGCACGTGCGCACACACATTGCGCGCTACAAAGTCCCGAAGGTCGTCGAAATCGTCGACGAACTGCCCAAAACCTCCACCGGCAAAATCCAGAAGTTCCAACTGCGCAATACCGCCTGGCAGGGCCACGACAGCAGCGTTCAGGGCTGATCGGCTGACAAGGCTCACGAGGTGCCGGGCCAGCCCGGGTGGGGCCGGCCCGGGTGACCCGCTCCCGAGGTGCCGGTCCTCGGGAAGCCGGCGGCACCTCGGGAACGAGTCACCTGAACAGAAGTGCCCGGGTGGGAGTTTCCTCCCACCCGGGCACTGTCATGCTGCTGACTCAGCCTTCGTATTCTTTGAGCTTGTAGCGCTGGGTCTTGCCTGACGGGGTCTTGGGCAGTTCGTCCACAAAGTGGAAGCGGCGCGGGTAGGCGTGGGCGGAATAGCCTTCGCGGACTGCCTGCTGCAGTTCCTTCGCCAGTTCGTCGCCGCCGGTCCAGCCGGAGCGCAGGACGATGAATGCTTCGGCGATTTCACCGCGCACACCTTCGGGGTCGGGCCTGCCGACAACCGCAACATCCGCCACGGAGTCGTGTTCAACGAGCACGGATTCAACGTCGAACGGGCTGATGCGGTAGCCGGCCATGAGGATGAGGTCGTCATCACGGCTGGCGAAGAACACGTCGCCGTCTTCGTCGATCCGGCCGAGGTCACCCGTGAGGTACCAGCGGCCGTCATCGGAGTAGCGGACCGCGGTGCGCTCGGGTTCATTGTGGTAGCCCATGAACCAGAAGTTCGGGCTGTTCTGGGTGTCGATCGCAATGACGCCCTCGATGACGTCAGCCACGATGCCCGGCATGGGGCGGCCCATCGAGCCCTTTTTGACCGGCTGACGGTAGCCGTCGGCCCAGTGGCTGCAGATGACCATGCCCAGTTCCGTCTGGCCGTACTGGTCGCGAACCTCACAGCCCAGAGCGTCCGGCGACCACGCGAGGATGTCCGCCGTCAGCGGCTCACCGGCCGAGGATGCCCTGCGCAGGTTGGCCTTGTGATCCGTGTCGGCCTTCGCGAGGGTTCGGTAGAGCGTCGGAGCGCCGGCGAAGTTCGTCACACCCAGTTCCGTCAGCACGCGCAGAGTGTCCTCCGGACCGGCCTTGCCGGTGTACAGGATGTTCGGCACGCCGATGGCCAGCGGGCCGACAACGCCGTAGTACAGGCCGTACGCCCAGCCGGGGTCGGCTGCGTTCCAGAAGACGTCGTCATCGCGCACATCGAGGCTGATCCTCATGTAGGTCTTGAAGGCCGCCAGTGCGCGGACGGGAACCGGCACTCCCTTGGGCGCACCCGTGGTGCCGGAGGTGTACAGCTGCAAGAACGGATGATCCGGCGCGGCCAGGTAGTTCTCGGTGACCGGTTCTGCGGTTTCCAGCGCGCGCTGGTATTCGCTTCCTGCCATGAACACCGGCAGACCCAGCGGTTCAACCTTGAACAGCTGCGAGTCCTCCGTGACGACAAGCTTCGCATCCGAGGCCTTCATGCGCATTTCCACCGCCGGGGTGGCAAAAGCGGTGAACAGCGGAATGTACACCGCGCCCAAACGGACGAGGGCAACAAGAGTCACCACGAGCTCTTCGCGCTTGGTCAGCAGAACACCCACGCGGTCGCCTTCGCCGATGCCCTGGGCTTTGAAATGGCCGGCAAGCTTGCGGCTGCGCTCCTCCAGTTGACCGTAGGTGAGCTTTGCAACGTTGAGGTCGTGGTCGACGAAAGTGAAGGCGACAGCATCCTGCGGGTGGCTGTCGCACAGCTTCGCGGCGACATCGACATCACCGGCCAGCACTTCTTCCAGCCACGTATCGACCGTTGTCTGATCAATTGCCATGGTGACTCCCATCTCTGTGTGTGATTCAAGTCATCGTATCGAGCGGGCGATGCAGGCCGCGCAGGGGTCTCTTTTCATAAGACACACCGCTGCGCAGCCACGGCACGATACGGCGCGAGCACCCACCGCATAGGCTTAAGGGCATGCCTGACTCCGATTCTCCCGCCGACCGCAGCGTCCGGCTGACCCGCTCCAGGGCAGCCGCCGTGTGGACGGCCGTCCTCGGCGTACTGGTGCTGCTTGCAGTGATCGACTGTGCGGCCCGCGGCTGGTTCACAATCGCCTCGGCAGTCTTCTTCGGAGGTGCCGCCCTGTGCTGGCTCTCACTGAACCTGTTCGTGTTCCCCGCCCTCATCGCACACCGGGACGGGCTGGAAGTCCGCAATCCGCTGCGCACCGTTTTCCTGCCGTGGGGCTCCATTGCCCAGGCGGGGGGCCGCTATTTTGCCGAGCTGACCGACACTGCCGGCGAAGTCACGCGCGTATGGGCCGCTCCCCTGTCCGCTGTGCGCACCCACAAGCAGAAGCTGCGCAAAAAGGCCGCCGATGCTGACCTTCTGGCTTCCGGCATCGACCCGAAGGCCATTCCCGATCACGCACAGCCGGGCACAGTCGACCTGATCCGCCGCACAATCGCCGAACACAGCGGAGAGAAAAACAAGGAGAACAGCGCACCCCGGCAGGTGCGCCGATCCTGGAACACCGCCTCGTGGCTCGTCTTCACAGGCCTAGCCGCAGCCTCCATCGTTCTCGCCGTCATCGCTTGACCCTGCCGCCGCTCAAGCCGCCGGCTCGCACTCACCGACCGTTCACACTCCCCTGTTTGAATGGGCGCATGAGCAAACTCTTTGAACACGAAACCGAAGAAACCATGACCCGCGAACAGGCCGCAGAGCGCCTGCGCGAACTCGCCGACGCCCTGGCCCGCCAGAACAAGGTCCGCGTGACCGACGGCGAACACGACGTCACCGTCGACGTCCCCGACACCGTGACCTACGAATACGAAATCGAGGTCAAAGAAGGCGGCAAGTCCGAAATCGAAATCGCCATCACCTGGAAGTGAGCGCGGCAGCCGCTGCGGCCTTCCGACCCCACACAAAAACGAGGTGCCGGTGCAGAATTCTGCACCGGCACCTCGTGTGTTTCTTCAGCCCGAAACCGGGTCACAGTCCCAGCAGGAACTTGCCTCCCGGGATGGCGTCGAGAAGATCCTTCGTGTACTGCTCGCGGGGGCTGTCGAACACCTCGTCCGTTGTGGCCTGCTCAACCAGCCGGCCCTCGCGCATAACAGCCACGTGGTCAGCGACCATCCGCACAACCGCGAGGTCGTGGGTGATGAACATGTAGGTCAGACCCAGTTCACGCTGCAGCTGTGCCAGCAGGTCAAGCACCTGCCCCTGCACCAGAACGTCGAGGGCCGAAACGGCCTCGTCCAACACAAGAACCTCGGGCTTAAGAGCCAACGCGCGGGCAATCGCAATGCGCTGACGCTGACCGCCGGACAGTTCACCCGGATAGCGGTTGGCCGTGGCCTTCGGCAGCGACACCTGGTTCAGCAGCTCCTCGACCATGGCGTGCCGGGTGCGCGGATTGCCGATCTTGTGGGTGACAAGCGGCTCGGCAATCGACGTGCCAATCGAGCGCATGGGGTCCAGGGTTCCGTAGGGGTCCTGGAACACCGGCTGCACGCGACGGCGGAACTCCAGCAGACGACGTTTGGGCCAGCTGGCAACGTCCTCACCGTCGAACATCATCGAACCGGACGTGATGTCCTCAAGTTTGAGGAACATCTTCGCGATCGTCGACTTTCCGGAACCGGACTCGCCCACAATCCCTAAGGTGCTGCCCTTGGGGATGGAGAAGCTGACATCGTCAACAGCCTTGAAGTCCGTGGTCTTCAAGCCTTTCTGACGGATCTTGTAGACCTTGGTGACGTTCTTGACCTCAATGAGCGGAGCGTCTCCGGCATCAGAAGCGGAGGCCTTTTCGCGTTCCAGCAGAGCCTGGTCGGCAGCCGAGGCCGCCTGCGAATCGCCATCCATGACCGCCTGGATGCGGCGCGATGCCAGAGAGGGTGCCGCGCCCACGAGCCGCTTGGTGTACGGGTGCTGGGGGTCCTGCAGGATCTCCTGCGAATCGCCGTACTCAACCACCTGGCCCTTGTACATCACCACGAGCTTCTTGGCGCGCTCAGCAGCCAGGCCGAGGTCGTGGGTGATGAAGATGACCGAGGTGCCGTGCTCCTTGGTCAGGGTGTCAATGTGGTCGAGGATCTTCCGCTGGACCGTGACATCGAGCGCTGAGGTGGGTTCGTCTGCCACCAGCAGGTCCGGACGGGCCGCCATGCCGATGCCGATAAGCACACGCTGGCGCATACCGCCGGAGAACTGGTGCGGGAACTGCTTGAGTCGGCTGCCCGGGTCCGGCAGACCGGCCTCCTTGAGCGCCTCGATTGCCCGCGCCTCCGCTTCTTTGCCGCGCAGCTGAGTATTCGCCTCGATGGTTTCGCGCACCTGGAAGCCGATGCTCCACACCGGGTTGAGGTTCGACATCGGGTCCTGCGGGACGTAGCCGATCTCCTTACCGCGAACGTCTTCGATTTCCCGGCGCGACAGCTTCGTGAGGTCCTTGCCCTTGAACAGGGCGTGCCCACCCGTGACCTTGCCGTTCTCGGCCAGCAGGCCGAGGATCGCGGTCACGGCGGTCGATTTTCCGGACCCGGATTCGCCGACGATTGCCAGGTTCTCGCCGCGGCCCAGTTCGAAGCTCACACCGCGGACGGCGTTGACCGGACCGGCAAGGGTCGAGAACGTGACTTCGAGGTCTTTCACGTCCAGCAGCGGTGCGGCATCTGCCGAGGTGCCAGCGGGTGCCGCTGCCTGCGCAGCTGCAGCTGCGGTCTTGTCAGTGTGCTGGTTGGCTTCCGTCATCGGCGGGTCCTCGCTTTCGGGTCGAGTGCGTCGCGGACGATGTCGCCCAGCAGCAGGAACGCAAGAACGGTCAGGGCAAGAGCCCCGGCCGGGTAGAACAGCAGGCCGGGAGCGGTGCGGATGACGTTCTGTGCGGTCGAAATGTCATAGCCCCACGAAATGACCGACGGCGGCAATCCGACACCGAGGAACGACAGGGTTGCTTCGGCCACGATGTACGTGCCGAGCGACACGGTCGCGATGACGATGACCGGCGCCAGCGAGTTCGGAATGACGTGGCGAATGAGGTTCTTGGTGCGTGAAACGCCGAGCGCGATTCCCGCTGTCACGAAGTCGGACTGTTTGACCGTGAGCACGGCACCGCGCATGATGCGGGCAACCTGCGGCCAGCCGAACACCGCGAGCGTCAGCGACAGCGTCCAGATGCCGCGGCCGAACGGGGCAACCTGCATCATGACGATAGCGCCGAGCACCGATGGGATGGCGAAGAAGATATCGCCGATGCGGGACACGACGGAGTCGAGCCAGCCGCCGAAGTAGCCGGCGGCCGCAC
Source organism: Brevibacterium sp. HMSC08F02 (assembly GCF_001807555.1). Classification (NCBI taxonomy): domain Bacteria; kingdom Bacillati; phylum Actinomycetota; class Actinomycetes; order Micrococcales; family Brevibacteriaceae; genus Brevibacterium; species Brevibacterium sp. HMSC08F02. The sequence continues at coordinate 138,594 of NZ_KV789345.1, read as the reverse complement.
CGATGATGCCGCCCAGCAGTGTTGCCAGTCCGGTCGACAGCAGGCCGACAGCAAGCGAGGCGCGAGTGCCGTAGATGACGCGCGTGTACACGTCACAGCCCTGACGGTCGAAGCCGAAGGGGTGGCCGGGCTCAGCCTTGTTGAGCGATTTGCCGAGGTCGCAGGCCGCACCGGAGGGGTCCCCCGATGTGAGCAGCTGCGGGAAGAGAGCGGCGAACACCACGAGCCCGACGAGTGCCAGGCACACCCAGGTGAGCCAGCGTTTGCGCATGTCGCGCCACGCATCACCCCAGATGCTCGTGGGCTTCGTCGAAACGTCGACCTCGTCGACAGCTGCGAGAGGTGTTTCTGCAATGGGAGCTACATAGCGTTTCATGAGTCACTTCCCGTAGCGAATACGCGGGTCGAGGACAGCGTAGAGAATGTCGACCAGAAGGTTGGCCAACATGAAGATGATGACCATCACGGCGACGAACGACACGACGGTCGGGCCTTCACCGCGGATCACGGCCTGGTAGACGGTGCCGCCGACGCCGGGGATGTTGAAGATGCCTTCTGTGACGATCGCACCGACCATCAGTGCGCCGAGGTCAATACCGAGGTAGGTCACAACCGGGATGAGCGAGTTGCGCAGAATGTGCACCCGGATGACGCGCCCGCGCGACAGGCCCTTGGCGGAAGCCGTGCGGACGAAGTCAGCGCCCATGTTTTCTGCTACGGATGAGCGGGTCAGGCGCAGAGTGTTCGCGATCGACACTGATGCGAGAACAAACGCGGGTGCGATGTACGCCGAAATGCCCGCATTGGCCGACACCGAGGTCGGTATAAGGGCCAGTTCAACGCCGAAGATGTACTGAATGAGGAAGCCGACGACGAACGTCGGCACCGAGATCAGCAGAAGCGACACGACGAGCGACACGGTGTCGAACACGCCGCCCTTGCGCAGACCGGCCACAAGGCCAACCGTGATGCCGATGATCGCTTCGAAGAGAAGTGCGAGAACAGCCAGTTTGGCGGTCAGCGGGAAGGCGCGGGCCATGATGTCGCTGACTGCCTGACCGTTGTAGGCGATGCCGAAGTCGCCAGTGAATACGCCGCCGACCCAGATGAGGTACTGGACGATGAACGGCTTGTCGAGGTTGTACTGCGCGCGGAGGGCGTCGATAACAGCCGGCGGCGGTGTTTTGCCGCCGAAGAGCGCAGCGATTGGGTCGCCGGGGAGTGCGAACACCATGAGGTAGATCAGAAAGGTCGCTCCGAAGAAAACGGGAATCAGCTGGAGCAGCCTTCGGCCGATGTACCAGAGCATAAGAGCCTCTGTTCGTTTCGGTTCTTTACAGCGCCGCGGGCTTTCCGCGACCGGGGATCAAGACCGAAGAATACCGCGGAGTGCATAAACTTGCACTCCGCGGTATTCAGTCAGTCATCTGTTATGGATGTCAGCCCTTGGTGACCTGGTCGTACAGCGGGACGGAGTTCCAGCCGAACTTTACGTTCTGCACCTGGTCGTTCCACACGCCGTTGACGTTCTGGTACCACAGCGGCACAACCGGCAGGTCCTTCATGAGGATGCCCTGTGCTTCGGCGAACTTCTCAGCTGCCTTGTCAGCATCAGCTTCGGACGAACCGGCCTTGAGCGCCTCATCGAATTCCTTCGACGAGTAGCGAGCGTAGTTCGAACCGGCCCCGCTCTGGTACAGCGGAGCGAGGAAGTTGACCTGGGCCGGGAAGTCGGCCTGCCATCCGGAGCGGAATGCACCGGTCATCTTGTCCTGCTCTTCGTCGTCAAGCAGTTCGGCAAACGACGGGTATGCCTTGCCCTCAGCCTTGATGTCGAGGGTCTTGGCGATCGAGTTCGCAGCAGCGGTGACCCACTCTTCGTGACCGCCGTCGTTGTTGTAGGCGATCGTGAAGGTGCCGTCGTACTTGCTGATTTCGTCGGCCTTCTTCCACAGTTCCTTGGCCTTTTCGGCATTGAACTCGGTCACTTCGTTGCCGTCGATGTTCTGACCCCAGTCGTCCCATCCTTCGAGGGTCGGCGAAGTGAAGTCCTTAGCCGGGGTGCGGGTGCCCTGGAAGATCTTGTCGGTGATCTGGTCGCGGTCAAGAGCCATCGAAATGGCCTGGCGGCGCAGTTTGCCTTCCTCGTCCATCTTGAAGTGGTCGAGGTAGGTGGGGATCGTCATGGTCTGGACGATCGCGGCAGCCTGGTTGACGTGAGTTTCCGGGAAGTCGCCCTCGTAGGTCTGGAAGTTCGACGGGTCAACCTGGTCGAGGATGTCGAGGTTGCCGGACTGCACGTCAGAGTAGGCGGTCTTCTGCGATTCGTAGAACTTGATCTCCACGCCGCCGTTCTTGGCTTCGCGCGGACCGGAGTAGTCCTCGTTCTTGACCAGCTTGATGCCCTGCTTGTGGACCCAGGAGTCCTCGGCTTCCAGCTTGTACGGGCCGTTGCCGACGGGCGATTCGCCGAACTTCTTGGTGTCTTCCAGAGCTTCGTCGGTCATCGGCACGAATGCCGAGTAGCCGACGCGCTTGGCGAAGTCAGCTTCCGGGCTGTTGAGGGTGACGGTGAACTCGGTGTCCGACTTCTTTTCCAGACCGGTGAGCTCAGCACCGTCCTTGTCTGCCGAGTAGCCCTTGATGTTTTCGAAGAAGTACTGGCCGCCCTGTGCGTTTGCGGGGTCAGCGCCGTAGTTCCAGGCGTTGATGTAGGAGTCTGCGGTGACGGGGCTGCCGTCGGTGAACTTCGCGTCTTCCTTCAGCTTGACGGTCCACACGGTGGCGTCGTCGTTCGGTTCGACCGATTCGGCCTGGTCCATGCGGACTTCGCCGTTTTCGTCGAACGAGGTCAGCCCGGAGAACACCAGGTCGATGATCTTGCCGCCGCCGACTTCGGTGGTGTTGGTGGGGATCAGCGGGTTCTGCGGTTCAGTTCCGTTGGTGGTGATGACTGCCGATGAGTCACCGCCGCCGGCGTCGCCATTGTCGCCGCCACCGCCGCCGCAGGCTGTGAGGCCCAGCGCGGCCGTGGTCACCAGCGACAGAGCCGCCAGCAGTTTCCGATTGCTCTTCAATTCAACCTCCGTGAGGGTCAGGTACAGGCTCAACCGCCGCATCCCGCGAGCGGGGTTCGCAGACGCGGATAAGCCTCCGGCGGCACTGCCGAAATGTGATCAGCACCGCAATTCGGCCACAAGTATAGAGGAAGATGAACAGATGCTGAATATCAGCCGATTATTTGACCGAGATGATTCCCGGGAACCAGGTGGCGATCTCCGGCACAAAGATCATGACAACCATGAGGGCAAGTTCGATGAGCAGATACGGCACCGCACCTCGGATGATGTCCTGGATCGCCAACTGCGGCATCACTGATTTCATGGCGTACAGGTTCAGTCCCACCGGCGGGGTGATGACTGCGGTTTCGAGCACGACAACCAGAATGACGCCCAACCACAGCGGGTCGTAGCCCAGTGCCGTGAAGATCGGCAGCAGAATCGGGGTGGTCACCAGCAGCAGTGAAGCCGCATCGACCAGGCAGCCCAGCCCCATCACGACCAGCAGCAGAAGAACGGCAACGACCCACGACGGGACAGTGAGCGCACCCGCCCACTCGGTAACGTGCTCGGCAAAGCGAACGAGCACCAGCATCTGCGAAAACACAAACGCCGCACCGACGATGATGAGCAGGCCGGCCGAAATCTGCGTGGTCTCAGCCAGGATCTTCTTGATGTTCGCCCACGACAGCTGGCGCTCAAAAACACCGACGACCACAATCGCGCCGATGACGCCGACCGCGGCGGCCTCCGTCGCCGTGGCGATGCCGGTGTAGATGGAGCCCAGAACCAGCACAATGAGCACGAGCGAGGGCAGGACCTTCTTCGTCGCCGCCAGCTTCTCCCCCAGCGCCACTTTGGCTTCCGTGCGCGGAGCAATATCCGGGCGGACCAGCGCAGTGATCATGACGTACAGAGCCATGACAGTCGCCAAGAGAAAACCAGGCACAAGACCGCCCGCAAACAGCTCGCCGATGCCCACACCGGAAATCGACGAGTACAGAATGAACATCAGGCTGGGCGGTATGAGCATCGCCAGAGCGCCCGAAGCGACAACCGACCCCGTCGCAAAGGACGGCCGGTAACCGCGCTCAAGCATTTCCGGCACGGCCATGCGACCGACCACGGCAACCGAAGACAGGGACACGCCCGACATCGCACCGAAAACCGTCGACGAACCGACCGAAGCCACACCCAGACCGCCGGGCAGCCTGCCCAGCCACGCATGGGCAAAACGGAAGAACGCCCGGCCCAAACCGCCGACGGCCAGGATTTCCCCCATGAGGATGTACATGGGGGCAGCAACCAGCGAATAGCTTTCCAGCTGGGAGACAAAGGCGATCGGCACCTGCTCCAGACCGCGCGGGCCCTCCAACAGAAGCAGACCGATGATCCCCGACGCCGACAGCGCCACAAAGATCGGGGCGCGCAGCGCAATGAGAACTGCCAAGACGAGCAGCGCAAAACAGACGATGACAGCGTTCACCGGGCATCCACCTCGCGAGTCCGCAGGACGTACTGCAGAGGAATCGTGACGGCTGACGTGAGGAAGCCGAACGCCACCAGGAAGTAGTGAATCCACACCGGAATATTGAAATTGCCGGCCGTTTGGATCTGCGCACCGAAGAACGACGCGAACGTGTTCAGCGACACCACACCCGCTGTCAGACACACGGCGAAGGCGGCTGCAGCGACAACCGCATCGGCAATCTTCTGCACACGCGGGCTGAACTGGCGGTAGAAGAGATCCATCGCAATGTGCTCACCGCGAAGCGCAACATCCGGGATTGCCAACATGATGATCGCAATGAGCCCCACTGAGCTGATGGTGATCGACCAGTCCAAAGGCAGAGCGAAAACATAGCGCATGATGACGTCATAGCCGGTGATGAGCACCAACACCACAACAATGACACCGGCCAGCATGCGCAGGGCGTGGGCGATCTTCGACAGCACTGTCACGGGTTCCTCACCTGCTCCAGCGCACGATCGGCAAGATCGTCATCGCCCACCTTGCTCCTCCACCAGTCCTCAACCCATTTCGTCGCATTGCGGAACTGACGAGTCTGACTCTTATCAAGCTCAATGAGCTCAATGCCCGAGCTTTCGAAAACCGGCATGTACTCGTCATCCTGCACGTCTTTGGCCAGCTTCGTGCCGTCAACCGAGAACACGCGACCAGAGTCGTGCACGGCCTCTCGCACCTCCTGCGGCACACGGTTGAACCAGTCGAGGTTGGCGTAGGCGTCATAGGTGTACGCACCGAAATGGCCGATCGTGGCATAGCGAAGAACATCCTGCAGTGACCGGGACACAACAGTGCCGGGATAGGACACCATCCCATCGACCGTGCCGCGCTCCAGCGCCTCGTAGACCTCGGCTGACGACAGGGCGACGGGAGCGGCGCCAAGGGCCTTGAGCATCGCGCCCTCCACGTGGCCGGACACGCGAATGCGCAGACCCCGAATATCCTCCGGCTTCGTCACCGGACGGTTGACGGTGTAGATCCATTCGGTGGGACACATGATGGTGCCCACACTCATGACGCCCTTCTTGGCAAACTCCGCATTGAAGGTCTTGCGCAGGTCCGAATGCGGGCTCACAGCCTCTTTCAACGTCGGATAGTCCGCACCGCTGAAGGGAAGTTCAATAGCCCCCAGAATCGGGAAGCTCGTCGACACAAAACTTGAAGTCTGCATAGCAACATCCGCAACGGCACGCAGCAGACCGTTGAGGGTCTGATCGGAGTTCAGCAGCGTGCCGGCGCCGTAGACATCAGCGGTTCCCTCACCCAAGCGCGCATCGACGTTCTTCGCGAACTGCGCAATGGACGGCTCAAGGTCCGTGTAGCTGGGCGTGAGGTAGTGCGACACCCGCACCGTGCCGTCGGGGCGCAGACCGCCGTCAGGAATCAGCGGAGAACAGCCGGCAAGACTGCCGCCGAGGCCCAAGGCGGCGAGCGCACCGGCGCCGAGGACAGCTCTGCGACTGACAGCAGGTCGTTCCACCGGACCCCTTCCCTTCACGTCGCCCCCGGCCACCGCAATTGCAGCGGCACGGCCGACAGACCCAATGATTCGAGCCTCAACTATACGGTTCCAACCAGTTGGATTCGGGCGCGCATGTCGCTGAATGCAATAAAACCCGCATGCAATAAAACCCGCTGCTGCGCCTGCGCCTGCAATCAAGCGCAACAATTCGCGCAGGCAAAGCGTCACAGCAGTCAGAATTCGCTACAGTGACACCAGCCACAGACTTTCAGGAGTGAATATGAGCGAAGTTCTGACCGCCGTCGACGCCGGGGTGCTGACCATCACCATCAACCGCGAAGACAAAAAGAACGCGCTGACGAACGATATGTACACCGCGCTGGCCGACGCACTTGAAGCCGCAGTCGACAACAGCGATGTTCGCGTGGTCGTCGTCCAGGGCAGCGAACGCGTTTTCAGTGCGGGCAACGACCTCGGCGATTTCCAGAACACACCTGCCGAGGTGGGCCTTTCACGGCCCGTCTTCCGCTTCCTCCACACTCTTGCCGTGTTCCCCAAGCCGCTGGTCGCAGCCGTGTGCGGACCGGCCGTCGGCATCGGCACCACCATGCTTCTGCACTGCGACCTGGTGTACGCCGGAACCAACGCGAAGCTCAGCCTGCCGTTCGTCAACCTGGGGCTGTGCCCGGAAGCCGCATCGTCCCTGCTGCTTCCCAAAGTCGTCGGGCATGCCCGCGCGGCTGAGCTGCTCATGCTGGGCGAGCCGTTCTCTCCCCAACTGGCTTACGAGGCGGGGCTCGTCAACGCTGTTCTCGAACCTGACGAGGTGCTCCCGAAGGCGCAGGAAACCGCGGCGAAGCTTGCGGCCAAACCCGCAAAGTCGCTGCGCGTGACGAAGGAGCTGCTGCGACCGGAAGCGCTGCGCCAGCAGATCCTGGAGCGCATTGACGACGAAGCTCAGACTTTCAGCGCCATGCTCCACGAACCGGCCGCACGTGAAGCCTTTGCCGCGTTCATGGAAAAGCGCCGCCCGGACTTCAGCGGCATGTGAGCGCCGTGCCAGAGTCACGCGCAAATGCAGATTCACGCTTTAATGCGCCGCATTTGCGCGTGAATCTGCATTAAAGCGCAAATCTGGGGTATCCCGGCGAATGCGCACAACCGTCGGCACAGCGCACCCTTCAGTCAGCGACGACCTCCCTGCCTGCGCGGCCCAGCACGAAGCCGTCCCTGGCCGCCAGCACTGACACCGCAAACAGCACGGCGTACACGCACAGCAAAGCGATGATCGGCACGGTCCACCCTCCGCTGAAAGAGTGCAGGGCACCCATTCCAATCGGACCGGCGGCTGCCAGAATGTAGCCGAAGCCCTGCGCCATCGTCGACACCTTCGCCGTCATCGGCACCGAAGGCGAGCGCCACACAATGAAGCTCAAGCTCAGTGCCAGCTGCGCACCCTGGGCAAAGCCCAGCAACGTCATCCACACATAGGGTGCGGCCAGCGGAGCAGTCAGCATCCCCACAAAGCTGCTCATACCCAGCCCGACCACAATCAGCATCGGCAGCCACGTGGGTCGAACCCGCTGGGCGAACACCGGCGCAAGAAGGGAAGTGACAGTTGCCGGGAACACGGTAAACGCCACCATCCACCCGGCTTTGTCCGCAGGCATTCCCGCGGCCATGAAGATCGACGGCACCCACGTGAGCGACGCGTAGTACGTCATCGACTGAATGCCCATTGTCAGCGTCACCGCGATCGCAACCGGGTCGGTCAGCAGCTGGCGCATTCCCGCGCTCACCTTCACGGCGTGGGGGCCGCTGATGCGGTCCTCCCCCTGCCCCACCTCGTCTGCCGAGGTGCCGCCGGGTTTGGTTCCGGCACCTCGCCGGATTATCTGGGGAACCCAGGTCAGCAACGCGAATACGGCCAGACCGGCCCACGCGGCCAGCGCCCAGCGCCAGCTGCCACCGAAACTGTCCCGCAGCGGCACGGTCAGTCCCGCGCCGAGTGACGCGCCGATGCCGATGAATGTGGAGTACAGGCCCATCATGAGCCCGGACTTTGCGGCGAAATCACTTTTGATGACAGCCGGAATGACTACGTTGCCCACCGCGATGGCAGCACCTACGAGGCACGTGCCGAGGAACAGCAGGGCGAGCCCGGGCACGCTGCGCAGAAGAATGCCCGCGGCCAGGACCACCAGAACGAGGCCCAGGAGTCGGTGCATCCCCAAACGCTTCGACAGCCCGGGCACCGCAAAGGCGAAGATGCCGAAGGCGACGACGGGAATCGTGGTCAGAAGCGACGCCGCGGCAGCAGAAAAGCCAAGGTCAGCGCGGATGTCGTCAATCACCGGCCCAATTGAGGACACGGCGGCGCGCAGATTGAGTGAGATTGCCAGCAGACCCACCGCGGTCATCCACGCGGCGGCGGTGCGGGCAGGCCTTGGTCCAGTCATGGAAGCGACTGTATCCAATGCGCCGGCGGCAGCCCGTCGCCGCTGGCGTCCACGTCGCCTCCTGTGCCAGCTCTTCGCCGTTGCAGCTCTTCGCCGCCGGAATCACGCTTTAATGCAGATTTGCGCTGTAATGCGGCGCATTAACGCGTGAAACTGCATTAAACCGCAAATCTGGCTTGGCCTGACGGTGCGCTGAAGTGCCCGCGCCGAAGTCAGCGCTCAGTCAGGAATCAGCCGCGGTGTGTGCGCAGGCCGTCAGCCGCGGTGTGTGCGCGGACCGTCATCGGCAGTGCCAGACGCGGCAGTGCCAGACGCGACGCTCGCAGCTTCAGCCTCCGCGCCGTCACTCGCACCTTCATCAAGCTCGGCAATGTCATCGACCATGCTGAGCTCACCCGAAGCAGCAGAATCGGCCGAGTCACCGGAGCCATCGTCGGACTTCTTGCGCTTGCCGACAAGTGCACCCAGCTTCTTGAGTGAACTCAGAATCTTCCGGTCTTCGCGCAGGCTGGTGATCCGAGGGTCGGTTTCGGCGATGAAATCATCCGGCATGTCGCCGAAGGCACTCGAGGCGCTTTTGATGACGACGTTCGCCATTGACCGGTTGACCATGATGCCGACGGCAGCGCCCAGTCCGAACGGCAGGATCCGACCGATGGTCGAGCCGATCGTCTTCGTGCTGTAGCGCTTGATCATCTCGTCGCGCATCTTCTTGATGAGTGAGTTCAGGAGGTTCGACGGGATGGACTGCGTGACCATCGACGCCCACGCCCGTCCGGTGCGCTCGACGTTCGTCTGGCCGGCAACCCCGGCGTCTTCTGAGAATTGGCGCACCAGTTTCCGCCCGGCTTTGCCCAGCATGAGGCCCAGCACCAGAGCGTTGGCGCGGGGGCGGTCGACAATCGTCATTCCGTGCAGTTCGGCCATAGCCTGCGCGTAGAGTGCGGAGGCTTCGAGGAACCCGGCGGTTTCAGCGGCTGAGACTCCGAGCGCGGCAGTTGTGCCCAAACCCGGGAAAACGGCAACAGCGCCGACGGCCGCGCCGGAGCCCATGGCCACGTTGCGGTAGTGCTTGCCGATGATGTCGGCCAGTTCCTGCGGGGATGCGTCCGGATTGCGCCTGCGCATGGTCCGCAGGTAGGCCAACACCATGGGCCGCTGCACGCTCAGCAGTTTGCTCAGCGAAACCTCAACGGCCGGCTGGAGAGTTCCGTCGCGGCGCACGGCAAAGCCCGCGGCCTTCTGTGCGCCCTTGAGCGCTTTGTTTGTCTTAGACACGAACCCCACTGTAGTAGGCGGTTCTGAACGGCTCCTTAGACTGGAATCCATGAGCTCCGAACGCCGGTTCCACAAACCCGTGCGCCGCCCGAACCTCGATGGCACCGATTTGCGCCCCGGCCCGGCTGAGCAGTCCGAGCTTGCTCACGAGCTTGCAGGCATGGTGATCACCGATCCCTCCCGCACGCGGGATTCTGCCAGCACCGAGCGTTTTGTCCGCCTGGCTGACGAGCACGGTCTGGAGCAGATTGCGCAGCTGTGGGCGCGGTCCCCCGCGGTTTCCCTGCCGGGCGCGCTGTGGCGCCTGTACGTGCTGCGCACCTGGATCCGCCGCCGAGGTGCCGAGGCCTCCCGCTGGTATCGCACCGGTCTTGCTGACGGGGGTTCCACGGTGGCCGAGGTGATCGCGGGCACCCCTCCCATGCCCACCCCGGAAGAGCTGGCCGATGTTGTCGACGACATCATGCGCGGGGCGTTTCGCGGGGACTTCGCAATCGCGCTCGAACGTGCCGCGGCTTTTGTTGCGATTGTCACCCGCGGACGGGCCGCTGACGATGCCGACAACTCTGGTCTGCGGTCATTTGCGCAGATGAGCGACGACCTGCGCGCCTGTGCCGAAGAGTTCCGCCGCGGACGTTTGGTTTAGCGGCTCCGCACAGCTGGTCTTCGCTCCGCTGGGTCGCTTACAGTGGAGGTGTGCTCTTCGGAGCACCGGTGTCGGGCCGCCAGATGCCCCGGGCTCCAACATTTGCCGCTTCGAGCGGCCTTCCGCCGAGAGGCGCACTCGGCCCGACACCACCCCCCTATGTGTTGAATAGACGAGGACAGGACATGCCCCGAAAGGCCGCGAGCGCAGTTTTCTTTGATCTGCTCGCCCAGCTGTCTTCCGCCATGCAGGAAGCCAACCTCGTCCTGGCTGAACTTTCCGGCATTGACGCCCCACATCGTCGCGAAGCACAAGCACAGCTCGAAATCATCGCGGGCAAAGCCGACGATCACTTCGATGCGCTGACGCGCGCTCTGCGCGAGTCCTATCTCACGCCGATCGACCGCGCGCTGCTGTACCGGCTGGCCGCCGCTATGCGCGATTGCTGCTACGAACTGCGCTCGGTGGGCTTCGCCCTGACATCATCTGCTTTTGAAGAGCTCCCAGCGGGCGCACTGGAAATGCTTGCCCTGCTGTCGAACTACGCGGACAACACCAAGCGCATGACGCAGCGACTGCCGGCCAAATTCGACCAGTGGGAGTACACGGCGTCGGTCCACACCCTGTCCAAGCGCGCGCTGGCTCTGCGCCTGCAGCTGTCGGACACCGTGCCGGCTTCGCGCAAAGGATCCGTGTACCTCAGCGCCGCTATCCAGCTGACTCTGACGTTCCGGGACACCTGCAATGCTTTCCAGGAGGTCGGCCGCATCGTGGCAGAGATTGCTCTGACGGAATCCTGACCGTGGACCCTCTGCTTCTGGCCGCCGGCCTTCTGTGCTTGGCTTTCGGTGTTTCCAACGGCTTCCACGATGCCGGTATGCAGGTGGGCAATGCGGTGGCCACGCGCACGCTGCGCCCCCGCCAGGCTCTCCTCATGTGTGCGGTATTCAACTTCATCGGCGCGCTGCTGGGGCAGGGGCTCCTTCTGGCGCTGACGGGTCACCTGCTCACCGTGGACACCCTGGGGCACGATCTTCTGCTCATCCTGATTCCGGGACTGTTCGCGGCTCTGGTCATCAACACCTCGACGTATTTTCTTGCGGTCCCGATTTCAGCCACGCACTGCCTTTTCGGCGGTCTGCTGGGAGCCGGTTTCATCTACGGTGCGCAGCCGCTCAACACGGACCTGGTCGTGGATTCGCTGTTCCGTCTGGCCATCAGTCCGATTGCCGCGCTTTTCATCGCGTGGCTTGCGCTCACCCTGCTGATGCCGTTTCTGCTCAACCGTTCACCGAAGCCCGTCTTCCGAGTGTTCCGTCAGGGTACAGCCGTGGGAACAGCCGCCCTGTCTGTCGCCCACGGTTCGCAGGACGCGCAGAAAATCGGCGCCGTCTTCATTGCCGCGTGGCTCTCTTCGCGCGGCGACACCAGCATGAACCAGCTGCCGGGCTACGTGCTGTGGATCATCATCGTGCTGAGCGCCCTGGCCATTGCCGGCGGCACGCTCCTGTCCGGATGGCGTGTTGCCGACACCGTCTCAAGGCGCCTGTCGACCCTCGACCCGGTGGGGGCCGGCACCTCGACCATGGTTGCTGCCGTGCTGTCCTACTTGGCGGCGTTCGTTCTCCGCGTGCCGATCTCCATGAGCTTCCTCGTGGTCGGCACCAATATCGGCGCGGGGCTGGCCTCACCGCACAGCAGGTTCGCCTGGCGCAGTCGGAATCGTCTGCGCACCCTGGTGTTCGTGATATCAGTCTGGCTTATGGGCATGCCCGCCAGCGCTCTGCTGGCCGCAGCATCAGCCGTCGTGTTCCGCGCAATCGCCGCCTGAGCGGTCAGCAGCCTGCGAGCCTGCCGCCGTGTCAGTATCCGGTGTAGCGGCCGGGCTTGTGGTTGACGGCGAGCACTATGTTGAGCACAACAACGCCGATGACGGAGACCAGCACCGTCTGCCACGGGCTGACGAAGAACGACGCCAGCACAATGACGGCATCGAGCGCCATGAGGACCGAACCGGCGTTGAGACCCGCCCGCTCCTGCAGGATGAGCGCCAGAATATTGAATCCGCCCAAAGATGCTCCGTGGCGGAACAGAATGAGAATGCCGACACCCGCAATCACACTGCCGGTGGGCACCCCGTAGAGAATCGGGAGGTCGTGAAGGCCGAGCATCGCTTCGTTGAAATCAGCCAGCACACCGACAACCGACACTGCCAGAAGGGTCCGCAGGGTGAATCCCCACCCCTTCTTCCAGATGGCCAGTGCGAAGAACGGCAGATTGACCAGCGGGAAAAGCACACCGATGGGCAGGTCGACGACATAGCTGACGAGCAGCGCCAGACCAGCCGTCCCGCCGGTGACCGCCTGCGCTGAGTGCAGAATGGCCAGACCGATCGACGTCAGGTAGCTGCCGGTGATGAATCCCAGCATGTTTTCGTACCAGCGGTGGCGCACCGGGGCGGGAAAAACCGGCGATGACACTGGGTTTTCAGCAGAATTCGGCACTGAGCCATAATAACCAGCATGCCCCAGCAGCACTCGCGCGGAAGAATCATTGCAGCCATCACCGCTCTGGCGGTCGGCACCTTCGGCATTGGGACAACGGAATTCGCAACCATGGGCTTGCTTCCGAACATTGCGGAAGCGTTTTCGACGTCGATCACCCACGCCGGTTCCGCTGTCACTCTCTACGCGCTCGGTGTTGTCATCGGCGCCCCGGTCATCACGGCACTCGGGGCGAAGCTCAACCGCAAAATGCTGCTGGTGGTCCTGGCCGCCATCTTCACCCTCGGCAACGTGGGGGTCGCCGCTGCACCCAGCCTCCCGGCCCTGCTGGCGGCCCGCTTCTTCACGGGTCTGCCGCACGGAGCCTATTTCGGCCTGGCCGCGGTTGCCGCTGCCGGAATCGTCCAGGAGGGAAGACGCGCTCGCGCCATGGCCGCCGTCGGTTTGGGGCTCACAGTCGCCGCAATCCTCGGTGTTCCCGCGGCAACCGCTGTTGGGTCCCACCTCGACTGGCGGCTCGCCTATCTGCTGATTGCCGCGATTGGCGCAGTCACCGTCGTGGCGATCCTCGTCATCGTCCCTGCGGTGCAGCCGACGGTCCCGCCGTCGGTCCGCGGTGAGGTGCGCTCTCTGGCGAACCCGCAGGTCATCCTCACGCTCCTGGCCGGAGCTGTCGGCTTCGGCGGCATGTTCGCCGTCTACACCTACATCGCACCCGTCGTCACAGACCTGGCCCACCTCCCCCAAGGGGCCGTTCCCTGGATCCTCGTCACCTACGGCGCCGGAATGACGGTGGGACAGGTCGTTGCGGGTCCTCTCGCAGACGCCTCAATCGAACGAGGCGCCGTCACCGGGGCCTCTCTCATGGGGTCTTCCCTGGTTGTCTTCGCGTTCACGGCTCACCTTCCCGTGATGCTTTTCCTGTGCGTGTTCACACTGGGGATCTCCGGGTCTGTTTTCGTCACCGCCCTGCAGATGCGGCTGCTGCGCGACTCACACGATGCCCCGAACCTGTCGGCGGCGATGAACCACGCCGCGTTCAATACCGCAAATGCGGCGGGTGCGTGGCTTGGCGGGATTGTTCTGGCCGCCGGGTACGGCCTGCGGTCGCCCGCTATTGTCGGCATCGGCCTCAATGTGGTCGGCCTGGCGCTTCTGCTGATCGCCATTGCACTGCATCGCAGATCACGCGCTTCACGCCAAGTCCTGTCGCTGTAATTCCGCTAGGCTGAAACTGTGAGCAGTGCCATGCCGCGCACTGCCGAACACGAGAGGAGCAGCCATGCGGATTGCCCTGTTCGCCACGTGCATTGTGGACGCGATGTACCCGGAGACGGCGAAAGCAACCGTCGCGATCCTGGAGCGTTTGGGCCACACCGTGATCTTTCCCCGCAAGCAGGCCTGCTGCGGGCAGATGCACATCAACTCCGGCGCTTTCGCCCAGGCCTACCCGGTCGTGAAGAACCACGTCGAAGCCTTCGAATCAGAAGAATGGGACTGGGCGGTCGCCCCGTCGGGGTCTTGTGTCGCTTCGCTGGGCCACCAGCACGGCATGATCGCCGAATCGCAGAACGACGAATCCCTCAAGTCCCGTGCCGACGACATCGCCGGGCGCACTCTCGAACTCGCGCAGTTCCTCACGGATGTCGCCGGGGTGACGAACTCGGCTGAGGATCTCGGCTCCTACTTCCCCCACACGATTGCCTACCACCCGTCGTGTCACGGCATGCGCCTGCTGCGCTTGGGCGACCGGCAAGAGCGTCTGCTTTCGACCGTGGAGGGTGCGACCGTCGTTGCGCCGCAGAACCAAGACTCGTGCTGCGGCTTCGGCGGCACGTTCTCCGTGAAGAACCCGCAGGTGTCCACCGCGATGCTCCAGGACAAGGTCGAAGCTCTCGTCTCGACCGGCGCTTCGGTGTGCTCCGGCGGCGATGCCAGTTGCCTCATGCACATCGGGGGCGGCCTGCAGCGGCAAGAGGAGCTCATGCCGGCCATGGGCGAACCTCCCGCGACCGTGCACATGGCCCGCATTCTCGCCTCGACAAAGGACAATCCGCTCATGCTCGACCGCAGCATGGTCACAGGAGGTTCCCTGCGATGACTCAGACATTCCTCGGCATCCCATCCGTTCCACCGCCGGGCAAGGGCTTCCTCACGGAGGCCACCCCGTTTCCAGAAGTAGCTGAACACGAACTGACGAACGCGCAGCTGCGCGCGTCGCTGACCAACGCCACCGGAACCATCCGCCACAAGCGGAATCTGCGGATCAGCGAAATGCCGGACTGGGAAGCACTGCGCACCGCCGGCTCTGCCACAAAGGCCCACGTCATGAAGAACCTGCCGGAGCTGCTGCAGCAGTTTGAGGAGGCTTTCACCGCTGCCGGCGGCACGGTTCACTGGGCACGCGATGCTGATGAGGCCAACAAGATCGTCGAAGATCTCGTTGTCGAAAATGCTCCCGTACTCGAAGACGGCCGTCGCGAGGTAATCAAGGTCAAGTCGATGGCCACGCAGGAAATCGGCCTCAACGAATACCTGGCCGAGCACGACATTGACGCTCTTGAAACTGACCTGGCCGAACTCATCGTCCAGTTGGGTGACGACCGACCCAGCCACATCCTCGTGCCGGCCATCCACCGCAACCGCAATGAAATCCGCGAGATCTTCAAGCGCGGCATGTCGGATGTTCCCGACGACCTGTCGAACAACCCCGAAGACCTTGCGGAAGCCGCGCGAAAGCACCTGCGCCGCAAGTTCCTCGAAACCAAGGTGGCGATCTCCGGAGCAAACTTCGGCATTGCGGACACCGGCACGCTTTCGGTTGTCGAATCCGAAGGCAACGGCCGCATGTGCCTGACCCTTCCGGAAACCCTCATCACGGTGATGGGAATTGAAAAGCTCCTGCCGAGCTTCGACGATTTCAGCGTGTTCATGCAGCTGCTCCCCCGCTCTTCGACCGGCGAACGCATGAACCCGTACTCGTCGCTGTGGACCGGCAGGGCTGACGGCGACGGCCCTCAGAATGTTCACGTGATCCTGCTGGACAACGGGCGGTCCCGCGTGCTGTCTGACGAAGCCAGCCGCGAAACCCTGCACTGCATCCGCTGTTCGGCGTGCATGAACGTCTGCCCCGTGTATGAACGCGCCGGCGGCCACGCATACGGTTCGGTTTACCCCGGCCCGATCGGCTCAATCCTCACCCCGCTGCTGACGGGAGTCGAGGAGGCGGCCAACGGCTCGCTGCCCTACGCATCGAGCCTGTGCGGGGCCTGCTACGACGCCTGCCCGGTGAAGATCAACATCCCCGAGCACCTGGTGCGCCTGCGCAATCAGGACGTCGAGGCAAAGGAAAAGAAGAAGCCGGTCAAGGTGCCCACCAACCAGCTCGATGCCGCTCTCAGCGCCGCCAGCTGGCTGATGAGTGACGGCGACCGCTTCGGCAAAGCGCAGAAGGCCCTGCCGCTGGCGAACCTCGTCTCGCCCAAGGCCGGAGTGAAGGCACTGCCCGGTGTTGCCGGCAAGTGGACGCACTCGCGCACCATTCCCACTCCGCCCAAGCAGTCGTTCCGCGAATGGTGGAAGCAAGAACGAGGAGACAACGCATGAACGCCAAGCACGCAATCCTCGACCGCCTGGCCTCAGCGCTGGGCAGGCCCGTCACGGAGGGCAACACCGAACCCATCAGCAGCTCGGACATTCCCCGCGAGTACCGGACGACGGCTGATATGGGCGAGGCCGAGCGCATCGAGTTGCTCACCGACCGCCTGGTTGACTACGACGCCGGAGTTCACGAGGTGCCGCTCACGCAGGTGCCGCAGAAGGTCGCCGAACTGCTGGGGGATGCTGGCAGCATCGTCGTTCCGCACGACCTCGACTCGGGCTGGGCTGACAAGACCGATGCAAAGGTTCTTCAGGACTCGCGGGACGAGCCGCTGTCGATCGACGAACTCGACTCCGTCGACGCGGTCGTCACGGGTGCGACGGTCGCAATTGCCGACACCGGCACCATCTGCCTGGCTGGTGAGAACACCGGCCGCCGCGCAATCACGCTGGTGCCCGATCACCACATCATCGTGCTCAAGAAGAAAGACATCTGCACAATCGTCCCCGAGGGCGTTGCCGTGCTCGAAGAACGAGGGCTGACCACCTCCCCGCAGACGTGGGTTTCGGGTCCGTCCGCGAGTGTCGACATTGAGTTCCAGCGCGTGGCCGGCGTGCACGGACCGCGCACTCTCGACGTCATCATCACCGACTGATACAGCGTTTCCGCCGATCAGGGCTGCAGAACCACTGGGTTCTGCAGCCCTGATCGCGTTGTGGTCACTCGCCGCGCACAGCCTTCCTGTGCGCGGCGGGTGAACTTGGCGTGAGCAGGCTGAGAGTTTAGGCTGAGGAGCCAATCTGTAGTCCGCGCCACAGTCGGCGCTGCACACCGGGAGGCTCTGTGAGCACCACTCAGCCGTCAGGCGGCAATATGCGAACCGCCGCAATTTCCTCAATGACACCGGAACAACAGGAAAGAACGGCACGCAGGGCCGCAACCGCGGCCCTCGTCGGCACCGCCATGGAGTGGTACGACTTCTTCCTGTTCTCCACGGCCGCGGCCATTGTCTTCAACATCCACTTCTTCGCCTCCGACGACAAGGTCACCGCTCTGCTGGCCTCCTTCGGTACGATGGCGGTCGGCTTCATCGCCCGCCCCATCGGCGGCATCATCTTCGGCCACCTGGCTGACAAGGCCGGCCGCAAACTCGTCCTCATCGTCACCGTCACCGGCATCGGCCTGGCCACCGGCCTCATCGGCGTCCTGCCCACATTCGCCACGATCGGCGTGTGGGCACCCACCCTGCTGATCGTGCTGCGCATTGTGCAGGGCCTTGCCGTCGGCGGTGAGTGGGGCTCAGCCGTCACGGCGGCAGTTGAATCCGCTCCACCGGAGAAACGCGCACGCTACGCCGTCATGCCGCAGGTCGGTTCGCCCATCGGCACCATCCTGTCGTCCGGCGCCTTCTTCGTCATCGGCGTGCTCCTGCCGCCTGAAAGCTTTGAAGCCTGGGGCTGGCGCATCCCGTTCATCGCCGCCATCCCGCTGCTGCTCGTAGCTCTCTTCATCCGCCAGCACCTGGATGAAACCCCTGAGTTCCAGAAGCTCATTGCCGAAGGCGAAAAGGAATCGGTTCCGTTCTTCAAGCTGCTGAAGGAAGCACCGCTGGGCATCATCGTAGGCTTCATGACCACTCTGCTGGGTGTGGCGGGCTTCTTCGTCGTGACGACGTTCGCAGTGTCCTACGGGAAGAACTTCCTGGGACTTCCGGCCAACCTCATGCTCGCAGCAACCATGATCGGCGCCGTTCTGCAGATCATCGTCATGATCTTCTACGGCCGCGTGGGCGAGAAGATCGGCTCGGCGCGCGCTTCGATGATCGGCGGTCTGCTGACCATGGCGTTCGCCTTCCCCATGTTCTGGCTGATCGAAACCAAGATCTCCGTACTCGTCATCTGCGGTGTTGCCGCGGGCATCACGAGCGTGTCGCTGTCCTACGCGGTCAACGGCTCGGTCATCACCGCCCTGTTCAAACCGGAATACCGCACCTCGGGTGTTTCGCTCTGCTCGAACCTCGCCGCGATCGTGGCAGGATTCATGCCGATGCTCGCAACACTGTTCCTCGGCATGGTCGACGGCGCATGGTGGCCGGCACCCCTCATGCTCATGACGCTGGCAGCCATCACCGCGCTCGGCTCCGTGCTGGCACCGAAGGTCAGCCTGCAGATCGAGGGATACCGCCACTGAGCGGAATTTTCATACATCCGGTCAGCCACAGCTGACAGCGCGAAAAGCCGGGCCCCGCACTGCCGGGGCCCGGCTTTTTGCTGTCCTGGCACCTCGGCCCAGGTGTCGCAGAGAATTCGAGCCCCACACGGGGCGTGATCAGAACCTCACCCGCAATGAGTTATTATTCTTCTCAATGCATATTCATTAATGGCAGCTCGGGTCAGCCACCAGCACCACCTCAGGCAGACCCCCGCCACACACCCCTAGGAGCAGCCGTGAAGAAGATCCTCACCGCACTGACCGCCGTGACCGCACTGACCTTGACCGCATGCGGAGGAGGCGACGCCGACGACAGCGGCCTGGTCCAAAGCGGCAAACTCACCGTCTGCGCCACCGTCCCCTACGAACCGTTCGAGTTCGTCAAGGACGGTGAAACGGTCGGCTTTGACATCGACCTGGCAGACAAACTCGCCGAACGCCTCGACGTTGAAACCGAAGTTCTGAGCACCCCCTTCGAGGGAATCCAGTCCGGCACTTCGCTCGACACCGGCAAGTGCGACATCGCAATCTCCGGTATCTCCATCACCGATGAGCGCAAGACGAAAATGGACTTCACCGACCCTTACCTCAACGACAACCTCGGGCTGGCCGCCGCCAAGTCGGACGGCTTTTCGAGCCTGAAGGACGTCAAGGACAAGAAGGTCGGCGTGCAGGCCGCAACCTCGGGCGAAACCTACGCGCAGGACGAGGGCATCAACCCGGTGCAGTACGAAAACGGCGGAATGCTTACACAGGCCCTGATGGCCGGCAAGATCGACGCCGCAATCGGCAATATCTCGGTCATCTCAGCGGCAACCAAGGCTGACGACAAACTCGAACTGGTCGAAACCTACGCCAACGGAGAGCAGCTGGGCGCGGCAGTCAAGAAGGACAACACGGAGCTCACCGAAGAGTTCAACGCAATGCTGAAGGAAATGACTGACAGCGGCGAATACGCAGAGCTCATTAAGCAGTGGTTCGGCGAAGAAGTCGCAGACAGCCTCAGCGTGGCCAAGGATTCCTGACCGCGCGGCAGGTAACGATTTCGCACTGCGGAGAAATATCTGCCGAAGAATTCCCCAATGTGACCCGCGACACTGTATGGTCTGTTCCCATGGAGCGGCACGAATGGGCCTGCCGCGCTACTAAGGAGACATCGTGAAGAAAGCACTCTCGATCACCGCCTTCGCGGCGGCAGCATCCTTTGTTCTCGCCGGCTGCGGCGGTGGCGGTGACAGCACCGCAGACGCCGGAGATCTCGACCTGGTGCAGAGCGGCAAGCTCACCGTCTGCTCTGACATTCCCTACGAACCTTTTGAGTTCGTCAAGGACGGCAAGACCGTCGGCTTCGACATCGACCTGGCAGACAAGCTGGCAGAGCGTCTGGAACTCGAAACCGAAGTGCTCACGACTCCGTTCGAAGGAATCCAGTCGGGAACTTCCCTCGACACCGGGAAGTGCGACATCGCCATCTCCGGTATTTCAATCACCGACGACCGCAAGACCAAGATGGAGTTCACCGACCCTTACCTCAACGACAACCTCGGTTTGGCCGCGGCGAAGTCGGACGGCTTCAAGAGCCTCGACGACGTCAAGGACAAGAAGGTCGGCGTGCAGGCTGCGACCACCGGCGAAACCTACGCCAAGGACAAGGGCATTTCGCCCGTGCAGTACGAAACCGGCGGCATGATGACCCAGGCCCTCATGGCCGGCAAGGTCGATGCCGCAGTCGGCAACATCTCGGTCATCTCGGCAGCAACCAAGGCTGACGACAAGCTCGAACTCGTCGAAACCTATGACACCGGGGAACAGCTTGGTGCAGCCGCTAAGAAGGACAACACCAAGCTGACCGAAGAGTTCAACGCCATGCTGAAGGAAATGCTGGAGAACGGCGAATACGACGAACTCGTCCAGCAGTGGTTCGGCGATGAAGTCGCCGAAAGCCTCAGCGTGGCCGAAGGCTCCGAAGGCTGACATTCCAACCGAGGGGTGCCGCTCACCACGGGTGAGCGGCACCCTTTACCGAGCAGATTCCCCTCTTCCATCCCTGACCAGGAGGCACCGTGGCTCTGAGCATGAAGCAGCGCCGGCGCACATCCCTGACGATCCAGTACGCGATCTTCTTCATCGTTGTCATCATTCTGGCCGTCACAATCGACTGGCCGAATATCGTCGACAAGTTCTTCAACTTCCGGATCATGGCCCAGCAGTTCCCGGAAGTGATCACCACCGCGCTTAAGAACACGATCATCTACACGGCCCTGGGCTTTGTGTTCGCCATGGCGCTGGGCATCCTGCTGGCGCTCATGAAGCTGTCCTCGGTGGGCCCGTACCGCTGGGTCGCAACCGCGTACATCGAATTCTTCCGCGGCGTCCCCGCACTTCTCGTGTTCCTGGCCTTCGGCTTCGGCATTCCGACCGCATTCAAGGTCAACCTCGACAACTACCTCACGGTCATGCTGGCGCTGGGAATCGTCGGCTCTGCCTACATCGCCGAAACTCTGCGCGCTGGTCTGCAGGCTGTGCCGAAAGGACAGTACGAGGCGGCGCGTTCGCTGGGCATGAGCCACTCTCGGGCCATGATTTCGGTGGTCATTCCGCAGGCGTTCAAGATCATCCTGCCGCCGCTGACCAACGAAATCATCATCATGACGAAGGACTCGTCGCTGATCTACCTGCTGGGCCTGCTGCCCAGTCAGTTCGAACTGGCGCTGTTCGGCAAGAACGCCATCGCCGCACCGGAAGCCGGCCTGACGCCGCTCGTGGTAGCAGGTGCCTGCTACCTCGTCATCACACTGCCCCTGGGCTGGCTGGCCCGCAAGTTCGAATCCCGCCAGCAGAAAGCGAATGGAGCCTGACATGACTGCTGAACAGACCGCAGCCGTCACACCGGCTGTCAAAATCACCGATCTGCACAAGTCCTACGGCGACGTCGAAGTCCTCAAGGGCATCAACGTCGAGGTTCTGCCCGGCGAGGTCGTCTGCCTCATTGGGCCATCTGGTTCGGGCAAGTCGACTCTTCTGCGCTGCATCAACGTACTCGAGCAGTCCAACAGCGGCACCATCGAGGTTGCGGGCTTCACCGCCACGGACCCCGACACCGACCTCAACGTCATGCGCCAGCACGTCGGCATGGTGTTCCAGAGCTTCAACCTGTTCTCCCACAAGACGGTTCTGGAGAACTGCACGATCGCGCAGATCCGGGTTGCCAAGCGCGCCCCTGAAGAAGCGAAGAAGATCGCTCTGGAGAACCTCAAGATCGTCGGCCTGGACCACCTTGCAGATCGCTACCCCGACCAGCTGTCCGGCGGTCAGCAGCAGCGTGTGGCAATCGCGCGTGCGCTGTGCATGAATCCCGACCTCATGCTGTTCGACGAACCGACCTCGGCGCTCGACCCCGAAACCGTCGGCGATGTCCTCCAGGCCATGCGCCGCCTGGCAAGCCAGGGTATGACGATGGTCGTGGTCACCCACGAAATGAACTTCGCGAGCGAAGTGGCCGACAAGGTCGTCTTCATGGACGGCGGGGTCGTCGTCGAAATGGGTCCGCCGGAGGAGGTCATCGGCAACCCGCAGCACAAGCGCACGCAGAGCTTCCTCAAGCGCGTTCTCGACCCTGACCACATGGAATAGGAACCGGTTCGACGTAGTATCGAAGCATGCGCCTTGATCTGAGAATCGACAATGCCAATATTCTGACGATGGAGCCCGCCGGCGACGCCGACCCCTACGGCACGCGCGCTCGGCTGGGCTCCATCGGCGTCATCGGGGACAGGATTGTGGCGGTGGGCAACGAAGCCCACGACGTCGCAGCCGATCGCGTTCTCGACGCCGACGGACGCTTCCTCGCCCCGGGCTTCCACGACGTCCACTGCCACACCGCCTGGTACGGCATGACCCTGTTGGACGTCAGCGTTGAAAAGCTCGGCACGATGGACGCCGTGTACGCGGCACTCGACGCCGCCGCAAAGGAAAAGGCTCCCGGCGAATGGGTGACCGCCACCGGCTTTTCGCAGAATGACTACGACGGTCAGTACCCGGACATTCAGGTACTCGACCGGATTGCGGACGGCCGCCCCATGTTCATCCGCCAGGTGTCCGGCCACGCTGCCATCGCCAACACGGAAGCGCTCGAACGCGCAGGTGTTTTCCGCGATGATTTCGAAACTCCCGAGGGCGGCAAGATTGTCCGCGACGAGCACGGCAAGCCCACCGGACTCATTGAAGAAACAGCGCAGGCCCTCGTGCAGGACCTCATCCGCCCCTATTCGCGATCGCTTCTGGTCGAGGCCATTGACGCGGCCACCTCGTCTTATGCCCAACAGGGCCTGACCAGCTTCGGTGATGCGGGCATTGCCGCCGGCTGGATCGGCCACTCGCCCACAGAGCTCGGCGCCTACCAGGAAGCCCGGCAGAACGGCCGCCTGCACGCGCGCGGCCAGCTCATGCCGATGGCCGATGCTCTGCGCCCCCTGCACGCTCACGATGACGATCACAACGGGCTGGGACTCGACCTGGGCGTGGTCAGCGGCTTCGGCGATCCCATGCTCCGCCTGGGCCCGATCAAGATCTTCATGGACGGCGCTATGAGCTCTGAGACCGCCGCCATGTATGAAAACTACGAGGGCTCAGACACGCCCGGTTACTTCCAGGACGACCCCGAGGTGCTGCGCGCCCGGATCCTCGACACCTACCGGGCCGGGTGGTCGCTGGCGGTGCACGCGATCGGCGACAAGGCCGTCGCGAAGGCCATCGAATTCATCTGCGAAGCCCAGGACACCTACGGCTTCCCCGCCCAGCGCCAGCCGGGACACACGATTCCCAACCGCATTGAACACGCTGCCATGGTCAGCGACTCCCAGCTGAAGACCCTGCGCGACTACGGCATTGTGGTCACTCCGCAGGCGGCTTTTGCCGATGCGATCGGTGATGCTCAGAACGCGTCCCTGGGCGAGGCCCGCCGACCCCTGCTCTACCGGGCCAAGGCTTTCTTCGACAGCGGGGTGCTCCTTCCCGGTTCGTCCGACCGCCCGTGTGCTGACGGCACTCCCCTGCGCGGCATCCAGGCCTTTGTCGACCGCCGCACCCGCTCCGGCGACGTCATGGGCTCGGCTGATGAGCGCATCACACCCCAGCAGGCGCTGGCCGCCTACACCTCGATCGCGGCGGAAGCCTCCGGCGACCTCGCTGACAAGGGCACACTCAGCCGCGGCAAACTGGCCGACATCGTCTTCCTCGACGAAAACCCGGTTGCGGTTGACCCCACCACGATCAAAGACATCAACGTTGCGGCCACCATGCTCGGCGGCCGCTTCACGCACGGAAATCTCGACTGACCCCGTCGACAGCATGAAAGGAGCTGCAGTGTCCACAGACGCGCACGCCCAGGAATTCCTCACAGACTTCGCCACCATGAGCAGCTTCGGGCAGACCGCCCGCGGCGGTGTGGACCGGGAGGCAATGACGGAAGCCGACGTCGACCAGCGCAACTGGCTTGGCGGCTGGCTGAAAGAGCGCGGCTTCAGCGTTGAAGTCGACAGGGTCGGAAACCAGTTCGGCCTGTATCGCTTCACCCCTGATGCGCCGTTCGTCCTGTTCGGTTCGCACATGGACTCCCAGCCGACCGCCGGTCGCTTCGACGGCGCCTACGGTGTGCTTGCGGCAGCACACGCCGCCCACCGCGTGATCGAAGCCCACAAGGCTGCCGGAACCACCCCGAAGTACAACATCGGCGTGGTCAACTGGTTCAACGAAGAGGGCTCGCGCTTCGAACCGTCGATGATGGGCTCGGGCGTCTACACCGGCAAACTCGACGCCGACACCGTGCTCAAAACAGAAGACCTCGACGGAACGTCAGTCGAAGATGCCCTGCGCGCCGGCGGCTACCTCGGTACGGGCGACGGTCCGGAGGCCGCCGCCTACGGTGAGATCCACGTGGAGCAGGGCCGCCTCATGGAGGATGCCGGAAAGCAGATCGGGCTCGTGGAGGCCACGTGGGCCGCCCACAAGTACCACCTGATCGTCCACGGCGAGCAAGCCCACACCGGCTCAACTGTCATTGCCGACCGCCACGACGCCCTGCTGGGCGCATCGCACCTGGTCATTGCCGCACGCGAAATCGCCGATGAGTTCGGCATCCACTCCTCGGTCGGGCAGATGGTCGTCCTGCCGAACTCACCGGTCGTGGTGCCCAGCGAAGTGCGCATGCACATGGACTTCCGCTCCCCCAGCCAGGAAAAGGTTGAACAGGCCGATTCCAAGCTCAAGGAGCGCATCAAGCAGATCGAAGAGACCGCAGCGGTCCGCATTGAAGAGGGCACGGCGCACGCTTGGGACAAGCAGGCCTACCACGAATCCGGTGTCGAGCTCAGCCGTCAGGCCGCCGAAGACCTGGGCCTGTCGCACATGAACATCATGACCGTCGCCGGCCACGACTCAACGAACATGAAGGACATCGTGCCGACCGTCATGCTGTTCGTGCCCTCCGTTGAGGGCGTCAGCCACAACGAAGAGGAGTTCACCACCGACGAGGACATGGTCGCCGGTGTCGAACACTTCACTGAGGTTGTCCGTCGCATGGCCGACGGGGCTCTCGACTGAGCGTGAACGCTGAAGACTCTGCCGCACAGCTGCGGGAGGCTCTCGCGGAATTCCCCGTGGAAGCCTTCCGCACTGTTGCGGGTGCCGGCGAGGCGACGCTGGAGATCAAAAAGTCTGAGTTCATCGGCGTCATCGCCCCGGCAGCCACGGAAGAAGAGGCCCGGCGGATCATCGACGAACAGAAGCAGCTGCACCCGAAAGCCCGCCACTGGTGCACCGCCTACGTGTTGGGCCCGGACGCTCGCACGCAGCGTTCTAACGACGACGGCGAACCTGCGGGAACCGCGGGAGCACCGATCCTCGATGTTCTGGGCGGCAGCGGCCTGACGGATGTTGTTGCAGTTGTGACCCGCTATTTCGGCGGGGTTCTGCTTGGCGCGGGAGGGCTCGTCCGCGCATACGGTTCTGCCGCATCTGAAGCTCTTGCGCGAACAACGATCATCACCCGCAGTCTCATCGTGCCCGTCAGCGCAAGGCTTGACTATTCAACGGCAGACACCGTGCGGGCACGCGCAGAGCAGCGCGGGTGGAAGATCATTGATGCCGAATACGCAGCGGATGTCACGTTGCACGCGGGGGTTCCGGCGGACGATGTCGATGACTACGCGCGCATGCTGGCTGATATCAGCGCCGGTTCTGCACAGCCGATCATCGGCACACCCCGCTACGTGTAGCGGACGGCGGGGCTGGGCCTAAAAGAAGCCGGCCCAGGATTTCATTCAGTCGAGCGTTGCGATCCGGCCGATCTTGGCCTGGGTGAGCGACACGACGTCGTCTGGCTGCATTTCCACCTGAAGGCCGCGTTTGCCTGCTGATACAAACACCGTCGCATAATCGGAGATTGTCCTGTCGGCAATGACGGGGTGCTGACGGCGCTGCCCGAACGGGCTCACTCCCCCGGTTGTGAACCCAGTGCGGCGTTCAGTTTCCGCCACTCCCGCCAGCTGGGCTTTGCGACCGCCGGCTGCACTCGCCGCGGCTTTCAGGTCGAGCTGTCCCGATACCGGCACCAGTGCGATCACCGGTTTCCCGTCGACGAGGATCATCAGGGTTTTGAAAACCCTCCCGTATTCGACTCCCAGTTTGTCCGCCGCTTCTGTTCCGTAGCGGCGGGCCGCCGGATCGTGCTCGAATTCGTGCAGGGAATAGGAAACTCCCTTGACGTTGAGCACTTTGAGTGCGGTTGTCGATGCGGTCTGGGTCTTCACGCGTCTTCCTCCTGCACGGCGGGCGTGCGGGCTCTTATCCGTTTGGTCTGCCGTCCACCATATGAAAACCCGCTCCCTCGTACCAATTCGCGATGATTCGCTCACTCCCGCTCTCCCCTGCCGTCAAACGCACGAGGTGGTGCGCACCCGGGTGCGCACCACCTCGTGAGCGTTGTGTATGGGAGGAGTCTGCGTTAGTTCTGCTCTTCTGCTTCGGCTTCTGCAATGGTGCGGCGGACTTCGTCCATGTCGAGGTCTTTGACCTGGCCGATGAGGTCGTCAAGGGCCGAACCGGGCAGGGCACCGGCCTGGCGGAACACGAGCACTCCGTCGCGGAAGGCCATGAGCGTGGGGATCGAGGTGATCCCAGCCTGCGCGGCCAGCTGCTGTTCTTCTTCCGTATTGACTTTTGCAAAGGTCACGTCGGTGTGCTTTTCCGAGGCTTTGTCGTAGACCGGCGCGAACTGGCGGCAGGGGCCGCACCAGGATGCCCAGAAGTCAAGAAGCACAATGCCGTCGGTCAGGACGGTCTCTTCGAACTTTTCTGCTGTCAGGTCGATGGTGGCCATGGCAGTCCTCCTTGTTGTAAGTCTCTGCTGCGGGTTTCTGCCTTCACAACGTACACACCGGGCCCGTTCATTCCAGGGTTGTTCCGGCCCACGCCAGTGGGCCCGAGCCGGGAAGTTCAGGCCCAGCCGAGTTCGTGCAGGCGATCGTCATCGATTCCGAAGTGGTGGGCGATTTCGTGGATCACGGTGACGTAGATCTGGTCGCGCAGATCGTCGTCGTCCAAAGCAAAGTCGATGAGGTTGTTCTTATACAGGCTGATAGTGTCCGGCGGAACGAAGCCATAAGCCGAGTCGCGCTCTGTGAGCGCTATGCCCTCGTAGAGCCCCAGCAGGTCGGGTTCGTCTTCCGGGGCGTCGTCCTCAATGAAGATGACGACGTTGTCCATGGCTTCGCGCAGCTCATCCGGAAGGTCGCTGAGCGCAAGTTCGACAACCTCGTTGAACTCGTCGTCCGAAATGCTCTTCTCCACGCTTCCCTCCACGGTCCAGTCTAAGTCGGCACCGGGCGTCGGCCCAGGGCCGGGAAGACACGGATAAGCCACAGTGGCAAAGGTCACTCAGCAGATCTCCACTCGGTTTTGCATTCTCTCAGAGCGGCCTATATAGTTATCTCTGTTGCTCACCGCGAAAGCGGTCAGAAACACCAGGCCCCCATCGTCTAGCGGCCTAGGATTCCGCCCTTTCACGGCGGCGACACGGGTTCGAATCCCGTTGGGGGTACTCGAAACTTCAGTTTCGACCTAAAAGAATAAGGCCCTGTGGCGCAGTTGGTCAGCGCGCCGCCCTGTCACGGCGGAGGTCGCGGGTTCAAGTCCCGTCAGGGTCGCGGAGCACAAGGCTCTTCTGCTTCAGAAGAGCCTTTGTTCTATCAGCTGCCTGACAGCTGATGGCTCTGTAGCTCAGTTGGTAGAGCGTTCGACTGAAAATCGAAAGGTCACCGGATCGACGCCGGTCGG
>NZ_KV789345.1:77518-110493 GCF_001807555.1 Brevibacterium sp. HMSC08F02 | reverse complement strand
AAAGGTCACCGGATCGACGCCGGTCGGAGCCACAGTCACGAAAACCCCCGGAAAACCGGGGGTTTTCTTTTTCTAACAGTCGGCCGCGCCGTAGAAACCCCACACTTTCGAATCAGGCCTTACAGCTGACCCGCACGACTCCGCCAACCCTCGCGCCCCCTCAACGTATTCATGCAGGCATCCTGAACCATGGACGGATTGGCACCGCCGAAGAATGCGGGCTAATGCCAAAATGAACCACCCTGGCCACCTTGCGCCGCGCCAATGACTACCGCCTGCGTGGGCGCGGACTGGGGCACCAAACGCAGGAAGCAGCTTGTGGGCAAGTGCCCCATGCACTAACATTTTCGAAGTAAACGCAAATAATTTTCGCTTATTGCAGATGAGGAGCCTGACATGTCCGCGAACGAGACGCTCGCTCCGTCGACCCATGTCGCCCGGGACGAGCAACAGCTCGGACACCTCTACGATGCGCTCACCGCCGAGGAGGCCCTGGCCCCTCGACCCCGGCACTACCTGGTCGGCGGCGCCGACCGCGACCCTGTCGAGCTCCCCGAAGAGGTCTACGAGGTGTTGCTGCACGTCGTCGACGCGATGCGTAAGGGCCTGTCGGTCACGGTCTCGCCGACCTCGCAGGTGCTGACCACTCAGCAGGCCGCCGATCTCCTGGGCATCAGTCGGCCCACGCTCATCAAGGCCCTCGACGAGAAACAGCTCCCATACACGCGCACGGGCACGCACCGCCGGATCGCTTTGACGCACGTGCTCGACTACCGCGAGAGACGTCGACAGGCACAGTACGCAGCCATCGACGCACTCTCGGTCGACGTCGACGAGACCAGCGACATCGACCAGACTCTGGCCGACCTGCGCCGTGCCCGCAAGGAGGTCGCTGCCAAGCGCCGGGCGTCGAAGGCTGACTGAAATAGACTGGCGTCATGTTTTCCGCCGTTCTCGACACCAGTGTGCTTTGGCCCAGCCGGCAGCGCGACTTCCTGCTGTCGCTGGCGGCTGAGAGAACTTACTCCCCCAAGTGGAACACCGCGATATTGGACGAGCTCGTCTTCCATGAGACCGAGAAACTCGCCGAGCGCGGCACTCCTATCGAGGAGGCGGAACACTCTGCTGAGCGCCTGATCGGTCAGATGTCGATTGCCTTCGACGACGCTCTGGTCACCGACTGGGAGCCGCTCGAGGGCACCTATGGGTTGCCGGACCCCGATGACGAGCATGTGCTGGCCGCTGCCATCATGTGCGGTGCCGAGGTGATCGTCACCGAGAACCTCAAGGACTTCCCCGCCTCGAAGCTGCCAGCACCAGTTCGAGCGATGCCGGCGCGGGACTTCGTCTATGACACTGTCCGCGCGCATCTGACGCAGTCGTGCCGGGCGGTGGTCGCGATGTGCG
This sequence comes from Brevibacterium sp. HMSC08F02, assembly GCF_001807555.1. NCBI lineage: Bacteria > Bacillati > Actinomycetota > Actinomycetes > Micrococcales > Brevibacteriaceae > Brevibacterium > Brevibacterium sp. HMSC08F02. The sequence continues at coordinate 109,086 of NZ_KV789345.1, read as the reverse complement.
ACCGTAGCGGACGACACGGCCCGAAGCTCACCGTGGCCGATCTTCTGGCGATCTTCAACGAGCGCTACAAGATGACCGAGGCTGTGGAGCTGTTGTCCGCAGCGCCTGGGCTGCGAGAAGCCCTCAGCTGATCTGGCGGGCAGTACGGGCATTCTCACGCAAACGGGCGCTGCGGGATCAGCAGACCCTGAACCTCCAAGCCAACCGCGCGGCCTCAGCCCCTCCTGGGCCCCTGCCACCACGGACGGATCCGTCACGATCCGGCGCAGCACTTCGGTGAGGTGGTCGATACCGGCGAGCAGATCCTCGTCCTTGGTGAACTCGTTGAGATTGTGCGAGATCCCCTCAACGCTCGGAACAAACAGCATCACTGTCGACACGAGGTCCTTCATATTCGTCGAGTCGCGCGCGGTGTCCTGACTCATATGTGGTCTCCGTTCTGCTGTGCGGCGTACTCGTCGGTTCCCGAGGCGCGGTTCGCGTCCGGCATCTCGTCGGCGGAAATACATTCACCCGCCGGACTCAAAATCGAAAGGTCACCGGATCGACGCCGGTCGGAGCCACAACCACAAGAGGCCCTGCACCCCGCCTGGGGAGCAGGGCCTCTTCACGTTCCCCTGCCCGGTTCTCTCCCCAGCCAAGATGAGATTCCGCAGCAAACAGGGGCGGCACCTCGTACTCGAACCTGGACCACTGCCGCGGTACGAGCACATCACATCGAGACCGTACCGAAATCCGAATTGAGTGCGAGTTTCACTGTGACACGTTAAACTTCCTGAGAGAACTCTGTGTTGCCAATCACTGCTCTGACTCCTGTTGCAGTTCGCAAAGACGCGGCAAACCTGAGCCGGAAGGAACCCAATGTCTGAATTCACTCCGTGGACTCTCCTCATAGATGCGGGAATGATCGGAGCCCTCCTCGCCGTCGGCGTGCTCTTGCGCGCAATTATGAAGTCACTCCAATCACTCCTCATTCCAGCGTCGTTCATTGCCGGCTTCCTCGGCTTGGCGCTGGGACCCAACGGGTTCGGCCTGCTGCCGTTCTCCGAAGAACTGGGCACCTACGCCTCTGTGCTGATCGTCGTCGTCTTTGCGTGTCTGGCCATGTCCGATGACTTCGACTTCCGCAAGATCAAAGGCCCCATCGTGAGCTTCTCGGCATACGGAGTGCTCATCTACACCGCCCAGGTTGCGGTCGGCATTCTTGCCGTTGTTCTGCTTCTGGGTCCGCTTTTCGGCGCTGACCTGACAATCGGCACTCTGCTGTTCGCCGGCTGGGCCGGCGGTTTCGGCACTGCGGCCGCCCTCGGCGATGTGTACGCGAACGCCGGGCACGAAGAGCTCCGCTCCTTGGCCTTCACCTCGGCAACCGTCGGCCTGCTCGCGGGCATCATCGGCGGCATCATCCAAGCGAAGATCGGTGCGATGCGCGGTCACGTCAAGGAATTCGCAGGCATGGAGTCCATTCCGGAAGACATGCGCACCGGTGTGCTGACCGGCGAAGACCGCCGCGCGCCCATTGGCCAGCACCGCTTCTCCGGTTCGAGCATCGAGTCCCTGGGCTTCCAGGTGGGCATCATCCTCGCAATTGCAGGTGCTGCCTACGCCATAACGACCCTGCTGGGCAACTGGTTCCCCGCTGTCAGTTTCCCCACCTTCACGGTTGCCTTCCTGGTGGGCCTGCTCGTGCGCGGTCTGTTCAAGGCAAGCCGCGCCACCAAGTTCGTCGACCGTGACACACTCAGCTCGATTTCCGGTTCCGCCACCGACATTCTCGTGGTCTGCGGTATTGCCTCCATTCAGCTGCAGGCTGTCGCCGACAACCTCCTGGTGATGTCGATTCTGTTCGTCGTCGGCCTGTTGTTCTGCCTGGGTCTGGGTCTGCTCGTAGCTCCCCGCACCCTGCAGGACGGCTGGTTCGAAAAGCAGATCTTCACGTGGGGTTGGGGCACCGGTGCCGTCAACACGGCAATCGCTCTGCTGCGCATTGTCGACCCCAAGCTGAAATCTGGAACGCTGGAAGACTTCGCAATTGCCTACATTCCAGTGGTGCCGGCCGAAATCACGGCTGTGACGTTCGTTCCCGCACTTGCCATGGCGGGCCTGGCCTGGCCGATTCTCGGCATTTGGGGCGGTATTGCCGTTGCGGCCGCCGTCGTCTTGGTGATAGTCACCGTGCGCAACCGCTCAGCAACACCAGCCGCCGCATAGCTGAGCTCACTGCCGTATAACCGCTGGAACGCGCCCGTCACCGATAGTGACGGGCGCGTTCTATTAGAACGGCTGCCGAGGTGCGGCTTTCGCGTGCCTCTCCCCTATCCCATGACGAGGCGGAGGACAGCTGCTCGTGCTTCTTCGGCTGTTCCTGCAACTGCGGTGCGAAACTGCGCTCCGACGCTGATCAGCGCAGCTGTTGCGGCTTCTGGGTCGTCGCCCAGGTTGAGCACCGCTTTAGCGTCCCCGCACTGTTCGGCCGCTTCAGCGGTTTCAACGAGAACTGCCTCGACAGCCGTGCCCTGCGGGGTGCCCACCGCGAAGATGCGCGGGCGGGCAGCATCCACCTCGAGATTCGCAATGATCTCCCACACCCGACCGGCAAGCTGCCCGACAGCGTCACCGGGCTCGCCGGGTTCACCGAACCGTTCGTCGATCTGCACCCACACGGTCCCATCGGCGGCCAACAGCCGCAGAACTTCGGAATAAGCGGAAGCCAATACATCCACCCACTCCTGCCCGGCAGCATCATCGGCAATCCCCGGAGCAAAAGCCCGGATAACAGAGGCCGGACCGGCGAGCACCGGGCGGACGTCGATGCCTTCTTCATCGTGAGCTTCGGCCCGCAGATCAAACAGCCGCCCCGGACGCACGGGCCCGGCAGCCGGTGCGGCAGAACCAGCCAACCCCGCGGGCGCCTCAAGATCAAGTTCAGCCCGCAGGCTTACGTGGGAACTCGAACCGCCCACGAGCCCCAGCACAATCGCGGTCGAGACCAGCACCGAACCGTGGGCAAAGTCAGCTGGAATCGCGTGCGGTTCATACAGTCCGTCATCCGCCAGCTGGCGGTAGGCCGACAGCCGAGCTGCACGCATGTCGGATTCGTATTCTGCTTCGTCGATGTCGCCGGCGAGAAGTTTCGCCACCCGCGCATCCCGAATGTCGGCAAGGAGCTCCCGCGGAACAGACAGTGTCGTTGCGGCGGGAAAAGCGCGAGCGAAATCCACTTACATCCAGCCCTTTTTCTTGAACACCACGTACAGAACCACGGCCAAGGCGACCATTGCCCCGATCGCCATGGGATAGCCCAGCGGCCAGCTCAGCTCCGGCATGTTCGTGAAGTTCATGCCGTAGATCGCGCCGATGAGTGTGGGGGCAAAGAGAATAGCCGCCCATCCGGAGATCTTCTTCATGTCGTCGTTCTGGCGCTGCGAAACAAGAGTCGAGTTGACCTGCAGGATCTGGTTCAGCGCATCCCGCAGCTCGGAAATGTCCGGGATGACGGTCGCCAGATTGTCAGACACGTCCTCCAGATACGTCTGGAGCTCTTCGTCTTTTCCATAGCCGTGGCGCGTGATGCCGATGAGCAGCCGACGGATCACGCCCATCATCGACGACGACGCCTGCTGCAGCTCAATGACCTCGCGCGACAAGCGGTAAATGCGCTCGGCAACCGCCGGGTCACCGGAGAACACCTGACGTTCAATCTGCTCTTTGTCCAGTTCGAGACCTCGCAGGACCCGGGGGTAGTCGTCCACGAGCGAATCCAGCAGTGCGTGAATGACGGCCTCCGGACCGTGCTCCAACAGGCTGTCCTGTTCGGACCAGCGCTCAATGAACCGGGCCGAACGGCTGTGCCACGCTTCCGCGGCTGCCTGGTTCTGACACAGGATTGCCACCTGATTGCCGCGCATGAGCACGTGGATTTCACCGATGTCGATGTCTTCTTTTGAGTCACGGTAGACAACCGAGTTGACCACGACGAACAGAACATCGCCGTAGCGTTCGACCTTGGCCCGCTGTTCTTTGGCCTCAAGGTCTTCCACCAGCAGAGGGTGCAGGTCCCACACGTCCTCGAGTTCGCTCAGCTGCGCCGGGGTGGGACGGTCCACGGCGAAGGTGACCACGCGGTCTTCGTGTTTGTGCGCGAGCGTGTCGATTGCCGTGATCTCGTGCTCCATGTCGATCGAGCGCAGACCGAACTTGTCGAATGACACTCCCCGGATGTTGTGCCGCACGGGCGTGGGCGCAGCCGGCTTTTCACGGCCGCGCCCCGCAACGCGGGGAAACAGAAGCCGGCGGCCGGGGCTGGAGTTGTGAGCAGGAACCATGCCCTTATCTTCCCATGTTCCGCCTGTCCCCGGGTTCAGCTCACGCGCTGCCGCCGCCTGGAGCTGGTCTGAAGCATTCGGCCGCCGAGGCGGAGCGTGCCTCTGTGCGCAGGCTTCAGATCACGTACCAGTCGTAGGTTCCTGGTCCCGTCCGCTTGGCCTTCACCGGCACCGGCGGTTCAGCACGTCTGCTGACTGTCTGCCCCGCGGGGACATCGAGTCCTGGGATGAACACCCCACCCGCTCCGAACGCCTTCTGGATCTTGATGTGGAAGCCGGCCATCCAGTCCTCCGGCGGTGTGAACACCACTGTCCTGCCTCCGTCGCGGACAGCAATCTCAAGACCCGCCTTCATTCGCGACCCTGGTTCGTCGGTGAACGGCGAATGCTCCATCCGCAGACGAGCGCCGATGACTTCACCGTCCAGGTCGAAGCCGCGCGCCGAACCTGCGGGTTTGGTTCCCTTGCGCAGCCCGATGACGCTGCGCATCATCAGCGCAATGACCACAATGAAGATGAGAGCGCCGATCCAGAGGATCGGAAACTCGCCCAGCAGCCACAGAAACCCTGGAGCTTCGGCAGCTGACAGCTGTACAGAGTTGTCCATCTCTCATCCTTCCTTCACACCACTGCAACGATAGAAACAGCTGCAGTGCCAATCAAGAGTGCTGGGCCGAACGGAAGCGACGTCTTCAGTCCCTGACGCTTGACTGCCATATAGCCCACCGCCATGACCAGGCCGATGACGCTCGAGACGAAAAAGGCAGCGAGCAGTGCCCACCTCAGCTTGAGCGCGAGAACAGGCCTAGCTTCTCCCAGGCCTCCGTGTACAGGTTGAACGCTGCGACCGCGCTGTCGTAGTCATCCGAATCAAGCGCGTCCACCCACGAATCGACGTAGTCCTGCGCCTGCACGGGATCGAGCACACCAGTCATGCCGCCCAGGTCGAGTTCAAGAACCGCATTCGGATCAAAGGTCTCCAGCCACGTGCCGAACTGTGCCGCAGATTCGACAACGGCCCGCAGCCTGGACTTCTCGCGGATGACAGCCAGAGCCCAGTCCACGCGTGCCGAAGCAGCCACAATGTCCGTCCTGATGAAGGTGCGCTGGGAGCCGTCTTCCGCCTCGTCAGTTCTGATCCGGTCAGCATCAAGATCGAAGGCGAGCCACCACACAGGAGAAACCTCCCAGGCGGCGGTGCGGGTGAACACCCGCTCATCAGGGTCGTCTTGCATCCACTCAACCCGTTTGGCGGCAGCGCGCCTGCGCGCCGACTTCGGCACGAGCATGTCGAGCTCGTCGCGCGACACGTTCTCCGCCAAAGCCTCCACAGCGTGCCACGAGCGAATATCGTCCTGCACGGGACAGATCCGAGTGATCCCATCACCCCACTCTTCTGCCGTGAGGAAAATCGGGGTGCCCCGGTAGGAGTCTGCAACCGGGTCGGGAGGGAAGCTGATCAGCCGCGCATCAGCATCGGCGGCAACAAGCTCCTCGATCATGGAGCGGTTGTCCGACACCGGGTAGTCACCGAGTTCCGGATGCGCGTCAAGCGGTTCGAAAACCCGCAGACAAACCTGATACCTGCGCTCATAAGCCATACCGTCTACCCTAGCCGCACACGAGTCCCACGATCGTCTTATGGGCCGTCTCAAATGGCAAAGTGCATAGGGGTCCGATAGAATGACGCCGAACTGAAGCACGCAAACTCAAACCGGGGCCTATCTTGGGTGCCCTGGATCGACGAAGAGGGGGTCGACGCCTGTGGGTCGCGGCCGCGCTAAGGCAAAGCAGATCAAGGTAGCCCGGAAACTCAAGTACTACAGCCCCGAAACAGACCTTTCCGCTCTTCAGCGGGAGCTTTCCGGCAAATCAGGATCGGACGACTACGACCAGTACGACGACGATCCTGACTACTCCGAATACGCAGAGAAGTACGCAGACTACGATTCCGACGACGACTGACGGACTCTGAGTCTGCACAGACAGAGGGGGCAACCAGCTTGGCCTGGCTGCCCCCTCTGTCTGTTCTTGCTGGCCTGTTTCGGCTGCTGCCGAGGTGCCGCCCGGGTCAGGCGGCACCGGTCCGGGCCGTATCAGTCCAGGAGGATGGCCGCACCACCGTCAACGCCCTTGGCGCCGGTGACGTAATAGCTGTCAGATGAGTGCTCACCGTTGTCTTCGGCGACTTCACCCAGAACCCACGAACCGCTGAAGGAGCCCAGGACGTCGTCCACGCGGTCCGCGTCGACGACGAGCACCATTCCCACACCCATGTTCCAGGTGCGCTCACGGTCAGCCTGCGGCACACCGCCCAGGTCGCCCAGCACATTGAACACCGGGGGAACTTCCCACGTGCCGCGGCGCATGATGCCGATCGAACCGGTCGGCAGGACGCGGGCCATGTTCGCGGACAGACCGCCGCCGGTCACGTGCGACATGGCGTGCACGGCACCGGGCTGGTTGTCCAGCAGTTCGAGCAGCTGACCGGTGTAGACGCGGGTGGGCACCAGGAGTTCTTCGCCGAGGGTGCGGCCGAATTCGTCAACGCGCGAATGCAGGTCCCAGCCGGCGTCTTCGATGATGCGGCGCACGAGCGAGTATCCGTTGGAGTGCAGGCCGGAAGCGGGAAGGCCGATGAGGACATCGCCCGTCTGCACTTTCTGCGCGCCAAGCATGTCGGCGGCGTCAACGACTCCTGTTGCAGCACCGGCCACATCGTATTCGTCTTCACCCAGCAGACCCGGGTGTTCGGCGGTTTCGCCGCCGACTAGGGCAACGTCCGCTTCGCGGCACGCTTCGGCAATGCCGCGGACGATGTCGGCGATCCGTTCGGGAACGAGTTTGCCGCAGGCAATGTAATCGGTCATGAAAAGCGGCTTAGCACCGCCGACGATGATGTCGTCGACCACCATGCCCACGAGGTCCCAGCCGATCGTGTCGTGGATGTTCATCTGCTGGGCAATCGCGACCTTGGTGCCCACACCGTCAGTTGACGAGGCCAGCAGCGGACGTTCGTAGTCCTTGAGGAAAGAAGCGTCGAACATGCCGGCAAAGCCGCCGACGCCTCCGACGACGTTCGCGTTGTGGGTTGCCGACACGGCCGACTTCATGAGTTCGACCGCGCGGTCGCCGGCCTCGACGTCAACACCGGCAGAAGCGTAGGTGGTTTCGGGCCGTTCGGTCAGACGGTGGCCGTCTTCGTCCGCCCGGCCTGCGGAGGCAGCCGGTCCGTGCAGAGGGCCAGTCGCGGAGTTGGGCGGAGTCATGTCAGCTGTCCTTTGTTCCAGATGTTCCAGAGAGTTCTTTGTCAGAAAGATCGGCTTCCGGCGGCACCGGAATCTTGTAGTCACCGGAGAAGCAGGCCGTGCACAGCTGACTGCTGTTCTGCTCGGTTGCCTCGATCATGCCGTCCAGGCTGATGTAGCCGAGCGAATCTGCTCCGAGGGAGCGGCAGATTTCGTCCGTGTCGAGTCCGTTGGCAATGAGTTCGGCACGCGTGGCGAAGTCGATGCCGAAAAAGCACGGCCATTTGACCGGCGGTGCGGAGATGCGCACGTGGATTTCCTTGGCACCCGCTTCGCGGAGCATGCGGATGAGTGCACGCTGCGTGTTGCCGCGGACAATCGAGTCGTCTACGACCACCAGGCGCTTGCCCTCGATGTTCTCCTTCACCGGGTTGAGTTTGAGGCGAATGCCCAGCTGGCGGATGGTCTGGGAGGGCTGAATGAACGTGCGGCCGACGTAGGCGTTCTTCATGAGCCCCTGGCCGAACGGAATTCCGGACTCTTCCGCATAGCCGACCGCGGCTGGCGTACCGGAATCCGGCGTGGCGATCACGAGGTCGGCGTCAACTGCGTGCTCACGGGCCAGGCGGCGGCCCATTTCGACGCGCGAACTGTGCACTGTCTTGCCGTTGATGACGCTGTCGGGGCGAGCCAGGTAGACATACTCGAAGACACAGCGAGCGGCTTTTTCTTCGGCAAAGCGGTGGCTGCGCAGGCCGTCTTCGTCGATTGCGATGAGTTCACCGGGCTGGATTTCGCGGACGAACGAAGCACCCACAATGTCGAGCGCAGCGGTTTCGGATGCCACAACCCAGCCGCGGTCGATTTTGCCCAGTGCCAGCGGACGCACACCGTGACGGTCGCGCGCGGCGTACAGGGTGTTTTCGTCCATGAAGACGAGGCTGAAAGCGCCCTTGATCTGCGGCAGGAGGCCCAGCGCTGCATCCGTCAGGTTGTCGGCGTCAGAGGATGCGAGCAGTTCGGTGATGAGCGATGTGTCCGACGACGAATCACGGTGTGCGCGCGTGCGACGGCGCTTCTGCTTGTGGGCCGCGACGACTTCGCGGTGCTTGTCCAGCCGTTCGTCGGCGAGCGCCTGGAGTTCTTCGAAGTTGGTGAGGTTGCCGTTGTGGCACAGCGCGACGGATCCGTAGCCCGTGGGTCCCAGGGTGGGTTGGGCGTTTTCCCAGGCGTGCGCGCCGGTTGTTGAGTAGCGGGTGTGGCCAATGGCCATGTGCCCCGGAAGGGTTTCGAGGTCGTTTTCGTCAAACACCTGGGAGACGAGTCCCATGTCGCGAAAAACGAGGATCTGCTCGCCGTTCGAGGCGGCGATGCCGGCTGATTGTGTCCCTCGGTGCTGCAGGGCGTAGAGGCCGAAGTAGCTGAGCTTTGCCACTTCTTCGCCGGGCGCCCACACGCCGAAGACACCGCATTCGTCTTGGCCTTTGTCGGCGGGGTCAACAACAGCTGTCAGGAGTCCATCTGCACGTGCCACGTTCGCTATTGTTCCACACGCCGAGCCGGGCTCAGGCTTCGCCGTCTTCGCGGGCCTGTTCGGCTTCCGTTTTGGTCTTCTGCTCTTCCGGGCTGAGTTCGAGCGAGGAGCCGCCGGCTTTGTCTGCTTCTTCTGCTGCTTCGGCTTCTGCCGGGCTGGCTTCCGCCGAGTCGGCCTCTTCCCCACGCTGCTCTTCGTAGTGGCCGGTGACCTCAACGGTGCGAGCCTTGCGGCGCAGAACCGCGTCCATGACGAGTGCGACACCAGCACCGAGAACGGCTCCGGTGATGGCCAGCAGGACAAGGCCCATGCCGACGACGGCACCGCGGCTGTATTCCTGGCTCAGATCTCCCATGTTGAGGGGAAGGAAGGCCAGCACTCCGGCGATGATGACTCCGACGAGCGCGCCGACGGCGGCAAAGGCACCGTACTTCGGGGCGCGGCGGACCGAAACGAGGGCGGATTTCTTCATCGGGTTCTCTCCAGACGGCTGAGCTTCAGCGGTTTGCTGATCGGCAGACGATTCTAGAGCACGCCGCGAAGCGGCAGGTGCTCGCTCAGGTCAGAGCGGGTGCCGGAGGCGTCCACCCGGCCGGCCTCCACCTCGTCAGCAAAGTCGACCTGACCGGTGACCAACAGGAGCCAGGTCTCGGGCTGGACCTCGACGACGTTCGGGGGTGTTCCGCGGGAGTGCTTGGGGCCTTCGATGGCCTGGGCTGCGGCAAACGGAGGGATGCGGATTTCGACCGCACCACCGGGGTGGCGTTCCGCGAATTCCTCGACGGTGTAGCGCACGGCGGTGGCCAGGGTGCCCCTGTCGACGTCACCGCTTTGGTGTTTGCGCCACTCCTGCCAGACTTCGAGTGCTTGGCGGCCCTCTGCGGGGTCGATGCGACGGCGGATGCTCATGATGCTCCTCAGTGCTGTTCGGCTGTGTCTGCCTGGGACATGGTCTGGTTGTCTGACGAGGTGCCGGCCGGGTTGTCGGGGCGGGCTGCGGTCAGTGCCGACTCGGCTGCGAGCAGACCGGCACCGGGCAGGACCTCGCCAGCGTCGAGTGCCCGGCCGTGTTCGTCAGCCCCACCGGTGACGCGCGGGGCGATGTCGGACAGGACGCCCAGCGCTGCTTCCATGTTGACGGCACCGGCGGCTGCGAGCAGGCGCAGGGCGACGAGTGAGGCTGGGCGGGATGAACCGTCGAGCACTTTCACCGCGGCAGCCCAGCCGTCCGGTGTGGCCATGACGGACACTCCTTCGGCGCCCTTTTTGGCAAGGATGCCCAGCCGTTCGATGACGACCGAGTTTTCACGCCCGTGACCTTCAATAGCCCACGGGCTGGCCAGGACAGCCGACATGAGCTGCTGGGCGCTTTCGGTTTTTCCGGAGGCCGCTGCGGCGATTCCGCGGGCCAGCCCGGGAAGGCTCAGCGCGTATACGGGAGCGCCGCAGCCGTCGATTCCGGCCGCCGCGGGAACTTCGCCGCAGAACTCTTCAACTGTCTTCCGGACCTGTTTCTGCACGAGCGAATCGGGGCGCAGGTAGTCTTCCGGCCGTCCCCCGGCAATCTTCTGCGCCATGAGGAAGGCGGCGTGTTTGCCGGAGCAGTTGAAGAACAGGCGCGATTCGGCCATGCCGCTCATGCGCATGGCCGCACGGTTATCAGCGTCAGCCGGTGCGCAGGAAGGGCACTGGAGGTCGTCTTCGCTGAGGTTGACCGAGGACAGCATGTTCTTCACGACCGACACGTGTTCGGCTTCTGCCCGGTGGCTGGCACTTGCCACAACGGCGGCGTCGCCGGACAGCGGCACGCCGAGCTCCATGCACGCAATTGCCTGGAGCGGTTTGAGGCACGACCGAACGAATACGGGCTCTTCCGGTGCGCCGATCGAGGCGACGACGGCACCACTGGGGTCCACAATGACCGCCGAGCCGATGTGCCGCGATTCGACGAAGTCGGAACGGGATACGACGGCAAGCTCTTCGGCACTGTCTGCGGTGAAGGTCTGCATGCGCTCCACCCTAAGCGCAGGCCAGCGCGAGGTCACGTCTGAGTTCGTGTGGCGCAGGCCGTTAAACTGCCGGGGTGAAGGTCTTGGTTTTGGGTTCGGGCGCCCGCGAACACGCCCTTGTCCCTGGTTTGGCCGCCGATCCGGGAGTGGACGCGCTCTACGCGGCACCCGGCAACCCGGGGATGGCACAGGAATGCGAAGTCCGCAGTGTCGCGATGACCGATCCCGAGGCGGTCGTAGCCCTCGCACAGGAACTTGCTGTTGATCTTGTGGTCATCGGCCCGGAAGCTCCCCTTGTTGCCGGTGTTGGCAATGCTCTGCGGGAAGCTGGGGTCGCTGTTTTCGGTCCCGACGCTGCCGCCGCGGAACTCGAAGGTTCGAAGGCCTTTGCCAAGGAGATCATGGAGGCCGCCGGGGTTCCCACATCGCAGTCGGTCGCCGCGACGTCCCTGGCCGAGTGCGAAGAGGCCTTTGACCGCTTCGGCGCCCCGCACGTCGTCAAGGCCGACGGTCTGGCTGCCGGCAAGGGCGTTGTCGTCACGTCTGATCGCGACGAAGCTCTGGCACACGCCCGCGCCTGCCTGGCTGAGGCCGACCGGGTTGTCATTGAGGACTTCCTCGACGGTCCCGAGGTGTCGCTGTTCGTTCTGTGCGACGGCACCACCACTGTCCCGCTGGCTCCCGCGCAGGACTTCAAGCGCGCACTCAACGGCGACGAGGGCCCCAATACGGGCGGCATGGGCGCTTACACTCCCCTGCCCTGGGCTCCCGAAGGTCTGGTCGAGGACGTCATTGCGCAGGTCGCGCAGCCGGTCGTCGATGAAATGGCTCGCCGTGGAACCCCGTTTGTGGGACTGCTGTACTGCGGTCTGGCGCTGACGAAGAACGACATTGAGGTCATCGAGTTCAACGCCCGCTTCGGCGATCCCGAAACCCAGGCTGTTCTGCAGCGCCTGACCAGCCCACTCGGCACTGTCCTGCACGCTGCTGCAGCCGGCGAACTGGCGCAGCTGCCACCGCTGGAATGGGCAGACAAGTCAGCTGTCACCGTCGTCATGGCCGCAGAGAACTACCCGGCCGACCCCGCCAAGGGCGATGTCATCACCGGCATCGACCAGGCGAACGCTCTGGAAGACGTGCACGTGTTCCACGCCGGCACCTCGACCGCAGAGGGCGGAGAGCTGACCACCAGCGGTGGTCGCGTACTGTCCGTCACCGCACTTGGCGCGGACCTTGCTGACGCCCGCGCCCGCGCTTATGAGGCCGTGGGCCTCATCCAGTGGCGCGGTGAGCACCACCGCACCGACATTGCCCAGCTGGCAGAAGAAAACCGCATCACAATCCCGCAGGGAGGAAGCCGATGACAGGCCACCAGGTTGAGGCCACCGTCGTTCCCGGATGGAAGCACGTCTACTCCGGCAAGGTACGCGACCTCTACGTGCCCGAAAGCGCTGAATCGCTTGCGGACGCCCCGTCGCTGCTCATGGTCGCCTCCGACCGAATCTCCGCGTACGACTTCGTGCTGGAATCCGAGATCCCCCACAAAGGCGCAGTCCTCACCGGATTGTCCACGTGGTGGTTCGACCAGCTGAAGGACATCGTCGGCAACCACGTGGTGACCGCCGATGTGCCCGCTGAGGTTGCTGGGCGCGGACTCATCTGCGAACCGCTCATGATGTTCCCCATCGAGTGCGTGGCCCGCGGCTACCTGACCGGGTCTGGGCTGGCCGACTACAAGCAGACCGGCGCGGTCTGCGGTGTCGAACTGCCCGACGGGCTCGGCGAATCTGATCGCCTGGACGCACCGATCTACACGCCCGCGGCCAAGGCCGAAGTCGGTGAACACGACGAAAACATCACCTTTGAAAAGTCCGCCGACATGATCGGCGAAGACGACGCTGAGGCTCTGCGGGAGCTCACGCTCAAGGTATACGCGCGGGCAGAGGAAATTGCCCGCGAGCGCGGCATCATCCTGGCCGACACGAAGTTCGAGTTCGGCCGCAACGCCGCGGGAGACATCGTGCTGGGCGACGAGGTGCTCACCCCGGACTCTTCGCGGTTCTGGGACGCACACGCCTACCAGCCCGGAAAGTCGCAGGCGAGCTTTGACAAGCAGTTCGTGCGCGACTGGCTCACAAGCCCCGCCTCGGGCTGGGATAAGAACAGCGGACAGCAGCCCCCGCGGCTGCCCCAGGACATCATCGAGAAGACCTCGGCACGCTACATCGAGGCCTTCGAAAGGATTACGGGAGACACCTTCCCCGCACAGCCGACCAGCGCCTGATTCAGGCACCCGGTTCGTTGCTAAGATGATGGCGCCGTCATCACCGGAGAACACCAAGGAGCGCAGGTGGCACGTTACATCGTCGAGGTCATGCCGAAACCCGAAATCCTCGATCCCCAGGGCAAGGCCATCGGAGCCGGACTCGACCGTCTGGGATTCTCCGGTTTCGCTGTCCGTCAGGGCAAGCGCTTTGAGCTTGAACACGATGGCGAACCCACGCCCGAAGTTCTCGAACAGGTGAAGAAGGCCGCCGAAACGCTGCTGGCCAACACCATCATCGAAGACGTCGTCGGCGTCTACCCCGCTGAGGACGGCACCAAGTGACCGCCACCCGCACCGCCTACACCGACGGCGGCCCGCTCATCGGGGCGCAGCGTTCAACCACCACGCTCGAAGGCGCCGAAAACGTGCGCATCGGCATTGTCACGTTCCCCGGAACCCTGGACGACCGTGACGCCGCTCGCGCCGTCACGCTGTCCGGTGCGCAGGCCGTGAGCCTGTGGCACGCGGATGCAGACCTCAAGAACGTCGACGCCGTCATCCTGCCCGGCGGCTTCAGCTACGGCGACTACCTGCGCTGCGGCGCAATTGCCCGCTTCGCACCCGTCATGGACTCCGTCATCGCCGCAGCAGAAGACGGCATGCCGGTCCTGGGCATCTGCAATGGCTTCCAGGTTCTGTGTGAAGCAGGTCTGCTGCCCGGTGCTCTCGTGCGCAACTCCGCCCAGCAGTTCATCTGCAAGGACCAGGAACTTGAAATCGTCAACGCGGACACCGCGTGGACCCGTGACTACGAAACCGGCGAAAAGATCACCATCCCGCTGAAGAACGGCGAAGGATCCTTCCAGGCTCCCGCTGAGACCATCCGGGAACTCGAAGACAACGGCCAGGTGCTCGCCCGCTACGTGGGCGCGAACCCCAATGGCTCAATCGACCTGATCGCCGGTGTGACGAACAAGCGCGGCAACGTCGCAGGACTCATGCCGCACCCCGAGCACGCCGTCGAAGCAGGGTTCGGCCCGGATTCTGCAGTCGGCATGCGCCAGGGTGTCGACGGTCAGGGATTCTTCACGTCGGTACTGCGGACCGTCCTGGAGAAATGAGCTTATGAGCGAACTGACCACCCTGCTGCAGCAGGCCGCTTTCGGATCGATCGAGGCCCAGAGGACGTTTGAAGCGCTGCTGGCGCAGACCAACGGCGAATGGGAAGTCGACCTGCAGCGCGGACACATTGTGTTCGGCGACCAGCTGCACGCCGACGTTCACCTTCTGGGCTCCACCGACACCGTTTCCGGAACCTGGCGGTGGGCGTGGTCAGAGCTCAGCGATTTTTCCGGCCCCGTTGTCGAACTCGCGAAAGCCATGCGTGACTACGGTCAGCGCGAGGGCATCAATAACCTCACGCTCGATGAGTTCAAAGCCGGTGACGACGACGCTCTCAGCCTGGTGATCGCCGCCAAGCGGATCACCGGCCACTGGGTGCACTACCCGCTGAAGACCGGCACGATGACCGTCTGGACCCTGCTGGACGTGCAGGGCTTCAGCGAAATCGAACCGACCATCCGCTCCGTCGTCAAGGCGTTGGCCGCCGGGGTGAAGTCCGGAGGCATCACGGACCACAGGCAGGCGCTTCTGGACTACGCAGCCCTGCGCGGTTTTGCCACCGCTCCCCTTGAGGGTTCAAGCCTGCGGATTCTGCTGGCCGACGGTTCGGCTGACACCGACTTCGACGAGCAGTCCCGCCTGACCAACTGTCAGGTACACGCACCTCTGGAAGGCGAAGCGCAGGAGCAGTTCACTGCTGCACAGCCGGTCACGCCGCAGTCCGTGCCGATCGAGGTCGACTTCAACGTCGCCGCACAGCCGGCCGAAGAGCCGAGCACCGAAAAGCCCGCGCCTGCACTGGGCGAGCACTACACCGGCGCCGGCGAAGTCGACGAACCGACGCCTGAACGCCCTGCAGCAGAAAAGCCTGCAGCAGCAGCCGAAGAAACCGAAAAGGCTCCTGCCGAACAGCCGGAGGCACCTCGGGAACCGGCAGAAGACAAGCCGGCTGCCCAGCAGCAGGCACCGGAGCAGACCCCTGTCGAGGAACAGCCCAAGAAGAAGAAAAAGGGATTCTTCGGAAGACTCTTCGGTCGATGACGCGGGTGGCGGCCTGTGCGGTCGCTGCCGCTATTGCTGCTCTGCTGAGCTGAGGTTTTCTATACGCGGACCCCTATGTGTTCCGCGTCACTCCGGGGAGTACGATTTCGGCATGACCGAAGAAGCTCACTCCCCCGCATACGTCCCCACCCTCACGTCACTTCTCGATGCGCCGCGCACCGGAGGGCTGACCTGCCGCCGCGACGGCGGCCCGCTGTTGGCCTCGGTTCAGTCGCTGGACGGAAAGGGCCAGTCCTACGCCACGCACCTGGTTGAACTCGCCGCTGACGCGAACACCGACTACCCGTCGCCACGGCGTTTGACCCGCGGAGCAGCCTCGATCGGCGCGACCGCGATCGCCGAAGACGGCTCGGTTTTCTTCACCGCCAAACGTGCCGGCGACGACGGCGACGAAGCCGAGGACGCTGCCCTGTTCCTGCTGCCGGCACGGGGTGAAGCACGCCGCATTGCCACACGCCCCGGCGGTTTCGGCGGCTTCACTCTTCGCCCCGGTGCGCTCGTGGCACAGCTGGCCGTGCACTCCCAGGCGAACAGCGAAGAAGAACACGCTGAGCTTGTAAAGAAGCGCTCAGACGCGAAAGTCTCCGGCATTCTGCACCCCGAGTTCCCCACCCGCCGGTGGGATGCCGACCTCGGGCCGCACGTCAATCGCCTGGCCGTGGCACAGCTGCCGCAGGATCTGAGCCAGCTGAGTTCCACCTCGGACGACTTTGCCCACAAGCGCGACGGCGACGACCTCCCGCCGCTGCTGGAGTTCACCTACCCGCAGATGCCGGAAGGCTCGCTGGTCGGCTGGGAAGCATCCGCTGACGGCACGTGGGCGCTCGTATCGGTGCGACGCACACTCATGGACCACATCGACCAGGTGAGCATCCACCGGGTCGACCTCACGGGCAAGCAGGCGCCCCAGCAGCTGCTGACATCTCAGCCAACGGATTCACGCTGGCTGGGTGCTCTCAGCCCGGATGACGCGCGCGTGATCGTTGAACACGTCGATGAATGGATGCCGGACCAGGACCTCCACCCGCACCCGCACGTGCACACGATCGACGGTGACGGCGGTTTGAGCGGCGAGCAGCCCCTGTGGCCGGAATTCGACCAGTGGTTCGACGCTGTGTGGCTCGATGACAACACACTTGTGGCTGCCTCCGATGACCACGGCCGCGGTTCCGTGTGGATTGGCGGGCTCAACGATGCCGCCCCGCGCAGGCTGGCCGGTGGGCCCGAACAGAAGTACGTGTTTTCCGCAGTCGCCGTGCACGACGGCCGCGTGGTTGCCCTGCGCTCCTCCATTGACACCCCACCGCAGCCGGTCGCCATCGACCCCGCCAGCGGTGAGGTGACCGAGCTTGCCAATCCGACCGGGGCGGTCGAGGTGCCGGGTCGGCTTGACGAGGTCACTGCGACTGCTGAGGACGGCACCGAGGTTCGCGCCTGGCTGTCGCTGCCGGACGGCGATGGCCCGCACCCGCTCGTTGTGTTTGCACACGGTGGCCCGTGGGGTTCGTGGAATGCGTGGACCTACAGGTGGAACCCCGCACCGTTTGTGGCTGCCGGCTTTGCGGTGCTCCTGCCGGACCCCGCGATTTCCACCGGTTACGGACAGTACATGATTGCCCGCGGTCAGCAGCAGCTGGGCGGCACACCGTTCACCGACATCATGGCTTTGACCGATGCGGCCGAAAAGCGTGCTGACATCGACTCTGAGCGCACGGCCTTTGCCGGTGGGTCCTACGGCGGCTATATGACCAACTGGGTCGCCGGACATACGGGTGCGCGCTTTAAGTGCGCTGTCACTCACGCTTCCCTGTGGAACACCGAATCCATGGGCCGGACAACCGACAATTCTTCGTGGAACGATGCGATGGCCGGTCAGTCGAAGGAGTACTCACCGCACCTGTACGCCGCCGATATCGAGGTCCCGATGCTTGTCATCCACGGCGATAAGGACTACCGGGTGCCGATCGGCCAGGGTCAGGAGCTGTGGTTTGACCTGCTGCGCAAGTCGAAGACCCCAGCTGGGCCGGACGGGCTGACCCAGCACCGTTTCCTGTACTTCCCGGACGAAGGCCACTGGATTTTGGGCCGCGGAAATGCGGAGGTCTGGTACCGCACGTTCATCGACTTCCTTCGCCACCACGTGCTGGACGAAGAAACCCAGACGGCAGAGGAACTCGGCTGAGGCGGACTCGCAGCGCTTGTTACTGTGAAAACGATGACAACCGCTATCGAAGGAGCATCGTGAAAACTGCACGCCTACTCACCGCACTCAGCGTTTCCGCTGTCATGCTGTTCACCGGCTGCAGCACAGAAAGTGCGGGAACCACCGACGCGAACAAGGACCGCGATTGGGGTGAATGCACACCAGCAGGCGATTCACAGCCACTCGACGAAGTTGAAACCGCAGAAGACGAAGACAAGTCCGTGACTGTCGCCGCGTTCAACGGCTGGGATGAAACCATCGCCACAGCGCACCTCGCCAAGTACCTCTTGGAGAACAACTACGACTACTCGGTCGAAGTCAAAATGTTTGACCTGGCTCCGGGTTTCGTCGCCACCGCAAACGGCGATGTCGACTGGATGTCATCGTCAATGCTGCCGGTAACCCACGCAAAGTACATCGAAAAGTACCAGAACAAGCTCGAAGAGCAGGGCTGCTGGTACGACGAGGCGCAGAACGTCATTGCTGTCAATGAAGACGCTCCCATCACCAAACTGAGTGAACTGAAGGACCACAAGGACGATTTCGGCGGCGAAATTGTCGGCATCGAAAAGGGTTCAGGCCTCATGGATGCGACGGAAAACGACGTCATCCCGGAATACGGTCTGGATGACTTCAACCTCATTTCATCTTCGACCCCGGCCATGCTGGCAGCTCTGAGCAAGGCCGAAAGCAGCGGTGACAACATCGCCGTCACCCTGTGGCACCCGCACTGGGCGTATGACGAATTCAAGATCCGCGACCTCGAAGATGACCTCGGCGCTTTCGGTGAGCCCGACTTCCTCTACTCATTCTCACGTGTTGGCTTTACGGACGAGCATCCGCAGGCCGCACAGGCTCTGAAGAACCTGGCGCTGACTCCGGAGCGCCTTCAGAGCCTGGAGAAGGTCATGGCCAAGGACTACGACGGCAAGGAACCTCAGAAGGCAGTCGACGAGTGGGCTCAGGACAACCAGGACTTCTTCGACGAATGGCAGAGCGGCGACCTCAGCACTGACAGCTGATCCCCGACTCACAGCGTCACTTTTGCTTCACGGCCCGTCATACATGCGTCATGTATGACGGGCCGTGAAACTGTGTGACCTCTTAAGCCATGCCCGGCGCTCAGCTCTGGGAACGTCACAGCTATGACTGGACTGCACACACCGCTTTCGCCGCTGAGCTTCCTTGAGCGCAGCGCCCGCGTCTACCCCAACCGCACAGCCATCATCGACGGCGAAACCACACGCACTTTCGCCGAGTTCGCAGCCGACGCCCAACACCGCGCACAGCTGCTGACTGACCTCGGCATCCGCCCTGGCGACCGTGTGGCCTACATGGCGCCAAACACCCTCGAAATGGCCGTCGCCCAGTTCGCGGTGCCGCTGGCAGGCGCCGTCCTCGTGCCTCTGAACATCCGCCTGACCAGTGCAGAAATCCACTTCATCCTCGAACACTCCGGCGCGCGAGTATTCGTCATCGACGCCGAATACATCCCGGTTGTCCAACCTCTCATAGGCAAGCTCAGCACTGTCGCGACGATCGCCGTCGACCGCGAGGCTGACCCCGCCGCACAGCTGCCCGAGGGCTTCACCGACCTTGCGGAACTCCTAGCCCAGACCCAGCAGCCGGGAGCAGACCAGACCGGGCAGGCACCTCGTAAGTTCCAGTGGGCGCCCCACAGCGAACTCGACCCGCTGGGGATCAACTACACCTCCGGCACAACAGGCAATCCCAAGGGCGTCGTCGTCACCCACCGTCAGGCGTACACAAACGCGATCAACCAGGTGCTGCACTCCCGCTTCGACACCGACAGCGTCTACCTGTGGAC
This sequence comes from Brevibacterium sp. HMSC08F02, assembly GCF_001807555.1. Lineage (NCBI taxonomy): Bacteria > Bacillati > Actinomycetota > Actinomycetes > Micrococcales > Brevibacteriaceae > Brevibacterium > Brevibacterium sp. HMSC08F02. Next base: position 89,489 of record NZ_KV789345.1, on the reverse strand, counting down.
CCTGCCGATCTTCCACTGCAACGGCTGGTGCGGAGTATGGGCGCTCACCGCAGCCGGCAGCACCCAGGTGTGCCTGCGCGCAGTGCGCGGGCCCAAGATCTGGGAACTCATCGACCGCCACCGAGTCACACACTTCAACGGCGCACCGACCGTCGTGCGCACTGTGCTGGGAACCGAAGAAGCCCACCCGCTGAACTACACGCTGCGCGTCACGTGCGGCGGGGCGCCACTAGACCCGCGCACACTGGCCGAGGTCGAGGCACTCGGATTCTCCGTCACTCACTCCTTCGGCATGACTGAAACCGCCGGCCCCTACACGGTCGCCTACGAACAGGACGAGTGGAAGAACCTGCCGGCCGACACCCGTGCCGCACTGCTGGCACGGCAGGGTGTGGGGCAGATCGGTTCGAGCGAACTGCGCGTTGTCGAGCGCGAAACCGACAGCGACGGGCTTCTGGTCGATGTGCCCGCCGACGGGGCGACGATCGGCGAAGTCGTGGTGCGCGGCAACACCGTCATGGCCGGCTACTACCGCAACCCCGAAGCCACAGCAAAGGCCTTTGCCGGCGGCTGGCTGCACACCGGCGACCTCGGTGTCATGCACGCCGACGGCTACGTCGAACTGAAGGATTGCGCGAAGGACATCATCATCTCCGGCGGCGAGAACATCTCGACCATCGAAGTTGAGCACGCCATCGGTTCGCACCCCCTGGTGGCCGAAGCCGCAGTCATCGGAGTGCCGGATGAGCGGTGGGGCGAGCGCCCGCGCGCCTACGTCGTCACCCGCGACGGGGCGGAACTTGAAGACGAGGTGCTCACAGCACACGTGCGGGCTCGCCTTGCCGGGTTCAAGGTTCCGCGCGAGTACCGCTACGTGGCTGAACTGCCCAAAACCTCAACGGGCAAGATCAGCAAGGTCCAGCTGCGGGAGGGCTGAAGCGAAGCACCGCCTGCCCGGCAGGTTCAGCCGCCGCAGGGCCGGCTCAGCCACCGCCCGGCAGGCTCAGCCGCCGCACCCTCACATGCCGACTGACACGCAGCTGCCGCACGTGGGGTGCAGGCCGGCGCGGGTGCAGTCTTCACAGCGCAGGAACTGCTGGCGGCAGTTTTCGTTGACGCAGTTGACGAACTTCGGCGTGCGCTTGCCGCACTCCAGGCACGAGCCCAGCGACTCAGCACCAGAGCCGAACTCCATGTGCATACGCTTGTCGAACACGTACAGCGAACCGTCCCACAGCCCTGAATTGCCGTAGGTTTCGCCGTAGCGAACGATCCCGCCGTCCAGCTGGTAGACCTCGTTGAAGCCGCGGTTCTTCATGAGCACCGACAGCACTTCGCAGCGGATGCCGCCGGTGCAGTAGGTCACGACCGGGCGGTCTTTGTATTCGTCGTATTTGCCGGATTCGATTTCGTCGATGAAATCCCGCGTGGTTTCGACATCCGGCACGATTGCGCCGCGGAACCGTCCGATCTCGGCTTCCATTGCGTTGCGCCCGTCGAAGAACACAACGTCGTCGCCGCGTTCTTCGATGAGCTTGTGCAGGGCGCCCGGCTTGAGGTGCTCTCCCCCGCCGATCACACCGTCAGCATCGACCTTGATTTCATCCGGTGTGGTGAAGGTGACAAGCTCCGGCCGCACTTTGACGGACAGGCGCGGGAAGTCGTCGCCCTGACCGGTGGACCATTTGATGTCGGCCTTTTTGAACGGCTCGTAGCTCTTGGTGATGCGCACGTACTTTTTGACGTCGTCGATGTCTCCGCCGAGCGTTGCGTTGATGCCGTCTTTGGAGATGATGACGCGCCCCTTGAGCCCGCATCCTTCGGCGAGCGCGTGCTGCCACAGCCGCACGGCTTCTGGGTCAGCAAGAGGGGTGAATACGTAGAAGAGGACGATTTTCTGCACCGACATAGCCTCAATTGTATTGAGCGCCCCAACTGCCGAGGCGCCGGTCACCACCCGCCGGGCTCACTCCCGAGGGCCGGGCCTCACCAGATCCCGTCAGCTGCTCCACCGTATGAGACGCGTGCCACAATGCGCGTATGGACGTTTTCTTCAAGCGCAACGGCGCGCACAGCTTCACGGCCACGCAGCACACCTCGGGAGCATGGAACCCGGAAGAGCAGCACATTTCGCCCACGCTGGGCCTCATCACCCACATCATCGAATCTGACGCGCAGGCTCGCGGTCACGACCACCTGCAGGTTTCGCGGATCAGCTTTGACATCTACGGTGTGGTGCCGATTGCGACGTATGACTACAGCGTCGAGGTGCTGCGGCCGGGACGGACCATCGAACTGGTCGAAGTGCTGCTCACCTATGGCGGGCGGGTCATTGTGCGGGCTCGCGCCTGGCTGACTCTCGAGGTGGAGACCGCTTCTCTTGCCGCCTCGCCTTTCCCCGCGCTCACCCCGCTGGAGGACATGGAAGAGTTCGCTGGTTCGAGCGTGTGGCCAGGTGACTACATCACCACTCTGCGGGCGTACCGGCACCAGTTCGAGCCGGGGCGTGCGCACTTCTGGCTGGCGTCCACGGTTGATCTCGCCGATGAGCCGACCTCGCAGTTCGCGAAGTCTGCTGCCCTGTTCGATACCGCCAACGGCATGTCTGTCCGCGAAGATCCGCGGAAGGTCGCGTACCCCAATGTCGAACTGACCGTCACGTACATCCGCAAACCCCACACTCCCGTACCGGGAATCACGCCGCAGCCGGTCCCCCAGGACCCCGTCGGCCTGCCCTGGCAGGCCGGGGATGTCAGTGTCAGCTTCGGCCCCACCGGCCTGGGCACAACCCACACCGTCTGGCACGACGCCTACGGCCCCTTTGCCGTCGTCACACAGTCCCTGACAATCCGCCCGCTCAGGTGAGCGGCACCTCGTGAGCTTTGCGGAGCACCCCGGTGCGACGCCCATCGACCGCGTGCCGCAGGCGGGTACGCGCGCGGTAGGATGACCACGGAATCCCCCGTCATCCCCGCGCACCCGGATACGCGCGAGGAGCGCAGCAACGAGAGGACCTCGACAGGCATGTCATCCACGAACCCCTCTGCCGACAAAAAGGTCAAGGAGACCGTCGAATACGCGGCCGCCAACCCGGATGTCGAGCAGGACTGGGCGTCACTCGGCCTGAAGGAAAACGAGTACGACGCGATCCGCGAAGTGCTTGGGCGTCGTCCCACCTCGGCAGAGCTGGCCATGTACTCCGTCATGTGGTCGGAGCACTGCTCCTACAAGTCCTCCAAGGTGCACCTGCGCAAGTTCGGGGAATACCTGACCGAAGACATGAAGAAGCACATGCTCGTGCCCATCGGCGAAAACGCCGGTGTTGTCGACATCGGGCAGAACTGGGCCGTCACGTTCAAGGTTGAGTCGCACAACTCGCCGACCATGGTCGAGCCCTACCAGGGTGCGGCCACCGGCGTCGGCGGCATTGTCCGCGACATCATCTCCATGGGCGCGCGCCCGGTCGCGGTCATGGACCAGCTGCGCTTCGGTGCGATCGACCACCCGGACACCGCTCGGGTGTGCCACGGCGCTGTTGCCGGCATCGGCGGCTACGCCAACTCGCTCGGCCTGCCGAACATCGGCGGCGAAACCATCTTCGACCCCGCCTACCAGGGCAACCCGCTGGTCAACGCGCTGGCCGTCGGCATCATGAAACACGACGACATCCACCTGGCGAACGCCTCCGGTGCCGGCAACAAGGTTGTTCTGTTCGGTGCGCGCACCGGCGGCGACGGCATCGGCGGTGCCTCCATCCTGTCCTCCGAAAGCTTCGAAGAGGGCTCCGAATCCAAGCGCCCCGCGGTGCAGGTCGGTGACCCGTTCAGCGAAAAGGTGCTCATCGAGTGCTGCCTCGAACTGTTCGCCGCAGACACCGTTGAGGGCATTCAGGACCTCGGTGCGGCCGGCATTTCCTGCGCCACCTCGGAACTTGCCTCCAACGGCGACGGCGGCATGCACATCGCCCTGGACGACGTCCTGCTGCGCGACCCCACGCTGACCCCCGAAGAGATCCTCATGTCGGAATCTCAGGAGCGCATGATGGCCGTTGTGCGGCCCGAGAAGCTCGACGAATTCATGGAGATCGTGGGCAAGTGGGAAGTCGAAACCTCGGTTCTCGGCGAAGTCACCGACACCGGCCGCCTGGTCATCGAATGGCACGGCGACGTCATCGTCGACGTTCCTCCGCGCTCCGTCGCCCACGACGGCCCGGTCTACGAACGGCCCTACAGCGAACCATCCTGGCAGGCTGAAACACAGGCCAACACGGTCGACGCCGCTGGACTGGCCCGCCCCGAAAGCGGCAACGAACTGCGCCAGACCCTGCTGGAGCTTATAGCCTCGCCCAACCTGTGTTCAAAGGAATGGGTCACCAACCAGTACGACCGCTACGTCCAGGGCAACACCGCTCTGGCCTTCCCCGACGACGCCGGTGTCATCCGCGTCGACGAGGAAACGGGCCTGGGCATTGCGCTGGCCACCGACGCCAACGGCCGCTACACCTACCTGGATCCGGCAACCGGCGCTCAGCTGGCACTGGCCGAGGCCTACCGCAACGTCGCCACCACCGGCGCTCGTCCGATGGCCGTGACCGACTGCCTCAACTTCGGTTCGCCGGAAGACCCCGAAATCATGTGGCAGCTGGCCACCGCGATTGAGGGCCTCGCGAAGGGATGCCAGGCTCTTGGCGTTCCCGTCACCGGCGGCAACGTGTCGCTGTACAACCAGACGGGCGACACCGCGATCCTGCCCACCCCGGTTGTCGGCGTCATGGGCGTTTTCGACGACGTCACCCGCGCAACCCCGTCGGGCTTCACGGGTGCCGGCCACGCCATCTACCTGCTGGGCGAAACAGAAGAGGACTTCGGCGGTTCGGCCTGGGCGGATGTCGCCCACGGCCACCTGGGCGGTCTGCCTCCGAAGTTCAAGCCGGAAGCTGAACGCGAACTCGGCGAGATCCTCATCAACGCCAGCCGTGACGGCATGATCGACACCGCGCACGACCTTTCGGAGGGCGGTCTGGCCATCGCCGTGGCCGAATCGGTTATGCGCTTCGGCATGGGTGCGCGCATCTGGCTGGACGAAGTCATGAAGCGAGACGGTGTGGACCTGTTCACCGCGCTGTTCTCCGAAACCGCAGCCCGTGCAATCGTCGCCGTGCCGCGTTCGGAAGAAGTGCGCTTCACCGACATGTGCACCGCCCGGAACTTCCCGCACGTGCGCATCGGCATGACTGATGCCGGCGAAGACAACCAGGCGAGCCTCGAAGTGGTCGACCAGTTCACCATCGGCCTGCAGGAGCTCCTAGAAACCTCGAAGGGCACCATGCTGAAGCACTTCGGCTGATCTGAAGCCAACACACCAGGTGCCGCTCACCGTTCAAGGTGAGCGGCACCTCGTTCGTTTTCTGCGCTTTCATCCCACGCTGCTGCGTTTCAGTGGATCTAGCGGTCACGAACCCCGGGCTCTGCCGACAGGTGCAAAAACTCGGTTGATCCGGCCGAAAACTCCCGAGTTTTTGACCACCAGAGCAGAGTCCGGAGTTTTTGCACGCCGCAGCAGACACACGTCTGCTTGACCCACGAGGCGCCGCTCACGTGGGAAGGTAAGCGGCAACTTGTTCTTTGTGCCGGGAGGGCAACGTCAGTCAGTCTCAGCGGTTGGCTTCGAGGGCCTCTGCACTACGCTTGATTGCCTCTTCTTCACCTGACGTTACAGGCTTTCTGCCAGCAAGGAATATGTAACTCAACCCCGAAACCAGCAGTCCGACCGCAAAGGACATATCGGCACCATCCATCATGGCTGCGACTGGCCCGGTGAAGAACGAAAGAGAGAAGAACGGAATCATCGCAACGAAGCCTACGGCGTAGGCAACCAAACCCGGCCAAGCCCAGCGGCCATAAACTCCATCGCCAGCAACAATGTCGGTCAGGGCGTACCGTCCGCGTCGGACAATATAGAAGTCGACCAAATTCACTGCTGTCCATGGAATCAAGAAGTACAGCATCAAGCCCACGAAACTGTTGAAGCTGTCCAAGTAGTCTTCGGGAATAGCCAAAGCCACACAAAGCGCGATGAGGCCAACGATCACCAGTGAGACTACTCGCAGCCTGACTGTCGGCTTCATCGGTCGGAAACCATCAACTGCGCTAGCCCCCGTTAGCATCGCCCCGTATGCGTTGACGCCCATGATTGATACCAAGGCTATTGACGAGACAAGCACGGCAACTGTCCCAAAGCCCGGGATGATCATGTCCCCAACTTCACGAATAGTCGCAATGGGACCGGCATCCGGAATATAGCTAGCCAGGAGCGCACCCAACGACATCAACCATATGGCTGACACACCCGCCCCGGCGTACACGGCGCCGATGAGTTTGGGAGCCGACGAGGTTGGAGGCAAGTATCGCGTGTAGTCAGAAACATAAACGGAGTAGCTGATGTTGTAGCCCGCTGCTAGCGAGAATTGGACCAAGAAGCCCGACAACACCCAACCGGCCGTCGTGATCGGCGCCGCTTCGTCAACCGGTGCAGTGGGAAAGTGCACCACCGAGTACAAGGTAATGACAGCAAAAACCGCGATCAAGAGATAGGTCATCCATCTCTGAATGATATGAAGCAGATCATGGCCCACGACCGCGATGACAATTGAGACGCCGATGATTACCGGGTACCAGAACCACGTAGCGTTCGAAGAGACACCGATCCCCTCCGCAACGAGGATAGTGTCGAATACTAGAAAGCCGATGTAGACAAACACAGTCGCGACCAGCGGGAGGATTACGCCGCGGCTCCCGAACTGAGCTCGAGACTGGATCATTTGCGCTAGACCCATTGCAGGCCCTTGGTTGGCGTGGAAAGCCATAAAGAAGGTTCCGAACGCAACCCCCAACATGACTGCCAAAATCGAATAACCAAGACCCAGCCCCATCGACGGACCGGTGAAGCCAACCACCATCGTGGTCAAGACAAAGTTTCCAGCAAACCAAAAGGGGCCTTGGTGCCAGACCTTTCCATGACGCTCAGACAGAGGCACTACGTCGATCGACCTCGACTCAATAATCGAACGAGATCCACCATTTTGCTCATGCGTTGACATCTTCGTCTCCTAAAACACTACGGACGAGCGATTAAAACCATCAGGATCACACCATCTGAGCGCCTGATCAGGTAGCGCCGGTGCGTCCGTCCCCATATAGATCAGTACGGCGATCCGCGAATACATCGCTGCGTTCGGTTAGTCGCTTATTCCTGCTTTTAGCCAGGTCAATGTCTGCGAAGATCGTCTGCGATCCCGCTTCAGCTGTGTCAGCAATTGCTACAGGCCACCCGTCAGCGTCTGCGATCACAGATGCGGCAGTCCAGGAGATGCCCCGTTCAAACCCCGAACGGTCGCATGCAGCAATGGCCATGCGATTCATAGCAGCCTGCGCTTGCACGCGTACAACTTCACCAGGACGCTCACCTGCGGGGCGTGGCATTCTCGGCCAGTTCACCGGCGCGCAGACCAGGTCCGCGCCGCGTAGCGCAACGCTCCTCACCCATTCGGGAAATTCGAGGTCATAGCAGATTGCCACTGCAATACGCCCGTGAGCGGTCTCCACCACCGGCGGAATGGCATCACCACGCGTAAAAACGTGAGGCTCAGCATCCCAAAGATGAGCTTTCCTATAGACAACAGGAGCCTTGCCTGGCTCTATTAGGACTGCGCTGTTAAATGGGGCAGATGTGCCATTCGATTCGCAGAAGCCTGCAATTATCATTGAGCCCGACCGATCGGCCGCTTCCTTCCATTTCGTGACTGTGTTCCCGTCCAATGGTTCAGCAACCAATGAGGCCTCAGCCGAGCCGGTGAACGCGTAGCCGCAGTTGGCCAACTCTGGAAACACGACCACTTCGGCACCACTGTCGACTGCGCTAGCAAAAAGCCTGAGCGTCTCATCGACATTCGACTGAACCTCGCCCAGCTTCGGTTCGAACTGGCAGCAAGCAATTTTTGTCATGCACACGAGAATAGTGCTCTAGATCACTTTTCTTAACCACTTTGCGAGCGTATCGCCGCATAGAGTGCGTATATGTAAATGTAAGGCCCAGATTTTCACCAGTAGACTCGTCTAAAGAGGTTTCAGCTGCAAGGCTGGAACATGGATAGGCTTTTAATCCGCAAGGAGGCGGGATCATGGCAGGCAACGTCAGCAGCGAGGCTAAACAAGAAGTACTGCAAGAACTGCGTGATAACGGACGCGCATCATTTGTACACATAGCCTCTGCTGTCGGACTCACTCGCCATCAAGTAGCTTCAGTCGTGCAATCAGCTTTGGCACGCGATGAAATTCGCCTGAAGGTCTCTGTCAGACCCGACGTTCTCGGAATAGAGCGCTTTGCGTATTTGCAGATAGCAGTGTCGGGGCCGGCCCAGCCTGTCCGCGAGGCACTTACTGAAATGCCTGAAACGGCGTTTGTCGCTGACGTCACCGGCCACTTCTCACTCGATGCCGAAATCAGAGTAGGGCCTGACCCCTCCCTCAGAAACACTATCGACAGAGTTCTACAGCTTCCCGGTGTCACAGTCGTGCGTTCTAGCATTTATGAGGCGATCATCACCAATCGTTTCTCCCCGCTTCAGACCAGCACAACACCTTTAGCTCTCGACAGCGTCGACCGATCGATCATAAGTTTTCTTCAGAATGATGTCCGAGCTACGTATCGAGAAATCGGGAACGCCACACGTCTTTCCCCGAGTGGCGCCCGCCTTAGAGTAGAGAGGCTTATCGCCAGCGGCATCATCAAGCCGGTAGGCATTCCCGTGCGGACGGGCAACCCCACAGCTCCAACCCTCGGAATCGGAATTCAGGCGGGTGTCCCAGTCAAAGAACTGTCACCGCAGCTAACGGCATTTGATCCTGAGTTTCTAGCGATCGCTACCGGTGCATACGACTTCATCGCGACGATCTCAGCGCCTTCGGCTGGAGAACTAGCCGACATCGTGGAGAAGCTCAGGTGTTTACCGGGGGTTTCAAACGTTGATTCTTGGGCAAACCTGAGGATCGTCAAAGAGCAGTACGGAGAGTCAGATGTCCTCTAAGCAAACGACGACCGAGTGGTCGGCCAGTTCACCATCGGCCTGCAGGAGCTCCTGGAAACCTCCAAGGGCACCATGCTCAAGCACTTCGGCTGATCTGGCGGTCACGAACCCCGGACTCTGCTCACAAGTGCAAAAACTCGGTCAATTCGGCAGAAAACTCCCGAGTTTTTGCACGCCGCAGCAGAATCCCGAGTTTTTGCACGCCGCAGCAGACACACATGATCACACCTACAGGACCGCTGGCGGTTTTCCCTGCGTATGCGACCGCATTCCGCACACGCCGCTGCGCTTCAGTGGATCTAGCGGGCACGAACCCCGGACTCTGCTCACAAGTGCAAAAACTCGGTCGATTCGGCAGAAAAATCCCGAGTTTTTGCACGCCGCAGCAGAGTCCGGAGTATTTGACCACCAGAGCAGAGTAACGAACGGTAACTTGGTGGGATGTTGTTTCCACACCAACTGCCCAGCAGAAAACAGTTCGCGGCGGTGGCGCTTGAGAACGTCACCCGCGAGTTTCCGTATGCCGCGCACCACGTGCAGCGCGACCATGCGGACCTGAAGCAGCCGGTGGACATGCACCCGGCGTTCGGCAATTCCTTTGACTGGCATTCCAGTGTGCACATGCACTGGCTGCTGACTCAGCTGTTGGAAGCCGAATATGAATCCGAGGGCCTGGACGCACCGTGGGCGCAGCAGGCACTCACGATCCTCACGGAACACCTCAGCCCGGCGAACATCGAGGTCGAGGCCGCGTACATGCGGGCCAATCCGTCATGGGAACGTCCCTACGGCTGGGCGTGGGCGGCACAACTGGCCTCCGCCCTGCATACTTCTCACCTGCCTCACCTGCATTCCCTTGCCGCAGGTGCAGCTGTCCTCGCTGAGTCAGTTTTTGACCTCACACTGAACTGGCTGGATACAGCGCCTGCGCCGGTCCGCCACGGCCTGCACACCAACACCGCCTTTGGTCTGCGCCGAATCCGTGCCGCCGCGGAGGTTTTCGGTCGTGACGATGTCGTCAGCGCCGTCGATGCTGCGGCCCGCAGGTTCTACGCCGGTGACCGCGCGTGGCCGTTCCACTTTGAGCGCAGCGGTCACGACTTCCTGTCTGCGGGACTCTGCGAGGCCGACCTCATGCTCGATGTGCTCAGCAGCGAAGAACTCGAGACCTGGTTGCCTGCGTTCCTGTCCGAGCTCTCCCCCGATTCCGAGGTCCTGACACCGCTGACGGTGCTCGACCCCACGGACGGGCACCAGTCGCACCTCTACGGTCTGGGTCTGACCGTCGCCGCTTCTCTTATCCGCATAGCCGATGTTTTTGCCCAGTGGGGCGACACGGTCCGCGCCGAACAGCTGCGCTCTGCCGTGCCCGCACTTATGGCGCCGGGCATCGAGGCCGCCGTATCGGACGAATACATGTCATCCCACTGGATTGCGACGTTCGCCTGGGAAGCACAGCAATAGGCTAAGCGGAATGTTCCCGGATGCCGATAGTGTTAGGGCTAACAGAGACCTCGAACGACTAAGGAGGGTCGATGAGCTCGAACTACGCGGTGACGAACCCGGCAGACGGCCAGGTGAAAGCCGAGTACGAAACCATCTCCGACGCCCAGCTGAACCAGGCACTCGACACAGCTGTCGAAGCCCAGAAGCAGTGGGCCGCTCGTCCCATCGAAGAGCGCGCCGCCGTTGTGAAGAAGGCTGCTCAGCTGTTCGACGAACGCGCTGACGAACTCGGCCACATCATCGGAAAGGAAATGGGCAAGCGCCACTCGGAAGGCGCTGAAGAAGCCCAGTTCTCCGCTGAAATCCTCAACTACTACGCCGACAACGGCGCTGAATTCGCAGCCGACAAGAAACTCGACACCCCGGACGGCGCTGCCATCCTGCAGAGCCGCCCCATCGGCGTTCTGCTGGGCATCATGCCGTGGAACTTCCCCTACTACCAGGTGGCTCGCTTTGCTGCGCCCAACCTCATGCTGGGCAACGGCATTGTGCTCAAGCACGCTGAAATCTGCCCCGAATCCGCGCAGATCATCGAAGACATCTTCCGCGAAGCCGGTCTGCCCGAAGGCGTCTACGTCAATGTGCGCGCTTCCCACGACCAGATTGCCGAAGCCATTGCGGACAAGCGCATCGCCGGTGTTTCGCTCACCGGTTCAGAGCGCGCCGGCGCAATCGTGTCGGAACAGGCCGGCAAGGCGCTGAAGAAGGCCGTTCTTGAGCTTGGCGGTTCCGACCCGTACATCATCCTCGACACCGAGGACGCGAAGAAGGCAGCGCAGGACGCGTTTGCCACCCGCATGTACAACACGGGCCAGGCGTGTGACTCCAACAAGCGCCTGATCGTCATGGACGACGCCTACGACGAATTCGTCGACGAACTGGTCCGCCTGGCTTCCGACATGAAGCCCGGCGACTACACGAGCGACGACCCGACCGTCTACCAGCCGCTGTCTTCACGCGGGGCGGCAGAGAACCTCGCCAAGCAGATGGAACAGCTCAAGGATGCCGGCGCGACCATCCGCACCGGCGGCGAACTCGCCGACGGCCCCGGCGCCTACTTCAGCCCCGCCGTCGTCACCGACGTCCCCGTGGGCTCGGATGTCTACTACGAAGAGCTGTTCGGCCCCGTTCTTGTGGTGTACCGCGTCAGCTCGGACGAAGAGGCCCTTGAACTTGCCAACGATTCGCGCTTCGGTCTGGGCGGCACCGTGTTCAGCACCGACACCGCACGGGCAGAAGCCGTCGGCAGCCGCCTGCACGTGGGCATGGCCAAGATCAACTCCTACGACACCGATTCAGCCGCACTGCCGTTCGGCGGTGTGAAGAACTCCGGCTACGGCCGCGAGCTCGGCCCCGTCGGCATGGACGAATTCGTCAACA
>NZ_KV789345.1:49704-77498 GCF_001807555.1 Brevibacterium sp. HMSC08F02 | reverse complement strand
TCGGCCCCGTCGGCATGGACGAATTCGTCAACAAACGCCTGTTCTACACCAAGGAGGACTGAATGAGCATGGACTACAAGGTCATCAACCCGGCAACGGGAGAGACCGTTGAAACGTTCCCGGCCATCAGCGACGACGAACTCGAAGCAGTTCTCGCAAAGGCAGAAAAGGCCCAGCGCGAATGGGCTGAGCTCGACATGAGCGAACGGGCGAAGATCGTCCACCGCGTTGCCGACCTCTACGACGAGCGCGCCGAAGAGCTCGCCGAAATCATCGGCGTCGAAATGGGCAAGCGCCGCTCGGAGGCCATCGGCGAAGCCAAATACTGCGCAAAGATCTACCGGTACTACGCCGACAACGCCGCAGAGTTCACCAAGGATGTTCCGCTGGATGCCCCCGGAGGCAAGGCTGTCATGCAGCACAAGCCGGTCGGCACCATCCTCGGCATCATGCCGTGGAACTTCCCCTACTACCAGGTGGCTCGCTTCGCATCCCCCAACCTCATGCTGGGCAACGCGATCGTTCTCAAGCACGCAGAAATCTGCGCAAAGTCGGCCGGTGTGATGGAAGAGATCATGCTGGAGGCCGGCGTGCCGGAAGGTGTTTTCCAGAACATCTACGCCAAGCACGACCAGATTTCGAAGGTCATTGCCGATGACCGCATCGCCGGTGTTTCGCTCACCGGTTCCGAACGCGCCGGTGCCGCAATTTCGGCTCAGGCCGGCAAGGCGCTGAAGAAGGCCGTTCTTGAACTCGGCGGTTCCGACCCGTACATCGTGCTGGACTCCTCCGATGTCAAGGCTTCGGCTCAGCTCGCCTACAAGACCCGCCTGTTCAACACCGGCCAGGCGTGCAACTCGAACAAGCGGATCATCGTCATGGACGACATGTACGAAGAGTTCGTTGACGAACTGGTCCGTCTGGCATCTGAGGCCACCCCCGGCGACTACACGAGCGAAGACCCGAACGTCTACATGCCGCTGTCGTCGCGCGCAGCAGCTGAGAACCTCTACGACCAGATTCTGCGCGCCAAGGACGCCGGCGCCACCATCCGCACCGGCGGGCAGATCTCCGACGAGGGCGCTTACGTGTCCCCGACCGTCATCACCGACATTCCGGTGGGCTCGGACATCTACTACGAAGAGTTCTTCGGTCCGGTGCTCGTGGCCTACCCGGTGTCCTCTGACGAAGAAGCGCTGGAACTGGCCAACAACACTCAGTTCGGTCTGGGCGGCACGGTCTTCAGCGAAGACGTCGAACGCGCCCAGAAGGTCTCCGACCGGCTGGAGGTGGGCATGGCTTCGGTCAACATCCCGAAGGCCGGTGCCGAATACCTTCCGTTCGGCGGTGTGAAGCGCTCCGGCTACGGCCGTGAACTCGGCCCCGTCGGCATGGACGAATTCGTCAACAAGCGCCTGTACTACGTGGCCGACTGACGCAAACCGTGCTCACCTGAGCACAGCGCCTCAGCCAAGCGGCGCCTCGTCAATTTATGACGAGGCGCCGCTTTTATTTCACAAATATTCCGAAATGCGTCAACGTCGGAACACGCATGTTTGCCCGTTCATATGATGAAAAAAATTCATCCAGAAAGGAGCATCATGACCATTCGCGTTTCTCACGCCGGATCACTGCCACGCACCGACAAGCTGATTACCGCCAACGCCGCACGCTTTGATGACAACATCGACACAGACGAGTTCGGACAGCTGCTGACCGATTCCGTTGTCGACATCGTCAAGCGCCAGAAGGACGTCGGCATCACGGAAGTCAATGACGGCGAATACGGTCACGCCATGGCCGCCGAAAGGGACTACGGCGCCTGGTGGCATTACTCCTTTGAACGCACCTCGGGCCTTGAACTGCAGGATGTGCACTTCCACAATGCTCCCCCGGTCCGCTCTGAACCGGGCAAGGTAGTGCTGACCAGCTTCCCCGACCGCCGCGACCGCCACCTGTTCCCCGGTGTGTACGGCGACGCGGAAGCTTCTGGCGCTGACACCGGACAGCAGCAGCAGTTCCCGGTGGCCGTCGAGCCGGTGCGCTACATCGGCCAGGAGCTCATCCAGCGTGACATCCAGAACCTTAAGAAGGCCTGCGAGGCAGCCGGCATCGATCCGTCGACCGCCTACATCAACTCGCTCGGCCCAAGCTCTGCCGCACGCATCGAGAACGGCTACTACGACACCGCGGAAGAGTTCATCTGGGCCATGGCCGATGTGTTCCGCGAAGAGTACCTGGCGATTGCCGAAGCCGGCTTCATCATCCAGATCGACGACCCTTCGATTGCTGAGAACTGGGACCAGATCAACCCCGCCCCCACGTTCGAGGAGTACCGCAAGTTCACGCGCCCCCGCATTGAGGCGCTCAACTACGCGCTGCGCGGCATCGACCCGCAGCAGGTGCGCTTCCACACCTGTTGGGGCTCCTGGCACGGCCCGCACGTTACGGACCTGCCCTTTGAAGAGATCGTCGACGATGTACTGAGCATCAACGCCGCCGGCATCACCTTCGAAGCCGCGAACGTCCGCCACGAACACGAATGGCGCATCTGGGAGGACACCAAGCTGCCCGACGGCAAGTACATCATCCCCGGCATCGTGTCCCACTCGACGAACATCGTTGAGCACCCGCAGCTGGTGGCAGACCGCATTGAGCGCTTTGCCCGCCTGGTGGGCCCCGAAAACGTCGTCGCCTCGACCGACTGCGGTCTGGGCGGACGCGTCCACCCTGAAATCGCCTGGGCGAAGCTCGAAAGCCTCGCACAGGGCGCTGAAATCGCATCCAAGCGCCTGGGCAGCTGACCCTGGCGAGCTGATCACCTAACACTGGCACAGAGACAAGCGGCGCCTCGTCATTCTTCTGACGAGGCGCCGCTTGCTGTCCGCGGTCCGGTGCGGCTGCCGCTGGGCACTGGTTCTGGAACCGGCGGTCTACCGTTTGCCGCGGGCGGCGATGATGGCGAAGACGGTGCCGAAGATGCCGATGAAGATCTGCCCGCACAGGCCCAGCAGCGCCATCATGAGCGCCCCGCCTTCGCTGACCCACACGGCCAGGGCGATTGTGGCCAGCAGTGAGATCACGGCGATCCAGGGGGCTGCGGCAATGTAGATGAACGCGGCCCGGTGGGCGTGCTGCCACACTTCCGGTGAGCGGCGGGTGGCACCCATGCGGATGCCCCACCGGTCGTTGGGGCCCAGCCGACCGGCGGCCGCGGCGCGGGTCGGAAACCACAGGAGCGCCGCCGCTCCGAAGCCGAGCAGGGTGAATACGGCCGTTGCGATCAGCGTCGGGCTCACTGTTCGCCGCCTTCAGCCAAGCCCAGACGGTCAAGCATCCAGGCCATCCAAAACGCTGCTTCGCGCCACGAGTCATAGCGGCCGGATGCTCCACCGTGACCGGATGTCATGTCGGTTTTGAGGATGACATCGGCGCCGACTTCGCGCAGACGGGCCGTCCACTTGGCGGGTTCGACGTACAGCACGCGGGTGTCGTTGAGCGATGTGATCGCCAAAATCGGCGGGTACTCCTGCTGCGTGACGTTTTCGTACGGCGCGTAGCTGCGCATGTACTCGTAGAACTCCTTCGAGTGCAGCGGGTCGCCCCACTCTTCCCATTCGATGACGGTCAGCGGAAGCTCCGGCATGAGCATCGAGGTGAGCGAATCGACGAAGGGAACGTCCGCGATGATCCCGGCAAAGCGGTCCGGAGCCATGTTGGCGACCGCGCCCATGAGCAGACCGCCGGCGGAACCTCCGCGGGCAACCATGCGCTCAGCTGTCGTCCAGCCGGTGTTGATCAGGTGGTCGGCAACGTCGATGAAGTCGGTGAAGGTGTTCTTCTTGAACTCCATGCGGCCCTGTTCGTACCAGTGGCGGCCCATTTCGCCGCCGCCGCGAATGTGGGCGATCGCGAACACGACGCCGCGATCGAGCAGGCTCAGGCGGGCGGCCGAGAACGCCGGGTCCATGGAAGCTTCGTAGCTGCCGTAGCCGTACAGGTTGAGCGGTGCTGGGCCGCTGCGGTCAACAGCGTCGGTGCGCCACACGAGGCTCACCGGGATCTGCGTGCCGTCGGCCGCCGTTGCCCATTCCAGGGTCTGCGAGTACGCGCTGATGTCCACACCGGGAACCTCGGTCACCTTGCGGATCTGCGTGCTGGTCGGAGTGCAGTCAGCGACCGTGTGCGGACGGACGAGCGAACCCATCGTGACTCGCACGTGCGGCTGGTCGAAGGCGTGGTTGTCCGCTGCGATGAAGCGGTAGCCGGCGTCCTCACCGGAGTCGACCTCAGTCATCGGGCGCACGCCGTCTTCGGCTGCCGCGTTCAGGTCGATGATGCCGACCCGGGCAAAGCCCGCGCGCCTGTAGCCGACGGCGATGAGGCCGCTGAACGCCTGGACTTCTTCAATGCGCATGCCGCTGACATCCCGCAGCACGCGGCGAGCCTGATCCGCGGAGTCTGCCGAGGTGCCACGGGCTGCCGCTGGAACATCGACGATGTCGAAGTCGGCTCGGTCGCGGTTGTGGACGATGAGGAAGCGGTCTTCCCCATCGATCACGGCGTGTTCGACGGAATAGTCGACGTCCTGCTCACGCGGCCACACCGGCTGCGGTTCGGCAGTCGGGTCCGAGGTGGGGATGAACCAGGTGCCGGACGTGGTCTTCGCTTCGGTCGCGATGAATAGGTAGTCACCGGTGCGGGAGAGCTCAGCGCCGACGAAGAACCTTTCGTCGTCTTCTCGGAACACAGCCTCGTCGCTGTCCGTCGACGCACCCAGGGTGTGCCGCCACACGGTGTCAGGGCGCCAGGAATCATCCACGGTTGTGTAGTAGATGTGCTTGCCGGTGCCGTCGAAGCAGGCGCCGTAGAAGATGCCGGAGATTTCGTCGAGCAGATCTTCGCCTGTTTCCAGGTTGCGGATGCGCAGCGTGAAGCGCTCATCGCCAACCCGATCGACGGCGTAGACAAGCAGTTTTCCGTCGGGGGAAACATCGAGAGAGCCGACTGCGAAGAAACTGCTGTCACCGGCTTCAGCGTTGAAGTCGATGAGCTGTTCTTCGCCGTCCAGAGCAACACCCGGTTCGATGCCGGGTGGGGTCCAGCTGTCAGCGTCGCGCACTGGGACACGGCAGTAGGCCGGGTAGTTCTTCCCCTCCGAGGTGCGGGTGAAGTACCAATGGTCGCCGCGGCGGGCGGGAACTGAGAGGTCGGTTTCCTTTGTTCGCGAACGGATCTCGTCGAAAATCCGCTCACGCAGGCCGTTCAGGTGCTCCGTGCGAGCATCCGTGTACGCGTTTTCGCGGTCCAGGTAGTCACGGACCTGCGGGCTGTCTTTGTCGCGCATCCATTCGTAGTTGTCGACGAACGTGTCGCCGTGGAAGGTCCGCTCGTGGGGAACCTTCTGCGCGGGTTCGGGTATCTGCGGGGTTGAGTGCATGCCACAAGGGTAACCGGCACGCACCCGTTCGGCAGATCAGTCCAGCAGGTCGTGGCGGACGATCGACTGTTCGCGGTCGGGACCCACGCCGATGACCGAGATTCGGCAGCCGGACATGCGTTCGAGCGCCAGCACGTAGTCCTGCGCGTTCTTCGGCAGGTCATCGAAAGTGCGGCAACCGGAGATGTCTTCCTTCCAGCCGGGGAAGGTTTCGTAGATCGGCTTGGCGTGGTGGAAGTCCGACTGGGACATCGGCATTTCGTCGAAGCGCTCACCGTCGACGTCGTAGGCCACGCACACTGGAATTTCGTCCAGGTCGTCGAGCACGTCGAGTTTGGTCAGCACGTAGTCGGTGAAGCCGTTGACGCGGCTTGCGTAGCGGGCGATGACTGAATCGAACCAGCCGCAGCGGCGCGGACGGCCGGTGTTGACGCCGAATTCGCCGCCCTGCTTCTGCAGGTATTCGCCCATGTCGTCGAACAGCTCCGTGGGGAACGGGCCCGCACCGACGCGGGTGGTGTAGGCCTTCACGATGCCGACGACGCGGTTGATGCGGGTGGGGCCAACGCCGGAGCCGACGCAGGCACCGCCGGCGGTGGGGTTGGACGAGGTGACAAACGGGTAGGTGCCGTGGTCGACATCGAGCATGGTGGCCTGGCCGCCTTCCATGACGACGACCTTGCCTTCGTCGAGTGCCTTGTTGAGCAGCAGTTCGGTTTCCGCCACCATCGGCGCAATGCGGTCGCGGTACTGCGCGAAGTACTCCATGATTTCGTCGACCGTGACATCGCGGCGGTTGTACACCTTGACCAGAAGTTCGTTCTTCTGGCGCAGGGAG
The DNA here is from genome assembly GCF_001807555.1 of Brevibacterium sp. HMSC08F02. Lineage (NCBI taxonomy): Bacteria > Bacillati > Actinomycetota > Actinomycetes > Micrococcales > Brevibacteriaceae > Brevibacterium > Brevibacterium sp. HMSC08F02. The sequence continues at coordinate 71,220 of NZ_KV789345.1, read as the reverse complement.
CCTTCGATCTTCTGACGCAGGATCGATTCGTCGAAAAGGTCCTGCACGCGGATGCCCAGGCGTGCGGTCTTGTCCATGTAGGTGGGACCGATTCCGCGGCCGGTGGTGCCGATTGCGCGTTTGCCCAGGAAGCGCTCCGTAACCTTGTCCAGCGTCTGGTGGAAAGGTGCCACCAGGTGCGCGTTGGCGGAGATCTTGAGCTTCGAGGTGTCAGCACCGCGAGCTTCCAGACCGTCGATTTCATCGAACAGCGCTTCGAGGTTGACGACGACGCCGTTGCCGATCACAGGCGTGACATTCGGCGACAGAATACCTGCGGGCAGCAGCTTGAGTTCGTACTTTTCGCCGCCGACGACCACCGTGTGCCCAGCGTTGTTGCCGCCGTTGGGCTTCACGACGTAGTCGACCTGGGTACCCAGGATGTCTGTGGTCTTGCCCTTGCCTTCGTCGCCCCACTGGGCACCGACGACCACGATTGCAGGCATTCGTCACCTCACGTTGACTTCTTCGCACATTCAGCGCATACAAAAAGGCGGATGACCGCCGTTGCCACCCCATTCTATCGGATGGGCAGAAATGTGATGCGGGGCACGGCGCACTGACGGGCCCCGAACACCCCTACCGGCAGACAAAACCGGGGCAGCCCCACACGTCAGAAGCAGCCCCGGTCAGTAACAGGCTAAGGCGAGCGGCGCCTCGTCAGCTTCCAGAGCCGATGCGGTCAATGGCCTCCGGATCGGAGTCACGGAGGAACTTCTCAATCCGCTGGGCCTCTTCGGATTCGCCGATGCCGGCGGCAGCCCGGCCCAGGTTGTACAGGGCGTGGAGGAAGCCGCGGTTGACCTCGTGGGAGTACGGAATCGGACCGACACCGCGCCAACCGGCCTGGCGCAGAGCGTCGAGGCCACGGTGGTAGCCCACGCGGGCATAAGCGTAGGAGTCCACCAGGCGGCCCTCGGAGAAGGCCTCGTCGGACAGTTCGGCCCAGGCCAGGCAGGACGCCGGGAGGTCGTGGGCCACGTCAATGGGCTCTTCGCCGGCGTCCAGGCGGCGGCGCGCCTCAACATCCGGGTGGTCATCCGGCAGGTAGGTGGGCTGGGGGCCCAGCTGCGAAGCGTCGAGGTTGCCGATGTGTGCGGGTTTGCCGAGCGGCTGGCTCATGTTTCTCCTTCAGCTGTGAAAGCGCGGGGCGCGCTTCACTTGTTGCTTTTGACAGCGGGCGGCTGGACGGCAAAGGGATCAGTGGTCAGCGCACCGAAGATGCCGTCCTGCTCAAGCGCCTTGAGCTGCTTTTCTGAGGCAACACCGGAAGCCCACACGCGAATTCCCGCGCTGTCATAGGCGTCCGTGTCGAGGCTGTCCTCACCGGCCTCCAGCGCGACCATCGAAACACCGGCTTCTTTGAGCTCGCCGGCAGTTGTCGATGTGACTTCGCCAATGTACATGCCGGTGGCGCCGGCTTCTTCGGCGGCACTGAGAACTTCGAGCGACGTCGAGCGAACGATGAGCGCATCCGGGTTGGAGCGCTTTTCGGTGATCTCCAAAACGTCGCTGAGCACTTCCTGCGATTCCACGCGGGGTGCGAACACCAGGTACTTGCCATAGCGCTTCATAGCGTCGTCAAAGGTGATTGGGGTGCCGGGGCGGGTCTGCTCCTCACTGTCGCCTTTGCTCTTGGCGGGCGGAATCTTGGACGACAGGAACTTGTCAGTTGGCGTTTCGTTCAAAGGCTGGGCCAGGTTGAGGTCCGCCTGCGCGGATTCGGCGTTGGCCAGCACGAGGTCGTCATCGGCGGTTTTCGCCAGGTCAACCGCCGGGAGGTAGCCGAACTTGGCGTTCTCTTCGACCGCTTCAAGCGAATTTGCCGGCAGGGAGTCCGAACCTCCGCCGAGTGCCGCCACGGCAGGTGTGTTGAGGCCGTCGACAGTCAGCCGGTCTTTGGGCGTGAGAACGAAGACCGCCACGGCAATCAGGATGCCCACCAGCACGAGCCCACCCGCAATGAGCGGGGCGTTGAAACCCTTTGCCGGCTGTTTGCCGAACTCAAACTTCTTGCTCATGGGCGGTCCTGTTCTTCTGTCCTGTCTTCTGCCGAGGTGCCGCGCGCCTCTGTTCTTGATCGGTCGGCATCGCTGTGGTCGGCTCCCGTGACGATGCCCTTGAGGAAGCCGGTTCCCCACGCAATGTGCATGGTCGGCACGGCCGCGGCGAAGGCTGCACGCTCCTGTTTGTCAGCGTCCTTCGCCGTCAGCGCGAGCGCTGACACGACGGCGGCGTAGGAGGCGGCGCCGACTTGCGATGCGCCGATTCCCCACCGCACGGGCTTTGGCAGGCGACGAGCCGCGCCGGTGGCCTGCAGCGCTGTTCCCACTGCGGCGGTCGCCAGGCCGGCAACCAGCACGGGCGGAGCAAAGTAGCGCAGGCTGTTGCGGGTGCTGTGGCGGCGCACGATTTCGGCCCGCCATTTGCCGGTTGCGTAGAACTGTTGGGCCACGCTGCGAATATCGGCGCGCGGCCAGTAGGTGACGACGAGTTCCGGGTTGAACCACACGAGTCCGCCCGCCGCACGGATGCGCAGGTTGAGCTCCCAGTCCTGCCCCCGGCGCAGGGTGGGATCAAAGCCGCCCAGGAGTTCGAACACTTCTCGGCGGAAGATTCCGAGGTAAGCAGATTCGCTGGGGCCCGCCTGCGCACCCGAATGATAGGCGGGTCCGCCCAGGCCAATCGGCGACATGTAGGCGCGAGCAACGGCTTTTTGGAACGGGGTCTCCCCCACCGCGCGCATGAGTCCGCCGACGTTCGCGGCACCCGTTTCGCGCAGAGTGTCAACACCGATCGCCGCGTAGTCCGACGGCAGTTCGGAGTGCGCGTCAACCCGGATGATGACCGGGTAGCGGGTTTCGGCAATCGCCAGGTTGAGGCTCGTGGGGGTATCGCCCGCGGGGTTGTGCACCACGTGGACGCGGGCATCATCGCGGGCCATGCGCTCGGCGATTTCAGCTGTCCGGTCAGTTGAAGGACCCAAGCCTATGACGATTTCCTTCGGCCCCAGGTACTCCTGGTTCAGCACCGTCTGCACGGCGCGTTCGATCCGGCTCTCTTCGTTGAGCACCGGCATGATGAAGGACACGCCGGGACGCTCATCGAGTTCCCACAGCTGGGAAAGGTCAATGCTCACGCAGCTCACCTGTGTGCTTCGTATTCTTTGACGACGTCTTCGGTGTCGCCGTCGGCCATGAGGACGCCCTTTTCAATCCAGATTGTCCTGTTGCACGTGTCGCGAATGGACCGCATGGAGTGCGAAACGAGGAAGACGGTACCGGCAGATTCGCGGATCTTGCGAATGCGGGCTTCGGACTTCTTCTGGAACTGGCGGTCGCCGACTGCCAGAGCTTCGTCGACGATGAGGATTTCATAGTCCTTCGCCGTGGCAATGGCGAACTTCAGCCGGGCGGTCATACCGGACGAGTAGGTGCGCATCGGCATGTCGATGAATTCCTGCAGACCGGTGAATTCAACGATCTCGTCGTATTTCGCTTCGATCTCTTCGCGCTTCATGCCCATGGCCAGACCACCCAGGATGATGTTCTGGCCGCCGGAAAGATCGCGGATGAGTGCGGCACCCACGCCCAAGAGGTTGGGCCGGGACCGTGCGTAGACGGCTCCCTGCGTGGGAGGGATGAGGCCGGTGATCGCTTTCATGAGGGTCGATTTGCCCGACCCGTTCGTGCCGATGACGCCGATCGATTCGTTGGCGTTGGCGGTGAAGGACACGCCCTTGAGGGCTTCGACTTCCTTGTAGCTGCGTTTGCGCTGGAACAGCCCGCCGGCCTGACTGGGTGTCATGCGTTTGCCCGTGGCCAGTGTCTTGAACGTCACGTGGAGGTCGTCGACGACGACAACGGGTTCGCCTTCGCGGGGTGAGGAATCCATATCAGCTTTCTCGACCATAGCGCTCCTCTGCTCGCCAGAAGAAGACCATGCCGATGATCAGCAGGCCGAACGCCCACACCGACAGGTGCCACCAGTAGTTCCAGTGGATTTCGTAAGCGCCCATGAGGATGCCGCGACCCAGTGACAGCACCTCGAACAGGGGGTGCCAGTCGAAGATGGCCTTGAGGATCGGCCGGCCTTCGACGAGCGTCAGGGGGTTGAAGAACACACCCGAGGTGTAGAAGATCATGCGCGAAATGTAGGGCGTGATCTGGCTCAGGTCGCGGAAGTGCACCGTCAGGCGGGCGAAGATCAGCGCCACCCCGGTGTTGAGGATTGCAAACAGGGCCACCAGCGGGATCATGAGCAGCCACTGGAGGTTCGGTAGGTCACCGCCGATGATGACGAGAATCGCCATGAGAATCAGGGTGGGAATGAAGTTGAAGAACTCTTCGAGCACCTTGGCCAGCGGCAGAACCATGCGCGGGAACGGCAGGGACTGCACGAGGGAAGTGTTCGAGATGATCGACTTGGCTCCGCCGTTCATGGACGAGTTGTAGAACTCGAGCATGAACACGCCGATGATGACGTATGGCACGAAGTTCGGCGGTCGGCTGCCGGCCAGGATGAAGCCGAAAACCAGACCGTAGATGAGAGCGGAGAACGACGGGCGCAGGAGCACCCACAGCTGACCCAGGCGGTTGCGCTCGTTTTCACTGCGCATGCGATAGCGGGCCAGAGTCGCCGTGAAGTCGCGCCGCCGCCACACTTCGCGCATATAGGTGAAGAACGGCGCCCTGGCGCCCACCCGCTCGAGTGAGTGCTCAGCGGCGAAATCACTCAATGACATGAATGCGCGACTCTTCCTTAGACGTTGATGAACACCAAGATTCTACCGAGTGGTCGGATAAACCGTGCTCATGTGGCTTTCAGGCGATTCGCCCCGCCGGCTGGCGCGAGCGGGCGCGCATATCAAAATCCGGTGCCGCGGCTTCAGCACGCGTCACAGCACCCGGCAGGTCACGGCCGTCCGCAATCGCGTCAAGCCCTTCGGCCAGGACGGATCCGAGCAGCCGCTTGGCCGCGTTGTGCGCCGGTGGCAGGCCGATGGTTTCTACCCGTACAAGCACACTGTCATCGTGAGGCCCGCTGAAGAACAGCAGCTGCCCCCTGCCTGCGGCAGGATCGCCCAAAACAACGGGAGTGGGATCGCACACCCGGTAAGCAGCACCCGCGGTGAACACGCGGGTGGTGCCCTGGAAGCTCCAGCGGGAGGGCACCTCGCGCCATACGGCATCAGCATCGTCACTGGCCAGGACGCGGCCCAACCACAGTCCCTGGGACAGTGCGGTCGGCTCCGCACCTCCATCACCCAGGCCAGCGTTCGGCCCCTCCACGGGTTCAGCACAGTCGCCGATGGCCCACACGCCCGGCACCACCTGCAGATCAGCACCCACGGCCAGACGACCGGAGAACGTCAGCGGCCACGGGCAGTCCGGGACCACGGGGCGCGAACCGACCGCGGCGGCCCACACATCGGCGGACGCCGCATCCGGATTCGGGTCACGGGGAACAAAACGCACGCCAGCAGCCTCGTTGAGTTCAAGCACGGCCCGGCCCAGTTCCGGACTAGCCCCGGGCAGGGGAAGGTCACCGCGCAGGTGGAGTGCCACCTCGGCACCCAGGTCGGCAGCGGAGCGCGCGATCTCAAGAGCCAAGAAACCAGACCCCAGCACCCCCAGCCGCGGCAGGGGGTCTCCCCTACCGACAACAGCATCGCGCAGTGCCTGCGCCCCAGGCAGCGAGCCGACCGTGAAGCCGCCCGGAATGGGTGAGGGGCGCGGAGTGAGCCCCGTGGCAATGACAATCGATTCGGCCTGCAGCACGCGCCCGTCAGCCAGGTGCACAGCTCCCTGCTCAACGCGCACGGCTTCAGCCGTCATGCGCTGGATGCCTTCCGGCACCGGCAGCGGCGTGATGGTGAGTGCCTCCCCGAACAGGCCGTCGGTCAGGGGCGGAAGCTCAACGGGTTCGTCCCGCGGGTCAACAAGCACGGCGGTCTTGCCAGCACGCGACAGCACCTGGGCGACCTGCGTGCCGGCAGCACCGGCACCGACAATGACAATGTCCGACTTCTTCACGCACCCCACTGTACTCACGGAGCTCGACAGTCATGGCAGACTAACCGTATGAGTGACGAACAGCCGAAGGCCAGCGATTTCCCGCTGGCTGCAATTGAAAAGATCCGGTACGGCGACACTGACAGGCAGGGCCATGTCAACAACGCCGTCTACGCGACCTACTTTGAGTGCGGCCGCGTGGAGATCATCCAGTCGATGCAGGATATCTTCGCGGAGGACGACGCTTTTGTTCTTGCGACGATCACCATCGACTACCTGGCCGAAGTGCTGTGGCCCGGCGAAGTTGAAATCCGCACGCGCCTGACGAAGGTCGGAAATTCCTCAATCGGCCTGGAGCAACTGCTCATCAACGAAGGCGAAGTCCGTGCGAAGGCAACCTCGGTCATGGTGCTGACGAACATTAACACCCGCCGCTCCGCTCCCCTGTCGGACGAAGCAAAAGACCGCCTGCGCACCTTTATGTGACACTGAGCCCCCTCTCAACCCAAATGACGAGGCGCCGCTCACCTTCCCAGGTGAGCGGCGCCTCGTTCTGTTGTTGGGGTGGGGTCCCTGGCCTCAGCTGCGCAGTGCGCGTGCCAGCTTGCGCCGGCTTTCCTGTTCCACGGGGTCGGGAACGGGCAGCGATGCGATGAGGCGCTGCGTGTAGGTGTGCTGCGGCGCGCCGAGCACTTGTTCCCCGGTGCCCTCTTCCAGCAGGTCGCCGTGGAAGAGCACGCCCAGGCGGTCTGACAGCATGTCGACAACGGCGAGGTCGTGGCTGATGAACAGTGCGGCGAAGCCGAACTCATCCTGCAGCTGGGTGAACAGCTCAAGGACGCGTGCCTGGACGGACACGTCGAGGGCGGAGGTGGGTTCGTCGGCTACGACGAGTTCCGGCTGCAGCGCCAGGCCGCGGGCCAGCGAGCAGCGCTGACGCTGACCGCCGGACAGTTCGTGCGGATAACGGTCTGCGTATTCGCCCGGCAGCTGCACGGCATCGAGCAGACGCACGACTTCGCTGCGGCGGTCGCGTTCGCTCATGCGCGGCCTGTGCACCCGGAAGGGCTCGGCAATACAGTCGCCAATCGACAGGTGCGGATTGAACGATGCAGCCGGGTCCTGGAATACGAAGCCGATCTTTTCGCGCAGCGGCTTGAATTCCTTTTCTTTGAAGCCGACCATTTCCTGACCGAACACCTCAAGGGAACCGCCGCTGGCGCGGGTCAGACCGGCGATTGCACGGCCGATCGTGGTTTTGCCCGAGCCGGATTCGCCCACCAGACCGTAGACCTCGCCTTCGCGGATGTCGAAGTCAACACCCTTGATGGCCTGGAAGTCCGGTTTGCCGAAGCCGCCGCGGTAGGTGATTTCGAGGCCGCGCGCCTTGACGATGGTCTTCGCGTCGGCAAAGGGGTCTGCCTGTTGTGCGGTCTTTCCCACGTCCTCCGCCGCACGGTCCGCTGCCGAGGTGCCTGTCGGCTCTGCACCGGTGGCCGGGCCGCTCTTAAGCGTGCGGATCTTCGGCACTGCCGCCAGGAGGGACTTCGTGTACTCGTGCTGCGGGTTGGCAAACAGCGAGCGCACGTCGGCAACTTCGACGAGCTCACCGCGGTACATAACGGCAACTCGGTCTGCGAGGTCGGCGACAACACCCATGTTGTGGGTGATGAGCACAATTCCGGTGGAGAATTCGTCTTTCAGCGACCGCATGAGGTCGAGGATCTCCGACTGGACCGTCACGTCGAGTGCTGTTGTCGGTTCGTCCGCAATCACGAGGTCGGCCCCGAGCGCCAGTGCCATTGCAATGACGATGCGCTGTTTCTGCCCGCCTGAGAACTGGTGCGGGTAGTAGTCGAAGCGCTCATCGGCCTGCGGGATGCCGACCTTCTCCATGGCTTCGACGGCGCGCGCCCGAAGGTCTTTTTTCTTCGCCTTGGGGTCGTGCGCGCGCAGGCCTTCCGTGATCTGCCAGCCGACGGGGAACACGGGGTTGAGCGCGGTGGACGGCTCCTGGAACACCATCGCGGCTTTGCGGCCGCGCATGGCGGTCAGCTGAGCGGGCGTCATCTTCAGGACGTTGTCACCTGAGACGAGGACCGCGCCGTCGGCCACCGCGGTTTCCGGCAGCAGCCGCAGGATCGTCTTTGCCGTGACGGTTTTGCCGGAGCCGGATTCGCCGACGACGGCAAGAACTTCACCCGGGTCGACGGAGAGGCTTACGCCCTTGACGGCGTCGACATCACCGGCGTCGGTGGTGAAGGTGACGTTGAGGTCCTCAATAGACAGCAGATGTTCAGACATTCTTGCTCTCCTTTGCCTTCCGGCTGCGGCGGGATTTCTTGCGCAGGCGCAGGCGCGGGTCGTTGAGGTCGGTCATGGATTCGCCGACCAGCGTGATTCCGATGACGGTGAACACGATCGCAAGGCCCGGGAACAGGGCCGTCCACCAGATGCCCGAGGTGACATCTGAGAGCGACTTGTTGAGGTCATAGCCCCATTCGGCTGCCGAGGTCGGTTCGATGCCGAAGCCCAGGAAGCCCAGGGCGGCGAGCGTGAGGATCGCCTCGGAGCTGTTGAGGGTGAAGATCAGCGGGATGTTGCGGGTGGCGTTCGGGTAGATGTGGCGGGTGATGATCCGCAGGTTGGAATCACCCAGAACCTGTGCGGATTCGACGAAGGGCTCAGCCTTCAGGCGCACTGTTTCAGACCGCACCACGCGGAAGTACTGCGGGACGAACACCACGGTGATCGAAATTCCGGCGGCGACGACACCGCCGACGACGGTCGACTGGCCACCGGAGATGACGATCGTCATGACGATTGCCAGCAGCAGCGACGGGAACGCGTAGATCGCGTCGGCCACGACCACGAGCACCCGGTCGAGCCACCCGCCGATGTAGCCGGACAGCAGACCGAGGATCACACCGAGGAACACGGATGCGATGACTGCCACCACGATGACGAACACCGCTGTGCGCGCACCCCAGATGACGCGGGAGAAAACATCGAAGCCGGTGACGGTCGTACCCCAGATGTGCTGGGCCGAAGGCCCCTGCTGCGGGGCGAAGCGACCGTTTTCATCGCCCAGGTCGGCGTAGCCGTACGGGGCGATGAGCGGGGCGAACACAGCGCAGATGAGCACAACGCCGCAGATGATGAGACCGGTGATCAACATTCCGCGCTGCAGCCCGGAGGACTGCAGCACGTGGCTGATGACGGGCAGCTTCTTCCACCAGGGCTTCTGTGCGTAGCCGCCGGAGTCCTTGCCGGCAGCGGGTGCCGCGGCCGGAGTTTCGGGAGTGTTGAGGGTGCTCATCAGTACCTCACTCGGGGGTCGATGAAGGCGACGATGATGTCGACAATGAAGTTAGTGACCGCGACGATGACCGCCAGCATCACCACAATGCCCTGCACCGCAACGAAGTCACGCGCCTGCAGGTACTGGAACAGCTGGAAGCCCAAGCCCTTCCATTCGAAGGTCGTTTCGGTCAGAACCGCGCCGGCCAGCATGAGGGCAATCTGCATGCCCATGACCGTGACGATCGGAATGAGAGCCGGCCGGAACGCGTGGCGAGTGGTCAGACGGAACTCGCTGACACCTCGGGAACGGCCCGACTCAATGTACTGGGCACCCAGGGTGCCGATCAGGTTGGTGCGCACCAGGCGCAGGAACGTACCGCCCGTGATCAGCCCCAGGGCGATAGCCGGGAGAACCGCGTGGGACAGAACGTCGTTGACAGCGGCGAAGTCGCCGATCCGCAGCGCATCGATCAGGTACAGGCGGGTGGGAGCGACAACCCCGTCAAGCAGAATCTCCGTGCTTCCGGAAGCTCGGCCCGCCACCGGCAGAACCGGCCACAGAACACCGAAGACCAGCTTGAGAAGCAGACCGATGAAGAACACCGGGGTCGCGTAGGCGAGGATGCCGAAGATACGCAGAACCGCATCGGGCGCGCGGTCGCGGTACTTCGCAGCGATCATGCCCAGCGGAATGCCCACGATGAACGCGACAACCAGCGAAAACAGCACAAGCTCCAGGGTTGCTGTTCCGTACTGCGCGAGAACCTCCGTGACGGGGCGGTTGTCCGACACTGTGGTGCCGAAGTCACCCCGCAGCAGATTGCCCATGTACTCGAAGTACTGGACGATCAGCGGCCGGTCATAGCCGGCTTCGGCTACGCGCTGGGCCAGCTGTTCTTTTGTCAGCCGGCCGCCGAGGCTGGCAGTGATGGGGTCACCGGTGACCCGCATGAGGAAGAAGACGAGCGTGGTGAGGATCCACACCGTCGGGATGATGAGGAGGAACCGGACCAGCAGGTAGCGGCCCAAACCCGAGCCGCTGCTCTTGGTCGCTTTCTTCTTCTGCTGTCCGGCCGGGCCGGATGCGAGATCCGGAATTTCGACACTGGCTGTCATATGAGTTTCCGTAGGTAGAGGGAGTGCAGACCCTTAACACGGGCCTGAGAACTGAGCGAGGCCGCCGCGTCCATCAAGTGTCAGCGGCGGCCTCACTCTTCAGCGATTACTTGCTCAGCATCGACAGGCGGAACTGGAACGACGGGTCGAGCGTTTCGTCAACGCCCTTCACGTTCTTGTCCGCAACGGCGATCTGGTTGCCCTGCAGCAGTGGCAGCGTGGGCAGCTGCTTGGCCAGGTCGTCCTGGATGTCGCTGATGAGCTTCTCGCGCTTGCCGGCGTCAGGCTGGGAAACCTGTTCGAGCAGCTTCTTGTTGATGCTGTCGTCCTGGAAGTGGTTGGCCAGGAACGCCGGTTCTTCTTCCGTGTTGTAGAAGAACGGAACCAGGTAGTTGTCACCGTCGGAGTAGTCCGGGAACCAGCCCAGCTGGTACATCGGGTAGACGTCGTTGCTGCGGTCCTTGGCGTACTGCACCCATTCCGTCGACTGCAGGTCGACCTTGAACAGATCGGTGTCTTCCAGCTGCTTCTTCACAGCGGCGTATTCGTCGCCGGAAGACGGACCGTAGTGGTCCGGGTTGTACTGCAGTTTGATGTTGACCGGGGTTTCCACACCGGCGTCCTCAAGGAACTTCTTAGCCGCGTCAGCGTCAGCGCCGCCCTGCTTGTCGCCGTAGAGGCCCTTGAGCGATTCGTTTGCACCCTGCATGCCTTCGGGCACGTAGGAGTACAGCGGCTGGTAGGTGTCCTTGTAGACGTCCTTGGCGATTGCCGCGCGGTCAATCGAGGATGCCATAGCCTGGCGGATTGCCAGGGCCTTCTTTTCGTCCGGGTTGTCCGACTTCGCACCGTGGGGCATCGTGTCGAAGTTGAACACGATGTAGCGGATTTCGCCGCCGGGGCCCTTGTGGACGGTGAGGTTGTCCTTGCCTTCAAGGTCTGCGATGTCCGTGGGCGACAGCGAACGGTAGGCAACGTCGATGCTGCCCTTTTCGACATCGAGCTTCATGTTGTTCGCGTCGGAGTAGTACTTCATCTGCACTTCGGCGCTCTTGGCTGCCTCACCGCCGCCGTCGTAGCCGTCGTACTTCTTGTAGGTGACCAGTTCGTTGAACTTGTAGGTCGAGATTTCGTAGGGACCGGCGAATGCCTTGCCCTTGACGATTTCGTCGTCCTTCGTGATGGCGTCAGCGGCGAAAACGTCTTCGTCGACGACCGGACCGGCGGGGCCGGCAAGAACCAGCGGGAACGTCTGGTCGTTTTCGCGGTTCAGCTTGAACACGACGGTGTGGTCGTCCGGGGTGTCAATCGATTCGATTGCGGTCAGCAGCGAAGCCGGGCCGTTGGGGTCCTGGATCTTGGTCTGGCGCTCAAAGCTGAACTTGACGTCCGAGGCAGTCAGGTCGTTGCCGTTGGCGAACTTGAGGTCCTTCTTGAGCTTGACTTCGTATTCGTTCGGCTTGACGAAGTCAGCAGACTCCGCGATTCCCTCGCGGATTTCCGACGTTCCGGGCTTGTACTCCATGAGGAACGGGAACACCTGCTGCATGACGAAGAACGAACCGTTGTCGTACGAACCCGCCGGGTCGAGCACGGTGACCTTGTCGGTGGTGCCGACGCTCAGTGCGCCGCCTTCACCGGAGTCCGAACCGCCGGTGGTCGACGACGAGCATGCGCTCAACCCCAGTGCGAGGGCGGCAGCTGCGGCAACCAGTCCCGCCGCGCGCTTCTTTACGGCCATGAAGCCATCCTTTCGTTTCGAACCGCCAGGTAGGGCGGTCAGACCAATACAGCGACCACATTCAGTGTTTATTCACAGGCCGCTCAGGTTCCGTTAAGGATAGCAAGACTTTGCGCCGACTTGTGATCCACCTAACCCCAAACACGAGGCGCCGCTCACCTTTTCGGTGAGCGGCGCCACGTACTTCTGGCGGGCAGGAGCCCGTCAGCTCATCTTCGTGCCGGCGGAGCCGAGTCGCTGGCAGGCCTCGACGATGCGAGCAGCCATGCCGGCCTCAGCGGCGCGACCCCATGCGCGCGGGTCGTACATCTTCTTGTTTCCGACCTCACCGTCGACCTTGAGCACACCTTCGTAGTTGGTGAAGATGTGGTCGGCCACGGGGCGAGTGAACGCGTACTGGGTGTCGGTGTCGATGTTCATCTTGATGACACCGTAGGAAACAGCATCGGCGATTTCCTGTGCCGTCGAACCCGAACCGCCGTGGAACACCAGGTCGAACGGCTTGTCCTTGCCGTACTTCTTACCGACCTCGTCCTGGATTTCCTTCAGCAACTCAGGGCGCAGGCGGACGTGTTCGGGCTTGTACACACCGTGCACGTTGCCGAAGACCAGCGCGGTCATGTAACGGCCGCGCTCGCCAAGGCCGAGCTTGTCGACAATTGCCAGACCGTCTTCGACCGATGAGTACAGCTTGTCGTTTTCGCCGCCCTTGACACCGTCTTCTTCACCGCCGACAGCACCGACCTCGATTTCGAGGATCTGCTTGGCGCGGCTGGTCAGTTCGAGCAGCTCTTCGGCGATTTCAAGGTTTTCGCCGACTTCAATGGCCGAACCGTCCCACATGTGCGACTGGATGAGCGGGTCTTCACCGCGGTCGACGCGCTCCTGCGACACCTGGATGAGCGGCTTGACCCAGTCTTCGACCTTGTCCTTCTGCGCGTGGTCGGTGTGCAGAGCGACCGTCACACCGTAGTTCTTCGCAACCGTGTGCGCGTATTCGGCGAGCGCAATCGAACCGGTGATCCGGTCCTTGATGGTCGCGCCCGAGGCAAATTCAGCACCGCCGAAGGAGAACTGGATGATGCCGTCGGATTCAGCTTCCGCAAAGCCGCGCAGTGCGGCGTTGATCGTCTGGGAGCTCGTGACGTTGATGGCCGGGTAGGCGAAACCGCCCTCCTTGGCCCGGTCGAGCATTTCGGCGTACTGATCAGGGGTTGCAATTGCCATGAACACTCCTGCGCTTAGGGGATTGCTTCAGTCGGAATCATTCTACGCACCCGAATTTGACCGTAGTCTTAACAACATGAGCCCAAGCACTGACTCAGCCGGCCCGCTCGACGGCCAGCCAGCCGGCGCCTCGTCCGAAGTCCCGGCTGGAACTCCGACCGGCGCTTCGCCCGAACCCGGACACCCGGCCCCGCCCACACGCACGAACCTCGTGCAGGCTGCGGCCTGGGCTCTGTGGGACTGGGGAAGCTCGGCCTACTCGGCTGTGATCGTCACCTTCGTGTTCGCCCCGTACCTCGTGAAGGCGGTTGCCGAGGACCCGGTTTCGGGCGCTGCCGCGCTGGGGTGGGCCTCCGGTCTAGCGGGCCTGGTCGTTGCTGTTGTCGCTCCCGCCGCGGGTGCCCGCGCCGATGCGAAGTCCCGCCACCGGCGCCTGCTGACCATCTACACCGGCATTGTCGTCGCCTGTGTTTTCGCGCTGGCGTTCATCAAGAGCGAACCGGTGTTCTTCCTGCCCGGCCTGATCTTCCTGGCCGCCGCTTCCGTGTTCTTCGAACTGGCCCAGGTCAGCTACAACGCGATGCTCGGGCGGATTGCCGCACCGAACAGCGTGGGCAAAGTGTCGAACATCGGCTGGGGCTTCGGCTACCTGGGTGGGCTCGCCATGCTGCTCATTGCGCTGTTCGCCTTCATCCTTCCCGAGGTGGGACTGTTCGGGGCGGTCAGCGAAGGCGGCTGGCGGTTCCGACTGGTGGCCGGAGCCACCGCCGTGTGGTTTGCCGTGTGGGCTGTTCCGCTGATCTTCCTGGCCCCGCGCGATGCGTCGGGGGCTCAGGTGCAGACTGCCCAGGCGCGTTCTGGGAACCCGGTCGCTGAATGGTTCACCAGCTGGAAGCAGGACTACAAGGACCTGTTCCGCCGGCTGAAGGACCTCTTCCAGAACGACCGGCAGACCTTTGTCTTCTTCATCGCATCGGCTGTTTTCCGCGATGGCCTGACCACGATTTTCGCGGTGGCCGGTGTGCTCGCGGCCTCCGCTTACGGATTCACAGAAACCCAGGTCATCTACTTAGGCATTGCTGCGAATGTCGTCGCCGCGATCGGCTGCCTGGTGTCCGGCCCGCTTGACGATGCTGTTGGCCCCAGAGCGGTCATCATCACGGGCCTGACCTGCCTGTGCATTGGCGCCGTGCCGATCCTGTTCTCAGACAGTCCCACCGTGTTCTGGGCGTGCGCACTGTTCCTGTGCCTGTTTGTCGGTCCGGTCAACGCATCGAGCCGTTCATTCCTCACCCGCATCACTCCCCCGGAGCGCGCCGGCGAGAACTTCGGCCTCTACGCCACCACCGGGCGGGCCATCAGCTTCCTGGGCCCGTGGCTGTTCAGCCTGTCGATCACCATCTTCGGCTTCGAACGCGCGGGTGCCGCCGGCATAATCGTCGTCCTGCTGCTGGGACTCGTACTCATGCTCGCCGTGCCGCGCACCGGTCCCGGCCAGAAGCGAGCCGAACAAGCCGCCCGGAGCTGACCCACCCGGCCCCAACCGGCACCTCGGCAGCCCAAGCGCCAGCCAGCCCGGCACCTCGTTACCCGGTACTGGCAGACACAGATTTCCCCTAAACGCGGCGCGGGTCATAGTATGGGCTCAAACCAACCAAACGAACGATCAAATTCGATCGGGGAAGAGGACCGATGGACAGCCTTTTCAGCAAAGAAGAGTTGGAATTCGCAGAAGAGATGCGGAACTTCTACCGCACTGAGATTCCCGAAGAAATCCGCTACCGCGTGGCAATCGGCCAGGAAGTCTCCAAGGACGACATGGTCACCAGCCAGCGCATCCTCAACAAGCACGGCCTGGCCGTCCCCAACTGGTCACTGGAATACGGCGGCCGCGACTGGACGCCCGTCCAGCGCCACATCTACCTGGACGAAATGCAGACCGCGTGCGTTCCACACCCGCTGCCGTTCAACGCATCCATGGTCGGCCCCGTGATCGACACCTTCGGCTCGAAGGAAATCAAGGACCGCTTCCTGCCGGCCACCGCCAACCTCGACATCTGGTGGTCCCAAGGCTTTTCCGAACCCAACGCCGGTTCCGACCTCGCATCGCTGAAGACCTCGGCCGTGCGCGACGGCGACAAGTACATCGTCAACGGCCAGAAGACCTGGACCACACTCGGCCAGTACGGCGACTGGATCTTCTGCCTGGTCCGCACCGACCCCAACGTCAAGAAGCAGGCCGGTATTTCATTCCTGCTGATCGACATGACCTCCCCCGGTCTGACCGTCCGCCCCATCCAGACGATCGACGGAGGCGTCGAAGTCAACGAAGTGTTCTTCGAAAACGTCGAAGTTCCCGTCGAGAACCTCGTCGGCGAAGAGAACAAGGGCTGGACCTACGCCAAGTTCCTCCTGGGCAACGAGCGCACCGGAATCGCCCGCGTCGGCGAATCCAAGGTCAACCTGGCACGTGCCAAGGCCTACGCCGCAGCAACCAAGACCCAGCGCGGCTCCCTGCTGAACGACCCGCAGTACTCCACCCGCATCGCCAAGATCGAAGCCGAACTCAAGGCACTCGAAATGATGCAGCTGCGCGTCCTGTCCACCCAGGTTGCAGGCTCCGACGCGCCCGACCCGCGGTCGTCAATCCTCAAGCTGCGCGGTTCGGAACTCCAGCAGGACATCACCGAACTGCTCATGGACATCGTCGCCCCGCAGGGCATGGACTTCGTCGACTCCGCACAGGTCAGCGAGGGCTTCACCAACCTGTCCCAGGCAGCGGTCTCAGCCACGCCGCGCTACTTCAACATGCGCAAGGTGACGATCTACGGAGGTTCCTCCGAAGTCCAGCGCTCCATCATCTCCAAGGCCATCCTGGGTCTGTGACCTGCTGAAGAACGAGAGGTATAGAAAATGGATCTTGAACTCAATGACATCCAGCAGGAACTCAAATCGACCGTCGGCCGCCTGCTGAAAGACAAGTACAGCGCTGAAGCGCGCGAAGAGATTCTGCGCTCAGAAGCCGGTTGGAGCCAGCAGATGTGGGACCAGTTCGCACAGCTGGGCCTCATGTCGCTGCCGATTGAAGAAGAATACGGCGGCGCCGGCATGGGCTTTGGCGAAGTCGCAGTCGTCATGGAGGCGTTCGGCCGCGCACTCGTGCTCGAACCCTACCTGCCGACCGTCGTGCTGGGTGCTGGTCTCATCCAGGCCGCAGGCAGTGAAGACCAGAAGGCTGAACTGCTTCCCGCGGTTGCAGCCGGCGAACTCAAGCTGGCCTTCGCCGCGCAGGAACCCGCCGGCCGCTACGACTTCCTCCACCCGACCACCACGACGCAGGCCTCCGGTGACGGCTACACCGTTTCGGGCGAAAAGGCGCAGGTCATCGGCGGCGACGCAGCCGACACCTTCGTCGTCACGGCGACGGTCGACGGTGAGCTCGGCCTGTTCCTCGTCAAGGCCGACGCCGACGGTGTGACCGTCGACCCGCGCACCCAGGCTGACGGCCTGCGCAGCGCATCCGTCCTCTTCGACGGTGCGACAGCCCAGCGTCTGGAAGCCGGCGATGCAGCGGCAGCGATTGAGCGCGTCCTCGACACCGCTCAGGCAGCCCTTGCCGCCGAAGCAGTCGGCGCTATGGAAGCCGCACTGTTCATGACGGCCGACTACCTCAAAACCCGCGAACAGTTCGGTGTGCCGATCGGCGTCTTCCAGACCCTGCAGCACCGCGCGGCAGACGCCTACGCAAAGCTCGAAGAGGCCAAGTCGATGGCGCTGTACTCGAAGCTCGCCATCGAGGCTGACACCGACGGAACTTCCAAGACCCGCCACGCGGACGTGCTCGCCGCCAAGGTCATCATCGACCAGTCGGCGCGTCACATCTTCTCGGAGTCTATTCAGATGCACGGCGGCATCGGCATGACGATGGAATACCCCATCGGCCACTACGCCAAGCGGCTGACCGTCATCCCCCGCACCTTCGCCGCTCCCGACCAGGCTCTGGTCGAACTCGGCGAAGTCGGCGGTCTGCTCGAACCCTACGCAGCTGATCTCTGATCCGTGCGGCTGAGCCGAATTCGGCTCAGGCACGAAAAGCACGAGGTGCCGCTCACCAGAAAGGTGAGCGGCACCTCGTGCTTTTTGCGGGTTTCTCTGCCGTCGGCTGGGTGCTGCCGTCAGCTGAGGGTCTTTCAGCTGACGGTCTGCCCGAACTCCCACCTGCGGATCCAGGCGTGCATCGCGATTGCCGCTGCGGCAGCCGCGTTCATGGAGCGGGTTGAACCGTACTGCTCGATTGACAAAACGGCTTCGCAGGCTTCGTGCGCACTGTCCGTCAGCCCGATGGATTCCTGACCGAACAGAAACACGCAGTCCCGCGGAAGGTCATAGGTTTCGAGCGGTGTTGAGTCCGGGAAGTTGTCGATGCCGATCAGCGGCAGGTTCCGCTCAGCACACCAAGCCGCGAGGTCGTCGGCAGTCGGGTGGTGCAGAACGTGCTGGTAGCGGTCGGTGACCATGGCGCCTCGGCGGTTCCAGCGCTTCTTGCCGACAATGTGCACGGCAGCCGCGTTGAAGGCGTTGGCTGTGCGCACAACCGAACCGATGTTGAGGTCATGCTGCCAGTTCTCAATCGCCACGTGAAAGCCGTGGCGACGCTGGTCGAGGTCGGCGATGATCGCCTCCATCGTCCAGTAGCGGTAGCCGTCGACCACATTGCGGCGGTCGCCGTCACGCAGCAGCTCGGGATCATAGCGCTCATCGTCGGGCCATTCGCCCTCCCACGGGCCAACCCCGTGGGAGGGCGCTGCGGATTCAGCCGGCTCTGCGGCTGTCGGCTCCGCGGTGGGAGGTTTCGGCTCAGTCATCCTCGTTCACGGACTTGCCGGCCTTCTTCTTGGGCTTGGCGGAGCCAGCTTTAGCGGAATCGGCCTTGGAGGACTTGCCGTCAGCCTTCTTGGCCTTCGTCTTGACCTTGTCAGCTTCCTCAGCGTCCTCGGCCTCGGCAGCGTCGTCGGCTTCCTCCGCCTCGTCAGCCTTGTCGACCTTGTCTGCCTTGCCCTTCGGTTCGTTCTTCAGCTTTGCCTTCGCCACAGCCGGACGGCCTGCGATGCCGGCACCCGACAGCACCGTCTTCGTGTAGCGCGAGATGGCCAGCATGACGAGCACAACCGCGACGACAGCGGCCGAAGCGGCGGCCACCAGGCCGTGCCACCACGGGGCTGCGGTCAGCAGGTACAGCGCGCCAACGCCGGTCGGTTCGGCAAACGGCAGCCACGCGGCAACCTGCGGCAGACTGTCAGCCATGAACGGCAGCATCGGCAGGAACGCCATCACGACGATGACAACTCCCGCAACAGCCGCGCCGATCCGGCGGCCCCGCTGCTTTTCACCCATTGCAATGAGCGCGAAGAGTGCGATGACTGCCGCCGCATAGAAGGCATAGCTCAGCACAAACCAGCCGAGAGCAGGCAGAGCCGCGTACACCTCGCCGGCCAGACCGATAACAGACATGCCCAGCAGTCCGACAACCGCCGTGATGACCAGCAGGAGCAGAGCCAGTTGTGTGAGGCCCCAAATGCGGCCCCACAGAGCCGAGCGCGGCGGGATGGCAGCGATGATGATTTCGCTGGTGTGGGTGCGGCGCTCTTCGCGCACACCCCGGTAGGCCAAAGCACCCAGGCTCAGTCCTGCAGCCAGGGTCAGCGCGACCATGGTCCAGGCCACGACCTCACCGGTTGCGGGGTCGATGGGCCCACCGTCGACGTAGGTGACGTCAGGCGTGCTGACGAGCTTGTCGATGATTGCCTGCGGCATGCGGTTCTTGGCGATCAGCTGGTCATTGCCCTGACCCGTCGGGTCCTGCAGGAGGAAAGCGTCGACCTTGCCGCTCTTGACGGCGTCCTGGCCCTCTTCGACGCTCGTGACGATCGTGACGGACATGCCCAGCTGCTGTTCGACCTGCGGAAGCTGCTGTGCAACCTGGTCCTTCTGCTCTTCCGGCACCATCATGGCGACGCTTTCGCCGCTGCCGGCGGACACGCCGGTGCGCGAAAAGCCGATGATGAGCGCAGCAAGCACACCGATGATGAGTGCGAGCGCGGTCGCCGCAAACAGCGGGCTGCGCAGCGCCTGCGAGGTTTCGCGGTTGGCTACCAGATAGGACGCCTGCCCACCCGTGAGGTCGCGGAACTCGGAGACGAGCCCCGTCTTGGTTTCATCACCGGTGTCCTCACGCAGCTCATCGGGAACCTCGGCGAGTTCTCCCACCGGTTCGTCACCGAGGTTGTGCGGGTCGAGGGCCTTCCCTCCCCCGCCGAGGTCCGTGTACGAGGTGGTGCTGATGTTGTCGTGATCCTCGCTGTGATCTTTGTTTGCCATCAGACGTCCTCCTTGAAGATTTCCCGCAGACTGGCGGGCTGAGCGTCGGCCTTGGCGTCGGTCTTGGCCTTGGCCTTGGCCGAGTGTTCCTTCCGCAGCTCCTTGGCTGTTCCGTGGGCGATGACGCTGCCGTGGCCCAGCACCAGGATGTCGTCGGCGTACTGTTCGATGAGCTCCCAGTCGTCAGACGTGACGATGATGGGCACGCCGGCGTCCGCGTGGTCCTTCAGCAGGCCGAACACGAGCTTGGCGGAGGCCATGTCGAGGCCCTCGCCGATTTCGTCGATGACGACGACGTCCGGGTCGGCGGCAAGAACCGCGGCGATGTGCACGCGGGCCTGTTCGGTTCCCGACAGCTGAGAAAGTGGGACGTAGGCGCGGTCGGACAGTTCGAGACGGGCCAGCAGGGTGACCGCGTTGCGCTCTGCCGCACCGAGCGTCATGCCGTGCAGGCGCGCCATGTAGACGATCTGCTCCATGACCTTCATGGAGGGGAAACCGCCGCGTTCGGCAGGCAAGTAGCCGAAGTTCTGACGGTCACCGCCGACGAGCTCGTTGTCTTCGAGCTTCACGGTGCCGCTTTCGGGTTCGATGATGCCCATGATGGCGCGGGCGAGTTCGGTTTTGCCGGCGCCCTTGGGGCCCACAACACCGAGGATGCGCCCCGGGGTCGCTTTGACGGAAACGTCGTCAAGCCACAGTCTGCGCTGCGACTTCACAGTGATGGACGACAGTTCGAGCACAGGGTGTCCTTTCCTTTGCGGACTTTCGCCGCGTGACTTCAGTCCAGGCCGAGGTCAGCGGTGGTCAATGCTGTCAGATAGCGCAGACCTTCTGCTTCGACGCGTTCGCGCGCACCGGTGTTGCGGTCCATGACCACGACGACGGCGACGACTTCCGCACCGGCTTCACGCAGGGCTTCCACGGCGGTGAGAACCGATCCGCCGGTTGTCGACGTGTCTTCTACAGCGACGACGCGACGGCCCCGGACGTCCGGTCCTTCGACGCGCTTGCCCATGCCGTGTTCTTTTGCCTGCTTGCGCACAACGAAGGTGTCCAGCGGGGTGCCGCGACGCACGGAAGCGTGCATGGTGGCGGTTCCCACGGGGTCAGCGCCCATGGTGAGCCCGCCGACGGCATCAACCGAGCCCAGCAGGCCTTCGGCTTCGAGGACGTCGAGGACGATGTCGCCCACGAGAGGCGCCGACCGGTGGTCGAGCGTCACCAGGCGCAGGTCCAGGTAGTAATCGGCCTGCTTCCCCGAAGACAGGGTGAAGCTGCCGCGCTTAACGGCCAGGGAGTCGATGAGTTTCAGCAGCTCTTCGCGTGTCTGCGCAGGATCGTACGAACGTGTGTCGGTCATGGCCGCCATTGTATTCGCGGGCATGAGCGCCACTTCACATGGAGTAGGGAGGAACCCGCTCACCTGGCACCTCGGGAGCACCCACCCCCTGCACCTCGGGAGCCCGGGGTGCCGCACACCCGCCAACCAAACCCCCACCTCACGCACCCACCCCTGCACCTCGGGAGTCTCCCCCAGACCCCCGCCCACGCTTTAGCAACAAAAACTCCCCTTAGCAGTTGTTGCTAAGCCGCAGATTCCGGCTAAAGGGAGTCTCCGTACGGCTAAGCCGCAGAAACCGGCTAACGGGAGTTTTTGCTGAGCAACGGGCGCCAGGCTAGGCCAAAAACTGCCGG
>NZ_KV789345.1:49320-49684 GCF_001807555.1 Brevibacterium sp. HMSC08F02 | reverse complement strand
GCCACGAACCTCAGGAAAACCACGAGGTGCCGCTCACCTGGCACCGGAACTCCACCTCGGCAGCCCGAGGTGCCGCACACCCGCCAACCAAACCCCCACCTCACGCACCCACCCCTGCACCTCGACAGTCTCCCCCAGACCCTCACCCACGCTTTAGCAACAAAAACTCCCCTTAGCAGTCACTGCTAAAGCGCAGAAACCGGCTAACGGGAGTTTTTCCCGGGCAACGGGCGCCAGGCTAGGCCAAAAACTGCCGGGCTGAGCGCCACGAACCTCAGGAAAACCACGAGGTGCCGCTTACCTGGCACCGAAACTCCACCTCGGCAGCCTCCCCAGACCCCCGCCCACGCTTTAGCAACAAAAA
>NZ_KV789345.1:0-49300 GCF_001807555.1 Brevibacterium sp. HMSC08F02 | reverse complement strand
CGCCACGAACCTCAGGAAAACCACGAGGTGCCGCACCCCTGGCACCGGACCTCACCTCGGCGACACCCACCAAACGATCGAAGGCCCGGCCGTCAGTGGCCGGGCCTTCGGAGCACTCCCCTCGAGTACCTGGACGCATCCCCATACGTCCGTGATGTCCGCTCGATCCCCACCGAGCCGACGTGATCAAGCTTACATAAATAATAATTCCTCTGCATGCATATTTTCACGATACGGACATTATTTTTGGAAATTCGCCTTTTTCGCAGGCCAGACGGCTGTTCTTCAGGCCCTCTCATGCTTTCCACAGACCCGCGCACGTTTCCTGATAACAAGACCCGTGACCGTGTCAGTGCAAGCCGTTAGGGTGGACTCGTGCGAATTGTGAATTGGAATGTCAACTCGATCCGAGCCCGAGCCGAGCGCATCGGGGCTTTTCTTGACCGCTCAGACGTCGACGTCTTGGCCATTCAAGAACTCAAGTGCCGTGACGACCAGTTCCCGGAAGACATCTTCTCGTCCCGCGGCTACGAAGTCGCCTACCACGGCCTCAACCAGTGGAATGGCGTTGCCATCGCCAGCCGCGTGGGCCTGGAGAACGTCGAAATCGGCTTTGCCGGAATGCCGGAATTCAATGAAGCACTCGAGGCCCGCGCACTGTCCGCCGACACGGGCGGGGTGCGCGTCTATTCGCTCTACGTGCCCAACGGTCGGGAACTCGACCACCCGCACTACCACTACAAGCTCGATTGGCTGGGCCACCTGCGCGATGTCGCAGCGAACCGGCTTGCCGCAGACCCCGACGACCGCTTCGTCATGGTCGGCGACTTCAACGTCGCCCCGCTCGACGAAGACGTCTGGGACATGGAGGCATTTGACGGTCTGACGCACGTGTCCGAACCCGAACGCGAAGCGTTCCGCAGCCTCACCGACGCCGGCCTGCAGGAAACCACCAGGCAGTTCAATCCGGGCCCCGGCGTCTACACCTACTGGGACTACCAGCGCCTGCGCTTCCCCAAGAGGGAGGGCATGCGCATCGATTTCCAACTGGCCTCACCGGCTCTTGCCGCCACCGCTGTCGATGCCCACATCGACCGCGAAGAACGCAAGGGCAAAGGAGCATCTGACCACGCGCCCGTTTGGGTGGACTACCGCATCTGACAGGGAGTTCTCATGCCAGCTCAGCCGCCGACAAACCCACCGCCAGGACCCTACGGACATAGGCCGCAGCCGCCACAACACGGCGGTGGTGGGCAGCCCCCGCAGTACGGCGGCGGCCATCAGCCCCAATACCAGAGCGGCGGTGGGCAGCCGCAGCACCACACCGGCGCGCCGCAGGCGTCACCCTACGGTGGCGGCCAGCAGCATCCCTACCCCGGCGGACCACAGCCTTCGCCCTTCGGGGCACCTCCACCTCCGCCTAAAAAGAAGAACACGGGGCTGATCATCGGGCTTGTCGGCGGCGGACTGGTCCTGGTGCTCATCATCATCGGCGCGCTGGGGCTCGGCCTCTTCGGCTTCTTCGCCTTCAAGAAGGACCCGGTAGCAGAACCCGCACCCGGCACCTCGTCACCTGACAGCAAACCGGCACCTCTGCCGGAGAACACAGGAGACCCCAACGACCCGGGATCGCAGGACGATGGTGACGCGCCTCCCCCGGGCAGCGATATCGCAACCAGCCTGGGAAAGCTCAAAGCCGGTGACTGCGTAATCAACCTTTCCACTGCCGGCCCACCGGCAACCGTGCCCTGCAGTGAACCCCACGTTCACCAGATCTTCTCGGTCGGCCGAACCTCCGACCAGTCGGATACCTATCCCGGCTACAGCGCACTGAGCAAGGACGGCGAAAGCTACTGCAAGTCCGCGCGCTTCGAACTCGACACCGATCGCGCTGTCGCGGACGACCTCAAAATGGTCTTCTTCACCCCCAATGCAACGGGCTGGAAGGACCCCGACAACAGGCACATCGTCTGCGCGGTCCAGCGCCAGGACGGCTCAAAGATGTCCGAGGACTACAGCAAGACCGCCTGACCTGCTTCTGAAACACAGGAAAAGAGGGGCGCGGAGAATTTCTCCGCGCCCCTCGCGTGTGAACAGCCCGCGTCAGTCGGCGTGCTCGACCGGAACGATCGACAGACCACCGGATTCGGCGGTGTCGACGCGCACGGTGTCGCCATCGCGCACTTCGCCGGCCAGGATTTCCTTGGCCAGGCCATCGCCGATCGTGCGCTGCACCAGACGGCGCAGCGGGCGAGCGCCGAACGCCGGATCGTAGCCTTCCTGCGCCAAGTAGTCCGAAGCAGCCGGCATGATGTCCAGAACGATGCGGCGGTCGCTCAGACGCTGCTGCATCGCATTGATCTGCAGGTCGACGATCCGAGCGAGGTCCTCGCGGCTGAGAGCGTCGAACATGACGACGTCATCCAGACGGTTGAGGAACTCCGGTTTGAACGCGGTGCGCACCACGTCCATGACCGACTCTTCCTTCGTCTTGGCATCGAGAGTCTGGTCCACCATGAACTGGCTGCCCAGGTTCGACGTCAGGATGAGCACCGTGTTGCGGAAGTCAACCGTGCGGCCCTGACCGTCGGTCAGGCGGCCGTCATCCAGCACCTGCAGCAGAATGTCGAAGACGTCCGGGTGAGCCTTCTCCACCTCGTCAAGCAGGACCACCGAGTATGGCCGGCGGCGGACCGCCTCGGTCAGCTGACCACCCGTTTCGTAGCCGACATAGCCCGGGGGCGCACCGACCAGACGAGCCACCGAGTGCTTTTCGCCGTATTCGGACATGTCGATCCTGATCATGGCGCGCTCGTCATCGAACAGGAAGTCAGCCAGGGACTTGGCCAGTTCCGTCTTGCCGACACCGGTCGGACCCAGGAACAGGAACGAACCCGTGGGACGGTTGGGGTCGGAAACCCCGGCGCGCGCACGGCGGATAGCGTCCGACACGGTCTCAACGGCCTTCTTCTGGCCGATGAGCCGCTTGCCGATGTGCTCTTCGGCGTGCAGCAGCTTCTCGCGCTCACCTTCCAGCAGACGGCCGGCGGGAATGCCCGTCCACGACGACACGACTTCGGCGATGTCGTCGGCCGTAACCTGCTCGCCCACCATCTGCTTGGTCTGGCCGGCTGCCGATTCGGCTTCTTCTGCCGCGGCGATCTCCTTTTCGACCTGCGGTATTTCGCCGTACAGCAGGCGCGAAGCAGTTTCGAGGTCCGTGTCACGGCGCGCGATCTCCGCCTGACTGCGCAGATCGTCGAGTTTCTGCCGCAGTTCACCCAGGCGGTTCAAACCCGCACGCTGTGATTCCCACGCAGCGGTCAGACCGGACAGGGTTTCCTGCTTGTCTGCAAGGTCTTCGCGCAGAGCGGCCAGGCGTTCCTTCGAGGCTTCGTCGGTTTCGGCCGACAGGGCCATTTCCTCCATTTTGAGGCGGTCAACATCGCGCTGCAGCTGGTCGATTTCGACGGGTGCCGAATCGATTTCCATGCGCAGGCGGCTGGCGGCCTCGTCAACGAGGTCAATCGCCTTGTCCGGCAGCTGCCTGTCGGTGATGTAGCGGTTCGACAGCGAAGCGGCGGCCACGAGAGCCGAGTCTGCGATCGTCACCTTGTGGTGAGCTTCGTAGCGCTCCTTCAGACCGCGCAGAATCGCAATCGAGTCCTCAACACTCGGTTCACCGACGAACACCTGCTGGAACCTGCGCTCCAGAGCGGGATCCTTTTCGATGTTCTCGCGGTACTCATCGAGCGTCGTCGCACCTACCAGCCGCAGTTCGCCGCGGGCCAGCATGGGCTTGAGCATATTGCCCGCATCCATTGCGGAGTCCCCCGTGGCACCTGCGCCGACGAGCGTGTGGATCTCGTCGATGAAGGTCACAATCTGGCCTTCGGAGTTCTTGATCTCCTCAAGAACGGCCTTCATGCGCTCTTCGAACTCGCCGCGGTACTTGGCACCGGCGACCATGGCCGACAGGTCGAGGCTGACCAGCTGCTTGCCGCGCAGACTTTCAGGGACGTCGCCTGCGACCATGCGCTGCGCGAGACCTTCGACGACAGCGGTCTTACCCACACCGGCTTCACCGATGAGCACCGGGTTGTTCTTGGTGCGGCGCGACAGAACCTGGATGACCCGGCGGATCTCAGAGTCACGGCCGATGACGGGGTCGAGTTTGCCGTCGCGGGCCTGCTGGGTCAGGTCGAGGCCATACTTTTCGAGAGCCTGGAAGGTGTCTTCCGGGTTTTCGCTGGTGACCTTGCGACCACCGCGAACCTCCGGAAGAGCGGCCAGCAGTGCATCGCGGGAAATGCCTTCGGCACTGAGCAGCCGACCGGCTTCACCGGAATCAGCGGCGATACCCAGAAGGAGGTGTTCGGTCGACACGTACTGGTCGCCGAGTGCCTGCATTTCCTTTTCAGCACTGCTGATGACCGACAGTCCGGCGCGTGAAAGCTGCGGCTGGCTGACGGAGGATCCGCTGGCGGACGGCAGTCCGGCAACGATGGCCTGGGCACGGCTGCGAATCTCCTGGGGGCGTCCACCCAGGTGAGTGATGAGAGCGCCGGCAATGCTGTCTTCGCCCTCGAGCAGAGCAGCGAGGAGGTGTGCAGGCTCAACCTGCGAGTTTCCGCGCTCCGCGGCGTCCTTGATCGCGGTGGAAAGAGCCACCTGCGACCGTGACGTGAATTTGGTGTCCATGGGGACACCTCCCTTCGTGCAAAACTACGTTCATACAGGTAACTTCAATAAGGTTGAGTCTATTCCACTCAACCCATAATTTCTGACATATTCTTTCCGCACCGACACGGACTTTGGCAGACTGAACACATGTCTGAAGAACTGGTCACGCTCGAATACGACGGCCCCGTTGCCTTCGTAACCCTCAACAGCCCCGGAAACCGCAACTCCATGTCGCGGAAGATGATGCACGAACTGATCGACGCCTTCCGCACGGTCGGCAAGGACACCGACGTACGCGCCGTTGTGCTGGCGTCCACCGGCAAGGTGTTCTCCGCCGGCCACGATCTGCGCGAAGTCCAGGGCAGCGACCACGCAACACAGCAGAACATCTTCGACACCTGCACCCTGCTCATGCGCATCATCCAGTCGATTCCGCAGCCGGTCATTGCCGAAGTGCAGGGCCTGGCCACCGCTGCGGGCTGTCAGCTGGTGGCCACGTGCGATCTCGCGGTGGCTTCCGAAAGCGCTTCCTTCGCCACACCCGGTGTGACCATCGGCCTGTTCTGTTCCACCCCGATGGTGGCCCTGTCACGTGCGGTCAACCGCAAGGCTGCCATGCGGATGCTCCTGACCGGCGAGCCGATGAAAGCCGAAGAGGCATTCCAGCGCGGCCTTGTTTCGCACACCGCACCGGCATACGCCCTGCGCGAGCGCACACTCGAAGTGGCCCGCACGGTCGCCCAGTCGTCATCGACCACGGTCTCAATCGGCAAGCGCGCCTTCTACGAGCAGATCTCCCTGAGCGCAACCGAGGCCTATTCGCGCATGGGCCGGGTCATGGCCGACAACGCCGTGCTCAACGACGCCCAGGAGGGCATCACCGCTTTTCTCGAAAAGCGGTCCCCCGAATGGAGCCACGACCATTCCGAGGCCGAGGGGCTGGTCAGCAAGAACGTCGACCGCGACTAGGCGACACTCGCGGCTTCCCGGGCAAAGCGGTCTAAGCGCGCTAACCTACGCGTATGACCGTTCTTGTCACCGGCGCTTCCGGATGCATTGGGCGCGCCGTCATCTCCGCACTGCGCGCAGCCGGCCACACTCCGGTGAGCGCTGGGACGTCTGCACCGCTCGATGATTCCGTCGAACACATCGAATGGGACATCCGCACACCCGCTGATAACCGTTTCGCCGGGCGTGACTTCACCGCTGTCATCCACGCTGCCGGAGTGAGCGGCGCTCACCTGTCGCGGGACGATGCCCACGGCACCAATGTCACGGGGACCCGCAATGTTCTCGATGCCTTCCCCAAGGCGCGTTTCATCTACCTGTCGTGCGCCGATGTCTATGATCCCCGCCGCGGCTACAAGGACCTGTACGAAGAGCGTGGCCCCGCGGAACTCGACTGCTTCACCACCGAGTACGAACGCTCCAAGGTCGAAGCCGAAAACGTCGTCACCCGCCTGCGCCCGGACGCCCTCATTCTGCGCCCCGCCCCCGTCTACGGACCCGGCGACAGGCGCAATTTCCCCTT
Organism: Brevibacterium sp. HMSC08F02; assembly: GCF_001807555.1. Taxonomy (NCBI): domain Bacteria; kingdom Bacillati; phylum Actinomycetota; class Actinomycetes; order Micrococcales; family Brevibacteriaceae; genus Brevibacterium; species Brevibacterium sp. HMSC08F02. The sequence continues at coordinate 43,086 of NZ_KV789345.1, read as the reverse complement.
CATTCAGTCGCTTGCCAGCAAGAAGGGACTCGTCGAACTTCCGGGAGGCGGCCGCCAGAAAACAGCGCTGGCCAGTTCCGACAATGTGGCCGCCGCCGTGCTCGCAGGTCTCAAGCACCCCGAGGCCTACGGGCCGATCAATGTGGCCGACCCCGAACCCTATGTTCTGCGTGACGCCATCAACACGTTCATGGCACGCGCGGGGCTCGTGCCGTTCCGCTTTGACGAGCGCGCCGCCGACCTCGCCCTGACGACAGCGTGGATGCGCGAAAAGACCGGCCGCAAGCCAAAAGACGGCCTCGACCGCTTTGCCGTGCGCAAGCTCTCCCAGTCCCGCAGCCTCAACCTGGGGCGCCTGAGCAGACTCCTGGGAGTTGAGCCGGTTCAGGGGCTTGCCCGCAGGGACAGCTGAACCGCCCCCGCCCCGCCATAGCACCACACAGGCCCAGCCTCCGGAGCAAAGCCCAGCAGGCACCTCGTGCCCCGTCCTTCTACCGCCGTGAGACACATTGGCGCAGGTCACAGCGGTAGCCGTAGCATGAAGTGAACCAATCGTCTGGCGCTGCGGCACTGAGAGCCCGGCGCTCTTCCCCGGAAGGACATCGTGGCTGAACTCAAAAAGTCGCTCGGTCTTTTCCAGCTTCTGGCTTTCGGCGTGGCCGGCGTCATCGGAACAAGCTGGATCTACACCAACTCGAAACTCATGGACGCCTACGGCGCCGGCGGTATGGTCTTCGGCCTGCTGCTCGGCGTTCTGCTGGCCTCCTTTGTTGCTCTGGCATATTCAGAGCTGACGTCCGCTTTTCCTCGTGCCGGCGGTGAGGTCGTTTTCTCCTACACCACCATGGGTCGCGGCCCCGCCTTCTTCACCGGCTGGATGCTGTTGGGTGCCTACGTGTCGTCGCTGGCGTTCTACGTCACGGCTTTCGGTTTCCTGCTGAGCAACTTTGTGCCGGCCATGAAGACGATGCCGCTTTACACCATCAACGGCGAAACCGTGTATCTGCCGGTTCTGGCGGTCGGCGTCATCCTCACTCTGCTGATGTTTGCGCTCAACTGGTTCGGCGTTGAGATCGGCGGGCGCGTGCAGATGTTCATGTTCGCAGCGATTGTGCTGATCGGCGCAGCACTGATCGTTGTGGGCTTCGCCACCGGTTCGCCTTCGAACTTCTTCCCTGCCTACGCCGAGGGCGCCGCCCCGGTGTCTGACACTCTGCGCTTCATCATTCCGGGCATGACCTTCCTGGCGGGCTTCGGCCTTGTTGCCGTCCTTGCCGAAGACGCAAAGATATCGCCGAAGCGGGTGGGCCGTGCGGTGGTCCTCACCGTCATCACCGCGGGCCTGTTCTACACCGCGGTTCTTGCCGCAACCGCGTGGGTTATGCCGTGGCAGGACGTCGCGAAGATGGACCTGGGCACCGTGTCGGCGTTCACTGAGGCCGGCTTCCCCGTTCTGGGCACCGGTGCCTACGCAATCGCGTTCCTGGGCCTGCTCACCAGCTTCCTCGGCCTGTTCGTAGCCAGTTCGCGCATCATCGTGGCCATGGCCCGCGGCCAGCTGCTCCCGCCGAGCCTCGCCGTCATCAACCCCAAGCGGCAGACTCCCGGCCGCGCTCTCATCGTGACGACCGTTGTCACTCTGGCTCTGGGCTGGCTCGGCCCGGGTGCCGTCGTGTGGTTCCTCGACACTGGCGGCGTGTACCTGGGTGTTGTGTGGTTCATGGTGGTGATCGCCAAGTACCTGCTGCCGCGCAAGTACCCGAATGCGGTTCGCCGTTCCAAGCTGTCGTTCCTGCCCGCGCTCGGTGGTCTGGGCGCTATCGGCGTCATCGTGTGGGCGCTGGTTCCCGGAACATCGTCGTCGCTGGTGTGGCCGGCGGAGTACATCATTCTGGGCGCGTGGATGCTTCTGGGCATTGTCATGTACGTCTTCGCGGCCAGCCGCCGCACGATCGGCTACGACGCAGGTCTGCATGAAATCCTCGGTGATTCCTATGCCAACCTCCACATTGACGACGCCGGGGCCGAAACTTCGAAGAAGGAGCTGTGAGAATGCTTTCGCAGACTGCACGCGAAGCCATTGTTCACACCATCCGCCAGGAGACCACCCGGGTGCCGGAAACGGCGTTCGGGATCATTTCAGACGGTCAACTTCACGAGGTGGAGGGCCGGGACCGGATCTTCCGGGTCGCCTCGATCACGAAGTCGTTCACGGCAGCTGCCCTGACCGGTTTGGTCAGGGGTCTCATTCCGGGAAAGCCGGTGAGGATGGACGATCCTGTTCTCGACTGGGCGCCCGAACTCGCCGAGGCGGGGTGGGCTGAGGACGTTGTCATCGACGACCTGCTGCGCATGTCATCGGGCCTGCCGACGGACGATCCCTGGGCAGACCGCCAGGAGTCGATGTCGCACGAGGGCTTCCTGCGGCTGCTCGGGGAACCAGTCATTCGCGACTTCCCCGCGGGAACGGCCTACCGCTATGCCAACCTCGGCTATGCGGTCGCCGGACTCATCATCGAGCGCGCCGCGCAGAAACCCTTCGCACAGCTCATTGACGAAGTCTTCCTCACTCCCCTGGGTATGACGTCCTCAGGTTTCGATGTTCGCAAACTCGATGCGGATCGGCTGGTCACGGGATACCGGCGCAACCGCGATGGCGAGCTCGAACCGCAGGCCGTTTCGCTGCCCGGCGCGTTTTCGGCCATCGGCGGGCTGGCTTCGACCGTGGGCGACCTCGCCGTGTGGGTGCAGGCGCAGATCGACGCTGTCAGCCCTGGTGGCGACGATTCGGCTTTCCGTGCGATAGCCGCAGCCACGGGCGAAGACACTCCCCGGCGGGTACGCCTGTGGCGGCGAGTGCTGGCCGACCAACAGCAGCCGGTGCGAGCCATGGAAATCACGCACGGGACGTCTGAAGCCGCTCATGGCGGCCCTGAGCTCTTTGCCGTCAGCGGCGGCTACGGCCTGGGCCTGCGCTGCTATTTCGACACCCGCTTCGGCAGCTTCGCCGGGCATTCCGGCGGCTACCCCGGTTTCGGCCTGCACATGCGATGGCACGCGGCCACCCGCACGGGAGTCATCCTGTTCACCGCGCTGACCGGCTACCCTACGGAAGCCGTCACCGCCAAGGCCCTCGAAGCTGGGCTCGCCGTGCAGCGCCACGAGGCCCCCTCCAGCCCCGTGTGGCCGCGCGCAGAGGCACCAACCGCGACCCCCACGGGGCCGGGAGCAGGGATGGTTTTCCCCGTTCGCTCTGTCAGCGCATTCGGACCCAGCGATCGCGCTCTGGAGCTGGTCCGCATTGCTGAGAACATGATCCGCACCGGCGACGACAGTGCGGCTGACGGGGTTTTCTCCATGAATGTCGACCTCGACCAGCCGCGCCAGGAGCGCCTAGCGGCGTGGGCGGCAGCCCGCGAGCACACGGGAGACACCGAAAAGTCGCTCATCGAGCCTCACTTCACAGGCGCCTCGTCAGCTCAGTGGACCGTGACCGGAACGCTCGGCAGCCGCACCGTGACGATGACGCTCAACCCCTACGAGCAGATCCAGGGGCTGAGCATCAAGCTGCACTGACAGACCGGCGTGAGCTCAGAGCCGGGTGTTGAGTCCTGAAGATGATCCGGCTATTCCTGGGCTTTCACCTCAGCGTCTGCACGTTGAATCAGCACTTCAAGTCGATCAGAATTGGAGTGCAGTTTCTCGACGACGGCTTTCAGTGGTTCGCAGGTTTCAGCTTCGATGGCTTTAACAAACTTCAATCCGAAACTGGCGTCAGGATTTCGTCCCAGATCTCGATTAGAAAGAAGTTCGGACCTGAGGGCCTCAATTGCGCCAGGACAATTATGTAATGTGCGCAATAAGATAATGTCCTCCGCGTGTGGCACATCCACGAGATCCAACAAATAAAGGTGGGATATCTCAATAGATGCCGCTAGTTTTTGTATAGGCTCCAAGCGATCAAGCCACTGCTCAATGAAACGATGGCAGAGAGCTGAGTCGTTGGGCGCGATTTTCTCCTCAAGAGCCTCTCGCACATGAGCAATTGACATACCCTCCGAAAGTTTGAGCGCATCAGAAAAATTATCATACGGTGCTGCCGAGATCTCACGAGCCAGCTGACTCTTACTATCTAACCCATCCATTACTAATCTCCCCTCCTTTCAATGCGTAGGCGACCACAACAGTATGCCTCTTCCCTTTATATTTATACTTGTAGACGGCTTGCTTTGCACCACCTCCCTTATAGGGCGAATACTTGCTGTTTTGACTTTGCTCCCTACTTTCTTCCTTCAGCCCGTAGGGAGCACACAGAAAGGGGCCGCGGGAAAACTCCCGCGGCCCCCTTTCCGTCGCTTCTGACAGCGAGTGTCTTACTGAACGTTCGGCAGGATGAGGCCGTCCCACTTTTCGTTGATGAAGTCAGCCATGTCCTGCGAGGTCAGGATCTTGTGGAGCTTCTGAATACGCTCGTCATCCTTAAGCTCGGGACGAGTGGCAAGCACGTTGTAGTACTTCGAACCCTCTTCCTCGGTCGCGATGATGGTGTCCTTCGTCAGCTTCGCCGGGATGGCGTAGGACGAGGTGACAAAGGCGGCGTCATCGTCTTCAAGCGTGCGCGGAAGGCTCGCGTTGTCGACTTCCTGGAACTTGAAGTTCTTCTTGTTCTCGGTGATGCCGTCGGGCTTGGTTGCTCCGTCCTCAATCTTGATCGCGCCGGCTTCCTGCAGCAGTTCAAGGGCGCGGCCCTCGTTGGTGGGGTCGTTCGGGATCGACACGACAGCACCATCAGGGAGTTCGTCGAGCGACTTGTACTTCTTCGAGTGGAAGGCAGCCGCCGGCAGGTAGATTTCGCCAACCGATTCGAGGTCACCGCCGGCTTCCTCGTTGTAGGTGTCGAGGAAGTCCTGGTGCTGGAACAGGTTCGCATCAATCGAACCGTCCGACAGTGCAGGGTTGGGAGTGTTGTAGTCGTTAAACTCGACGAACTCGACGTTGATGCCTTCCTTTTCGGCGAGTTCGTCAGCCACGTGGGTGAGCATTTCACCGGCCGGGACGGCCAGAGCGCCGACCTTCAGCGGGGTGTCAAGCGATGCGTCTTCCGCATTCTGTGCACCGCCGCCGCAGGCGGACAGTGTGAGGCTGAGAGCAGCGACTGCGGCGATGATGCCGCGGCGAGCCGATACCTTCATGTTTCTCCTTAGGTGGGTTTTTCTGTGTGTTTGTCTGCGCGCCGTCAGATCTGACGGCTGAAGAAGCCGCGGTGGCGGGGCTTGGCGCGCCCGTACCGCTTGGCAATAAAGCTCAGGGCCGTCTGGATGATCTGCACGAGCACGAACAGGATGATGATGACGGCGACCATGTGGATCGGCGAGTACATCTGGTGTCCGTACGTGATCGCAACCTGGCCCAGACCACCGCCGCCGACCGTGCCGACCATCGCCGAGAAGTTGATGATCGAGGTCAGGGTCGTCGCTGTGCCCAGAATGATCGACGGTGTCGCTTCGGGCATGATGACGCGGCGAATGGTCAGCCACCGGGACGCGCCGAGGGATTCAGCGGCTTCCAACAGGCCGGGATCGACTTCGCGCACCGCGATTTCGACCATGCGGGCGAAGAACGGGATGGCCACCAGCGTCAGCGGAACCGTTGCAGCTTCCGTGCCGATGAACGTCGCCCGACCGGTCAACACCTGCATGACGAAGCGCGTTGTGGGAATGAGCGCGATCATGAGCACGATGAACGGCACGGAGCGGCCGACGTTGACGACGAATCCGAGCACCCAGTTGATGATTGCGCCCAGCCAGCGCTGGCCGAACGGTGCAGCGAGGAAACCGTCCTTTTCGGTTGCCACAAGCACAATGCCCAACGGCAGCCCCACCAGGAGGGTGAAGAACATTGCCACCGACCCCATGAACAGGGTTTCCTGGGTGCCCTTCCACAGCACGCTGAACAGCTGAGGCCAGAAATCGGGGTTGTTGATGTCGGTCATGCCGCACCCCCCTGTTCCTGCGCACGCCAGGCCACGAGTCCCCGCGAACGGAAGTTATCGACGACCGCCTCGGCCTGCCGAACATCACCGGGCACCGCCAGGCGGGTGCGGCCAACCTGCTTGCCGTCAACGGTTTCCAGAGCCGCCCCGAGGATCGACACGTCGATGTCGAGTTCGCGAGCGAGTTTGACGACCGCACCGTCGGTGGCTTCGCTTCCGAAGTAGGTCACGTCGACGATTTCGTGTCCCGGAACCGGCGCGTAGGCGCCGACGGGGAACAGTTCGTCTGCAATCCGACTGCCGGGCGAGCTGATGAGCTCCGGCAGAGTTCCGGTTTCCTGCACAGCACCGTCTTCCATGAGCGCTGCGGAATCGCAGATGCGCTTGACGACGTCCATCTGGTGGGTGATGAGGAGGACCGTCAGGTTGAGTTCGACGCTGAGCTTTTTGATGAGGTCGAGAATCGACCGGGTGGTTTCCGGGTCGAGCGCACTGGTGGCCTCGTCGCTGAGCAGAACTTTGGGCTCAGCTGCCAGCGCCCGGGCGATGCCGACGCGCTGGCGCTGTCCGCCGGACAGCTGGCGGGGATGGTGGTCTGCGCGGTGAGACAGGCCCACGAGCTCGAGGACCTCCCCGACTCGCTGGCGGCGCTTGGCGCGCGGCTGGCCGACAGCTTCGAGCGCGAAGTCGACGTTGTCGGCCACGGTGCGGTTGCCCACGAGGTTGAAGTGCTGGAAGACCATTCCGATGTCGTGGCGCGCTTCCGAAAGCCTGCGCCCGCGCAGGGAGCTGATGGGGTGATCCCCCACTGTCACGGTCCCGCTGTCAGGACGTTCAAGCGCATTGACGCAGCGCAGAAGAGTGGACTTGCCTGCGCCGGACTGGCCGACAACACCGAAAATGCTGCCCTGCTCAACGTGCAGGGAAACATCGCGCAGCGCGTGGACCGCGGATTCCCCGCTGCCATAGGTGCGACTGACACCGTCGATTGTGATCATGAAACCTCCGGCGACGATTGTGGGCCACCGGATGAGGCCTCATGAAATCATGTGACGGTTTAAGACAGCGCTGTGGCGGAGATTACACGCGCGTGTTTGGCCTGCTCAGCTGAGGTAGGAGCGGATTCCTTCAACCCACGCGTCGGCCGCCTCGAAGCAGTCTGCGGTCATTCGCGGATCCACCGGCTCGACCGAGGACTCCGCCGCTGGATAGGACCCAAGGAACTGCACACGCCTGGCAAGCCTGTGCACACCGGCGAGCGCCTCCGAAATCCGCGGTTCAGCCACGTGCCCCACGAGGTCGAGCGAGAACTGGTACAGGCCCAGTCCGTCGCCGGTCGGCCGCGATTCAATGCGGGCGAGGTTGACTCCGCGAGTGGAGAACTGTTCGAGCAGTTCGAGCAGCGATCCCGCACGGTCTGATGCCAGTGCTGCGACGATCGTGGTCTTGTCTGCCCCCGTGGCCGGAGGCATTGCGGCAGGCTTGCGCACCAGAACGAAACGAGTGACGGTGTCGTGACGGTCGCCGATGTCATCGGCGAGGACCTCAAGCCCGTACCGCTGGGCGGCAAGAGCCGGGCATACGGCCGCCTGATAGTCACTGCCGTCTTCGGCGGCGGTCTGTGCGGCGGCAGCGGTGCTCGAAGCCGGCACGTAGGTTGCACCGGGCAGGTGCCCAGCCACCCAGCCGCGTGTCTGTGCTTCCGCGTGGGGGTGCGTGCCGAAGGCAGTGATGTCGCTCAGCTGCGTTCCGGGGCGCGCCGCGAGAACAAAGCGGACGTCAATGAGGGTTTCCGCGACAATCTGCAACTCTCCGTGCCGGGTGAGCGCATCAAGCGTTGCGGGCACCCCGCCTTCGACCGAGTTCTCCATGGGCACAACCGCCCCCGAAAGGTCGCCGGCGGCCACCGCCGCGAGCGCTTCGTCCACACTGTGTGCGGGGATGCGCTGCGCGTCGGCAAAACCGCGATCGGCGATCAGGCGCAGGAGCGCGGCTTCCGTGAAGGTTGCCGCTGGGCCCAGGAACCCGAAGCGCAGGGTGTCTGTCATCGGATGGTCAGCTGACGCGACACGACTCCGGCACGCGCACGGCGCTCATCAGCGCTGAGCGGTTCCGTGTTCTTCAGCGCCTGGGCCAGGATTTCGGCGAATTCGCCGAGGACAGCGTCGACGTCGTCAGCCGTGACATCGCTGCCGACTTCCCACACCGGGATGACGATGCCCTGTGTGCGGAAAGTGCCCAGGTAGCGGCCGATGCCGCCGAGGGTGTTCTTACCGTCGGCGTGCAGGCGAGCCAGGGCGTCCATGACGGTGTCTTCGTTTTCGCCGATTGCCCAGCGGACGTAGCGGCCGTCACCCATTTCGGTCCAGTAGGCACCCTCGGCTTCGACGAGCTTGTCGGTGGGGCTGATGAGGTTGTTGGCCTGTTCGATGGCCGCCTGGGTGTCTTCGTCACCGTCAAGCGAACCGTCCTGCGGAAGCCAGTAGTCGAAGGTTTCGTGGACGCGCACCTTGAACGGAGCGTCAAGGTCGAGAATGTCCTGCAGGCGCGGGCCCTGGCCGGGGCTGCTGGTCGCGGCGACGAAGCCGCCGGGTTCCATGTCCTTGACTTCCAGCAGAGCCGCTGCGAGGTCGCGCGAAGGGTCTGGGCTGGACACAGCCACCTGAAGGCCCCCGAGGATCACGCCGTCGTGGCGCTTGTGCGCCTGCCAGGCGGAAGGAAGGAGTGAGGCGATGACGACTTCGTCGCCGCCGAATTCGTCTTTCAGCTTGGCCGTGGCGGTTGCCGCCGGCACGAGCTCCTTGAGGCTGACGATGTCGACCTCAAACGGCAGACCCTCGTAGGGGCGAGGAACAAAGGCTGCGGCCTGGGCTTTTGCGAGGCGCTTGGCAATAACGTCTTTTGATGACTTCCTGGACTTCTTTCCCATGCCGCACAGTCTACGTGTGCACTGGCGCTGCTTATACCACTGGGCGCTCAGAACCTGAGGGGCAGGCCCCGCCTCAGTGCACGCGGCTCACGCCGTAATCTCGAAGCATGCTGTACCCCGGACTGCAGGCAGATAAGGTCGCCGCGCGACACCGCCGCTACGCGGAGGCGCTCATGGCGGCCAGCTTCACCTTCGAGCTGCTCACACCCGAACTCAGCGATGACGTCGAAGCACTCATCACGGGTCTTGCGCCAACGCCCGACCCAGATTCGAAGACGCTCGTGCCGTTCCACGTGGGAGAGCAGGACGCAGGTCTCGTAGCGCTCAACGACGCCGGTGAGATCGTCGCCGCTCTCGTTGTCACAGCCGTTGACTTCAGCTCCGGCAACCAGCAGGAGCAGACCCCCACAGCACTGTTTATCCGCGGCCTGGCAACCGATCCGGACTTCCGGGGCAAAGGCCTGGGCACCGTTCTTCTGGGCATGGCCCCGCAGATCCTCAAACAGGCGGGCCTGCCCACACGCTGCCGTCTGATCACGCACATCCCGCAGGAGCGCGCCACGTTCTTCCACCGCGCCGGCTTCCAGGTGTGGGAGCACGGTACGGAAACCCCGCAGTCCGTGACCGACATGATGGAAACCCTCCTGCCGAAGGTCGCCGACGAACCCTGCCTGACCTTCCGTGAAGTAGCCTGAGCAGACCCGGGCAGCTGGCACCTCGTGATTTCCAGCAGACCCACCCGACCTGCACCCAGGAGGACGCATGACCGCGATCACCCCGTACCGCACCGAGATCAAGCAGGAATGGATCGACTACAACGGGCACCTGTCAGAGGCCTACTACGTGCTCATCTGCGGTTTTGCCACGGATCAGCTCATGATCGACATCGGGTTGGATGAGGAGTACCGCAAGAGCACGGGATGTTCGCTCTACACGGTTGAGACCCACCTGCGGTATCTGCGGGAAATCGGCTTGGGCGCGGAAGTCGATGTACGTCCGCGCGTGGTCGGCGTCGCCGGCAAGAAGCTGCACATCGCCTACGAAATGTTCCACGGCAATGACCTCCTGTTCACAGAGGAAGTCATGTGCCTGCACGTCGACCAGAAGGCCGGACGCGCTGCCGACTTCCCCGACGAGGTGCTGAAGCGCCTGCAGCCGCTGATCGAAGAATCGCCCGCCTGGCTGGGCCGTTCAATCTCGATGTGAGGCTCCAGCGCTGATCTTTGATACGCACATCGCGCCTGAAAGCAGCGCCCGTCGGACGGAAACGGCCGGCGGGCGCTTTTCGTGCAGTGACTTCCGAATGGCCGGAAGCCTCACCCGCGAAGCCGCCTATCGTGTTACCGTGATTTTCGCCAAGGTAACTCAGATAATGTGAAAGCAGGCGGATGATGGCGACCAAAAACGGCACAGAGCTCTTTGGCCGTCGTATCAGCCGTCGCCGCCTACTCGGAACAGCAACAGCCGTCGGTGCGGCCGGCATGCTCAGTGCCTGCGGCGTGAATACGACTCCTGAGTTCGACCTGTCCAAACCCGTCAAGGGCGGCAGACTGCGGGTGGGGCTGACAGGAGGAACCTCAGCCGACACCGTGGATGCACACATCTCTGTCAACACCACCGACATCTGCCGCCAGCAGAATATGTACGAGGGCCTCATCGCCCGCGGCCACGACTACGAAGTCGAATACCGCCTGGCCACATCGGTAGACCCCAACGAAGACGCAACCGTGTGGACGGCCAAGCTGCGCGAGGGCGTGAAGTTCTCCGACGGTCGCGAAATGACTGCCGAAGACGTCATCGCCTCCTATGACCGCATTCGCGACCCCGACGACCCGAAGACGAACGCGGCCGTGCTCTCAACGCTCGACACAATGCACGCCAAGGGCAAATACGAAGTCGAGTTCCGCTTCAGCGCACCCAACAGCGTCTTCGACGACCCCATGTCGCACTACGCCACATCAATCGTCCCGGCCGACTACGACCCGAAGAAGCCCGTCGGCACGGGTCCGTTCATGCTCAAGTCCTTCGAACCGGCACTGTCGACCGTGCTGGAGCGGAATCCGCACTACTGGGACGGAACACCCCACCTGGATGAAATCGAACTGCTGAACTTCAACGACACCGACGCCGTCATCAACGCCCTGCTGTCCAACCAGGTGGACTGTGTGGCACAGATCCCCGTGTCGCTGGTCGAGGTCATCGAAGCTGACGAGCGCATGAAGATCCTCAACTCCGAGACCGGCATGTGGCTTCCCTTCACCATGCGGGTGGACAAGGCGCCGTTTGACGACAAGCGCGTTCGCCAAGCCTTCCGCTTGGCTATTGACCGCGAGCAGATGGTCAACCAGGTGCTCTCCGGCTACGGCCAGGTGGGCAACGACATGTTCGGCGTCTACGACCCCGACTACCCCAAGCAGTTCCCTCAGCGGCGCCGCGACGTCGAGAAGGCCAAGAAGCTGCTAGCTGAGGCCGGGCATCCCGACGGTCTCACGGTTGAGCTGGTCACCGCGCCCATCCAGTCCGGCACTGTCGAAGCCGCCCAGGTCTTCGCCCAGCAGGCCCGCGACGCCGGCATCGACATCAAAATCCGCCGGGTGGACACCACCACATTCTTCGGCGACAACTACCTGAAGTGGGATTTCGCGCAGTCGTTCTGGTACACCCGCAACTTCGCCCCGCAGGCGGATCAGTGCCTCATGGACAATTCGCCGTTCAACGAAACCAACTGGGCCAGCGAAAAGACAAACGACATCGTCAAGCGAATCCAAGCCGAAACCAATCCCGAAAAGCGCAAGAAGATCATCCAGGAGGGCCAGAAGCAGCAGTACGACGAAGGCGGATACATCATCTGGGGCTTCGCCAACCAGGTCGACGCCTACCAGAAATACGTCGGCGGCCTGAAGGAAGACGCCACCGGCATCCCGCTTTCCGGTTTCCGGTTCCGCGACGTGTGGATTGCGCAGGCATAGGCGACACCATGGCACAGCTCATCTTCAAACGACTGCTCATCAGCATTTTCGTGCTGCTGGCGATCTCCGTCATCATCTTCGCGGCCACCCTGCTCCTGCCGGGTGACCCCGCCCGGGCCATCCTCGGCCAGCAGGCCACACCGGAAAGGCTCGCCGCACTGCGCGAGCAGATGGACCTCGACAAGCCGGCCGTCGTCCGGTACTTCCTGTGGCTGGGAGGCCTCTTCACCGGAGACTTCGGCACGTCAGCGGCCACCGGCGGTCCGGTTTCACAGCTGCTGGCTCCGCGCATCGGCAATTCGATCATCCTCATGCTGCTGGCAGCCGTCGTGTCCGTCCCGGTCGGCCTGTTCTTCGGCATTGTGTCGGCCATTCACCGCGGCAAGCGCCGCGATTCGGCCATCACGTGGGTCACGCTGATCCTCGCGGCCATGCCGGAGTTCGTTGTCGGTGTTGGCCTCATCACCATTTTTGCAACGACAGTCTTCCCCATTCTGCCGGCAGTGACGATGTCTCCGCCGGGAACACCGGTCTGGAAGCTGCCGCTGCAGCTGATCCTGCCCACACTCACCCTGGCCTTGGTCGTCGCACCGTATATCGCCCGCATGATGCGAACGACAATGGCGGAGGTGCTTGACTCCGGCTACGTCGAAATGGCCAGGCTCAAGGGCGTTCCCGAACGCACCGTCATCCTGCGCCACGCAGTACCCCACGCCATCGGCCCGGTCGCGCAGGTCATCGCCATCCAGCTGGCCTGGCTGGCCGGCGGCGTTGTGGTCGTGGAGTTCCTCTTCCGCTACCCCGGCATCGGACAGGCGCTCATCGACGCGGTCACCTACCGCGACGTCCAAGTGGTTCAGGCCATCACCCTGCTCGTGGCAATCGTGTACATCGTGGTCAACCTGTTGGCTGACATCGTCGGCATCGTCACCAACCCGAAGCTGAGGAAGTGATCATGTCAGATCAGCAGAGCCTCACGCCGGCAGACGAAGGCGTCAAAGAATCCCTCAGCCGTCCCCCGCACGTCCTCAAGCGCATCTGGGCGCAGCGCGAGGGCAAGATCGGCGTGATCATCACCGTTACCGTCGTGGCGCTGGCACTCCTCGGACCGCTGCTGGCAGCGCCCATCACGGGCGTGACCCCGTACGAGTTCGTCGGCAAGCCCTTCTCGAATCACGGACTGTTCGGCACTGACAACCTCGGCCGCTCGGTCGGATCGCGCTTCCTTGCGGGCGGCCTGCTGCTGCTCGTCTACTCCGTTCTGGCAACGGCGCTCGGCATGCTCGTCGGCGCCGTGTTCGGCATGCTCGCCGCCTACGCCGGCGGGGCCGTCGATTCGCTCATCATGCGCATCAACGACGTGTTCCTCGCCGTACCGCAGCTGGTCTTCGCCCTGCTGGCCGTGACGATCGCCGGGCCGAAGGGCTGGGTGCTCGTGCTCGTCATCGGCCTGACCCACGCTCCCCGCATTGCCCGCGTAGCCCGCTCCGCAACCCAGAGCGTCATCAGCGAGGACTACATTCGGGCGGCGGAAATGTACGCGGTGCCGCGCTGGAAGATCATCGGGCGCGAAATCCTGCCGAACATCACCGGTCCCATGTCCGTCGAAGCCGGTCTGCGCCTGACCTACTCGATCGGCGCAATCGCATCGCTGTCCTTCCTGGGGCTGGGCATGCAGCCGCCGCAGGCCGACTGGGGCCTGATGATCAACGAAAACCGGATCGCCCTGACCGTCCAGCCGTGGGGAGTTCTGCTCTCCGTCATTGCCATCGCGGTTCTGACGATCGGCACCAACCTGCTGGCGGACGCGATTGCCCGCGCCACGGCCTCGACGAATGTGGAGCAGTGATGACGAAACATCCCAATGTTCTCGAAATGCGCGGCCTGCGCGTCGAAGCCGTCGGCGGCAAGGAGATCCTCCACGGCATCGACCTGACGGTTCGCCGAGGTGAAATGCTCGGACTGGTCGGCGAGTCCGGCTCGGGCAAAACCACCGCGGGCCTTGCTGCTATGGGGCATTTCCGGGCAGGTCTGCTGCAGACCGGCGGAACGTCCACGATCTACCCGAACACGCCCAGCGAAGGCCGCGAGAAGATCGTGGTCGAAGAGCTGAACGATGACGAAACCCGGTTCCTGCGCGGCGAGCGCATCGCCTACATTCCCCAGGACCCCGCGCTTTCGCTCAACCCCGCGATCCGCGTGGGTGACCAGATCCGAGAAGTGCTCGACATCCACGGCTACGGGGATTCCGAACGGGAGCGGGCTGCCCGTGTTGCCGAAGTGCTCGAAGACGTCGGCCTGCCTTCGGACCGGGAATACCAGAAACGATGGCCGCACCAGCTGTCCGGCGGTCAGCAGCAGCGCATCGGCATTGCGATGGCGTTCGCCATGTTCCCCGACGTCCTCATCCTCGATGAGCCGACCACCGGCTTGGACGTGTCCACGCAGGCTCACGTGCTCGACACGATTCAGCAGATGACCAAGCGACACGGGGTTGCCGGCATCTACATCACCCACGACCTCGCCGTCGTCGCCGATGTCACCGACCGCGTGGCCGTCATGCTGCGCGGCGACATCGTCGAGGAGGGCCCGGTCGAGCAGGTTCTGCACGACCCCCAGCACCCCTACACGCAGCGACTGCTGGCATCGGTGCCGGACCTGGCTGGCCGCAAGACAATCGGCGGGACAGATGCGAGCACCGCAAGCGGCGGCATCCCCACCGCGGCGGAAGCCGACGCTGCCGAGGTTCCAGCCCTCGAGGTCCGCGATCTCAAGCTCTCCTACGGTTCGAACATGGTGCTGCGCGGCATCAACATGGAGCTTAAGCCGGGGCGATGCACCATGCTCCTGGGTGAATCGGGCTCCGGGAAGACCACGCTGTCACGCTCAATTGCGGGCCTTATCGACCACTACACCGGCTCGGTGAGTCTAGACGGTGATGTCCTGCCGAACAGCACCCGCAAACGCTCCGTCAAACAGCTCCAGGGCCTGCAGTACGTGTTCCAGTCGCCCTATTCTTCGCTTAACCCGCGCCGCACGATCGGCGAATCGCTGACGGTTCCGCTTGAGATGAACCGCGACCTGACACCGGCGCAGCGCCGCGGCTTTGTCGAGGAGGCACTTGACGCGGTGCGGCTGGGCCGGACGTTCTACGACCGCCGGCCCGGCGACCTTTCCGGCGGTGAGCGTCAGCGCGCGGCGATTGCCCGTGCGCTCGTCAACGCACCGAATGTGCTGGTGTGCGACGAGGTCACGAGCGCCCTCGACGTGTCGGTTCAGGCTTCGATCATCGGCCTGCTGCGCCGGCTCAAGGTGGAACGCGGTCTGGCAATGCTGTTCGTCACCCACAACATCACACTCGCCCGGCACATTGCCGACGACATTGCGGTGCTCAACAGGGGCGAAATCGTCGACTTCGGTCCCGTCGACGAGGTTCTGCGCTCACCTTCGCACGCCTACACGAAGGCGCTCCTGGAAGACGTCCCCACCCTCTGAACCAAGCAGCCCGCAGCAGAATTGCCCGACGCGACGATAAAGGGCGGTGTGCACTCAGCACGCCGCCCCTTACAGTCCGCGCTCTATGACTTCGCGTCTTCTTTTCCGCTGATGCCGCCGGGTCGGTGCGGCAGAATGACTTCTTCGTACACGGCTTGGCCGAAAGGCACGTAGTCCGTTTCCGGGTCGTACCACTCATCCATCGTGCCGAACTCACCCCCATCGGTGTAGCCGAGCTCGTCGGCTTTCTTCTGCCATTTTTCGAGCACTTCGGCGAAGCGCTTCTCGGTTCCCTGCTCGAGCAGACCGGCCTCTTCGACGTTGCCTGCAAGCTCCCGGTTGAACGCTTTGAGTTTCGCCTGCAGCGGCTTTTCCAGCGGTTCGATCTTTCCACCCTGGGCGTGGATCGTCTTGACGGCCAGGTGGTTGCCGCCGATTGAGCGGTCCATCTGTCCCTGGAAGGACCCGCTGTAGCTGTCGAAGATGATCTGCCTGTACGCCAGCGGCAGGGTGCTGAACCGCTGTCCGGCGATGACCGCACCAACCGCACGGGGTGCCGAGGTGTCTGTCAGGTATCCCGTGTACTGCGCCACTTCGAACAGCCCGGCTTCTGCCGACGGCACCATCTGTCCCAGGGTGCAGTCGATTGTCTTGCGCTGCAGGGCTTCGTAGGTTTCCGTGTAGTCCAGGGACAGCGGTGTGCCGCCGAGTGCTTTGACGTAGCCGACCTGCGAGCGCGAGCCCACGCGGATTTGGCGGCCGCCGTAGTCGTCTGTCCCGAAGCCGTCGGTGTTGCACTGGCTGGAGTAGCTGCCCGAGGCGGAAACCGGGTTGAGCGGGTACACGCCCTTCTTTGCGTACTGCTCCAGCACTTTCTGGGAGCCCCAGCCAATCTCAGTCGAGGCGGCATTGGCGACCATCTCGCCGACGAATGGCGACGGGTCGGCTTCTGACAGCAGGTCGCCGACCGCCCCTGCTGCGGGGAATTCCTGCGGCAGATAGGCCGGCAGCGTGTAGGCCAAATCGAGGCGGCCGTCCGCCAGTGCGTCGAACACTTCGCCGTAGCCGGCAATCGCCTGTCCGTAGACGATTTTGATCGTGATCTTGCCACCGGAGCGTTCGCTGATTTCCTGCGCCCACTGAGGGGCTGACTCAATCTCTTTGAGCTTCGGCGAGGCTTCCGACGGCTGGTAGGTCAGCGTGACGGGAGGGAGGTCTGCAATCGCCTCGAGCACCTCGTCCTGGGAAGCCCCGTAGGCGTAGCCGGTGCCCGACCCCTCCCCTGACAGCGCGCCTCCGGCAACCGAACCGGCGCACCCGGTCAGGACCACAGCCCCAACGGTGCAGACCGCGGCGAGCATCCTCATCGTGCGGGAGCGTGTCATCATCGTCCTCCTGCGGACTCAAGCAGGCCGGGCAGCCATTCGGCGACCTGCGGAAACGCGATCATGAAAACCAAGAACAGCAGCGGGATCGGCAGGAACCACACGAGCGACCGGAAAACATCGCCCAGGGTGATCTCAGTGCCGAGGTTGACGTCCGGTTTCTTCGCAATCGTGTGCACGATGTAGGACAGGATGCCCACCGGCGGGGTGATCATGCCGATTTCACCGAGCAGCACCACGAACACCCCGAACCACAGCGCGTTCACGCCCATCGCCTCAACAGCCGGAAGCAGGATCGGCACTGTCAGCAGCATCATCGCCAGGGTGTCGAAGAACATGCCCATCACCAGGTAGACCCCGATGAGAACCACGAGGAAGCCCACGCGCGACAGTCCCAGACCGGTGACGAAGCCGGTGAGGATCTCCGCCAGGCCCGTAATCGCCAGCAGGCGGGTGAGCATTTCCGCCCCGATCATGATGAAGAAGATCGCGGCGGACGCGCTGACGGTGGTAAGCGCGGCCCTGCCAACACAGGCAAAGGGCTTGTTTCCACGCTGCTCGATGAGGGTGAGGATGAGAGCCGTGAGTGCCGCTGCGGCGCCGGCTTCCGTCGGGGTGAAAGCACCTGAGAACATACCGCCGAACAGCACCACGAGGATGACGGGGAAGCCCCACACTTCACCGAGCGAGCTGAGCCGCTGCGCCCATGTGGCGGAGGGACCACGATCGCCGCCCCTGCCCACGAGCTTTGGCGACACGATGCCGAGCAGAAGGATGAACAGCGCGACGAACACCGCAACCAGCAGGCCGGGCACCGCACCGGCCACCAGCTGTGGGCCGACGGGGACCGAAGCGATGCCGGCGTAGACCACCAGAAGGATGGACGGCGGAATGAGGTTGCCGGGCAGACCCGCAACAATGACCGAACCGAGCGCTACCCGCTTGTCGTAGCCGGCGCGCAGCATTTCCGGAATCGCGGCCCGTCCCAGGGCGTAGGTCATGCCGATTGTCGACCCTGACACTGACGACAGTCCAGCACCGGCCGCGGTTGTGCCGATTGCCAGACCGCCGGGCAGCCATGAGAACCAGCGGTCGGTAGCCCGGTAGATCTTCTGCGTCAGCCCCGACTGCGACAGGAGCATGCCCATGAAGATGAACAGCGGCAGCACCGAGTAGGTCCATTTCGCGGTGGCCGTGTACGGGGTCGTGGCGAGGATGTTGACGGTCGCGGGAATCCCGGAAAGACCGTAGACGCCGATGATCGACGGGATGGCAAGCGCTGCTGCCACGGGAACCCCGAGGAACATGAGCACCAGCATCATTCCGATGCACCACGCGCCGGCAATCGGCGCGGTCGGCGACAGGAAGAAGCCGACAATCGTGCCTATCAGCAGCGCCGTGCCGACGAGCATGACTCCCATGCTGCGCGGCCTGAAGCGCGTGTTGCGCGGAAGGAACGAGGTGCCGGGACCGGCGCTGATGCGCGGTCGGCCGGCTTTTTCGGGCAGGGGTGTTGTCATGGTCATGACCGAACCTCCGTGCTGCGCTGCTCGGTCTCGCCGTGCTCGACCCCTTCGGCGTGCTCGACTTCCGCGATTTCCTTTTCGACTTCAGAAACGTAGACCTGTTCAGGTTCGTCTGACAGCACAGCGCGGAAATAGGTGATGGCCTCAAGGACGCAGATGAGCGTCATCAGTCCGAA
Source organism: Brevibacterium sp. HMSC08F02 (assembly GCF_001807555.1). Classification (NCBI taxonomy): domain Bacteria; kingdom Bacillati; phylum Actinomycetota; class Actinomycetes; order Micrococcales; family Brevibacteriaceae; genus Brevibacterium; species Brevibacterium sp. HMSC08F02. The sequence goes on along the minus strand of NZ_KV789345.1, from coordinate 24,614 downwards.
CACAACGGGCAGGAGGAAGAACACCGGCCACGTGATGATCGTGGTCACCCCGGCTGTCGCTCCGAGCTCCATCTGCTCGACTGCGCGGTGCAGGCCGAACCACGCAAAGCCCGCACACACTGCCGCTGTGGCCAGACTCGCCAAGAGCATGCACCAGCCGGCGGCACGAGCACTCATGCGGTCCAGCAGAAGCGCCACAACAATGTGCTCGCGCTGCAGCTGAGCGACCGGTATGCCCAGAAGGGCAATGATCGGCAGATACCAGAATCCCGCGATCTCATTCGTGCCGTAGATGGGTGTGGAGAAGAAAAAGCGCGCAAGCGCGTTGATGACGACGTGCAGCATCATGACGATGATGACGAGCGCAGTGATGACACTCAGCACTCTGCCGAGCAGCTTTGACAGCTGTTCCATGCGCAGACCCCTTCATTGCGGTCAACGGAAACTTGAGTCATCCTCTCAGACAACCTGGCCGAGCGGAACAGCTCTGCGAAAGATTCTTGACATTCGATACACAACGGAGACAACAGCAAACCCGCAGATCAGGCGGGGTGCGCTTATAACGTTGCCGCAAAATTTCAAACGATCGTTCTACCCGGTGTCGCGCAGAGTGCCCCAGCCCTCTATTGTGGGGAGCGACACAGAACAGAACCCAAGGGGATTCATTGACCGACATCGTGATCTGCTCACCCGTCCGCTCCGCGGTCGGCGCTTTCGGCGGGCAGTTCAGGGACATCCCCGTCGAAGACCTCGCCTCTGAGGTCATCGCGGGACTCATGAAGACTTCCGGTCTGCCCGGTGACGCTGTCGACGACGTCATCCTCGGCAACTGCTATCCCACGACGGAAGCCCCCGCGCTCGGCCGCGTGGCAGCACTCAACGCGGGACTGCCGCTGAACGCCGGCGGTTCGCAGGTTGACCGCCGCTGCGGCTCCGGGCTCTACTCGGTTCTCCTGGCGGCCGGCGAAATCGCCACGGGAGCAGCCACAGTCGTCATCGCCGGCGGCGCTGAATCCATGAGCCGCGCACCGTTCTACACCGAAGAGATCCGCTTCGGCGTGAAGACCCCCGGCATCAACCTCAAAGACGGACTCACGCGCGGCCGCACCACCGCCGGCGGCAAAAACCACCCCGTCCCCGGCGGCATGATCGAAACCGCCGAAAACCTCCGCGCCGACTACGGCATCGACCGGGCAGAACAGGACGCCCTGGCAGTCGAATCCCACCGCCGGGCAGCAGCCGCCGTTGAGGGCGGGCGCTTTGCCGACGAAATCGTGCCGATCACAATTCCGGCGGACCGCAAGACCCCCGAACATCAGGTGACGGCCGACGAACACATCCGGCCCGGCACCTCGGCAGAAAAACTCGGAAAACTGCGTCCCATCATGGGCAGGCAGGACCCGAACGCGACCGTGACCGCCGGCAACGCGTCCGGCCAGAACGACGGCGCGGCAGCGTGCATCGTCACCACCCTCGACAGGGCACACGAACTCGGACTCACTCCGCTGCTGCGCCTGGTGTCGTGGGCACAGGCCGGGGTTGACCCCACCCGGATGGGCATCGGCCCCGTCCCAGCAACAGCTTCGGCCCTCGCCCGGGCCGACCTCAGACTTGCCGATATCGACCTCATAGAACTCAACGAGGCCTTCGCCGCCCAGGCACTCGCGGTCACCCGCGAGTGGGGCTTTGGAGAGTTCCCCGCAGACGGCGAAATACCCGAATCCAGCGACTTCTCACGCATGAACGTCAACGGATCCGGAATTTCGCTCGGCCACCCGGTCGGTGCGACAGGAGGGCGGATTCTAGCAACCCTGGCGCACGAAATGCACCGTCGCGACGCCCAGTACGGGCTCGAAACCATGTGCATCGGCGGCGGACAGGGACTGGCCGCTGTGTTTGAGCGGATCTGAGGCGGCAGCCGGGGACCATGTGGAACACGCCACAGGATCTCGGCGCAGCCAAACCAGAGAAAACGGTAAGAAAAACCTTGTTTTTTGATTGATACGATCGAAGAACAGCACCTTCGAACAACCGAAGATCGCGGGAAACCGCGAATCCTCAGGAAGGATGACAACCCCATGCGGATTGTTACTTTTGTGAAGTACGTTCCGGACGCCGCCGGCGATCCCGAATTCCTCGATGACAACACCGTCGACCGCGAAAGCGACGGCCTGCTGTCGGAGCTCGACGAATACCCCGTCGAACTCGCACTGACCCTCGCCGAAGAAGCAGACGATGCCGAAGTCATCGCCCTGACCGTCGGTCCGGACGACGCTGTCGACGCTGTCCGCAAGGCCCTCCAGATGGGTGCAGACTCCGGTGTTCACATTGTCGACGACGCCATCGCAGGCTCGGACGCTCTGGCCACCGCGAAGGTTCTCGCCGCCGCAGTCAAGAAGGTCGAAGAAGAAGAGGGTCCGGTCGACCTGATCCTCACCGGCTTCGCATCGACCGACGGCAACACCTCGGTTGTTCCGACCCAGGTTGCCGAACTGCTCGGCTTGCCCGCCGCCACGGTCGTTTCGGCCGCTGAGCTCGACGGCCAGACCATCAAGGCCCGCCGTGACGGCGACTCCTCATCGCGCACCATCGAAGTGCAGCTGCCGGCTCTGGTTTCGGTCACCGACCAGACCAACGACCCGCGCTACCCGTCCTTCAAGGGCATCATGGCCGCCAAGAAGAAGCCGCTGGAAGAGTACGATCTCTCCGAACTCGGCCTCGACGAAGGCGAAGTCGGCGCTGCCGGCTCCTACACCGAAGTTGTTGAGATCGCTGCCGCTCCGCCGCGCCAGGCCGGCGAAATCGTCACCGACGAAGGCGAAGGCGGAAACCAGCTCGTCGAGTGGCTCGCCTCGAAGAAGCTCGTCTGATCCCTGCCCATACCGAATCTCTAAGGAAGATTTATGTCTGAAGTACTCGTACTCGTTGACCACGTGGGCGGAACCGTTCAGAAGTCCACGTTCGAACTCCTCACCGCAGCAGCTCAGCTGGGCGAGCCCGTCGCCGTTTTCGTCGGCTCGGACGCTGACGCCCAGACCGCTGCCGCTGACCTCGGCAAGTACGGCGCAGCGAAGGTCCTCGTCGCATCTGACGCTTCGCTGACCGAATACCTCATCGCCCCGCAGGGTGAGCTCGTCGCTTCGCTCGTCGAGTCGCGTCAGCCGGCTGCCGTTCTCGCTTCGGCTTCGACCGACAACACGGAAGTCCTGGCCCGTTCGGCTGCGAAGACCGGCTCCGGTGTCATGGCCTACGCTTCGGACCTCGATGGTGAAGGCCAGGCCACCCAGTCGGTGTTCGCCGGTGCCTACACCGTCAAGTCGAAGGTCATCAAGGGTGTTCCGCACATCCTGGTCAAGCCCAACTCGGTCGAAGCTGTTGAAGCTGCCGGCGCGGGTGCGGTTGAAGCTGTTGACTTCGCCGCCTCGGACGCTGCCAAGACCGCCAAGATCACCGCTGTCGAAGAAAAGGCAGCCTCCGGCCGTCCCAGCCTGACCGAAGCAGCAGCTGTTGTTTCGGGTGGCCGCGGCACCGGTGGTGACTTCGGTCCGGTCGAACAGTTCGCTGACGCCATCGGCGCGGCCGTCGGTGCTTCGCGCGCCGCTGTTGACGCCGGCTGGTACCCGCACTCCTCGCAGGTGGGTCAGACCGGTAAGGTCGTCTCCCCGCAGCTGTACGTGGCAGCCGGCATTTCCGGTGCGATTCAGCACCGCGCAGGTATGCAGACCTCGAAGAACATCGTCGCCATCAACAAGGACGACGAAGCTCCCATCTTCGAGCTGTCGGACTACGGCGTTGTCGGTGACCTCTTCACCGTTCTGCCGCAGGCTACAGAAGCAGTGAACGCACGCAAGTGATGTGACTGCTCCCAGCCAACGGGCGCCTCGTCTCCTCTGACGAGGCGCCCGTCGCCGTTTCTGTCCCCTTGCGGGGTGCGCGAGTAGAGTGGGGCGTGTGTCTGACCGCAGTGATCTGTTTCCCCGCCGCCCAAAAGCGAAGCTGACCGGCACCTCGTGGGCTTACGCCTGGGCGCGCACGATCCAGCGGTTCAGTGACGACCGGCGGATGGATTCGGCGGCGACACTCAGCTACTACTTTCTTCTGTCTGTCATCCCGGCCCTCGGCGCCGGGATTTCCATGCTGACGGTGTTCGGCCAGGGGCCGACGACGGTCGAGGCGATCCTCAATGTGTTCGAGCAGGCCACCGGCTGGTCACGCCTGCAGAGTCTGTACGATCCGCTCATGTCGATGGCGCGGTCGTCGGCGAACCTTCCTGTTTTCATCGGCGGCATCATTCTGTCCCTGTGGTCGGCTGGCCGCTATGTGCGCACTTTCGGGCTCATGGTCAACGAGGTGTTCGAGGTGGCCGAGGGCCGCACCTGGTGGGTGCTGCGGTTCCAGTCGTTCCTGGTGACCCTGCTGCTGATTCCGCTCATCATCGCGATTTTCGGTCTGCTGACGGGCCGGACGGACTGGCTGGAGTTCTTCAACCCGCCCGATTCTGCGCTTCTTGCGTGGAAGGTCGCCCGGTTCCCGCTGATCGTCCTGTTCATGTTCTTCACGATCGCGGTGCTCGGCGCGTGGACGTCCAATGTGAAGCGGCCGCAGCGCAATCCGCTCACGGTCGGCGCCGGTGTGGCTCTTGTCGCGTGGCTTCTGCTGACCGCGGGTGTATATTTCTTCGTCATCACGGTCGGCTTCGCATCGGCCTACGGCGCTCTGTCGATTCCGTTTGTTCTGCTCACGTGGCTGTGGCTGACGAACCTCGCACTTGTCTTCGGCATCCAGTTCGACTGCGAAATGCTGCGAGCCCGCCGCCTACAGTCGGGCATCCCCGCCGAATCTGACATCCTCCTGCCGCCGAAGGCCACCGGCAGGATCATCGGGGTGGAGCGGCGTGAGTTCATGCTGTCCTACCTGGGCGCACAGCTGCGCCGCTCTGAAGGCCGGACCGTGGGCAAAGTCGAATACGCGTCGTTCCTGGCTGATCCGACGCTGCGCAGACTCAAAAAGCTGCGTCTGCGCTTCGGCTCTGGGCGAAGCCGAGATTAACCCCGGCGGCGGCCGGTTTCTGCTCTAGACTGGAAGTGATCACCCACTACAACAGGAGTGAAAATGAAGAAGCGCTACGTACTTCTGGCCGGCCTGGCTGTCGGATTCGTCCTCGGTTCCCGCAGCGGACGCCAGACATACGACAAGCTCAAGTCCGAAGCCGAAAAGGTGTGGAACAGCCCCGACGTTCAGGCGGGAGTTCAGCAGGTCACGGAAACGGTCCGCGAGCAGGGCCCGGAAGTTGCCGAAAAGGTTCAGGAAACCGTACGCGAAGGCGTTGAGAAGGTCCGCAACAGCTGACTTTCTCCCTCAGCGGGTGCGGAGGCGGCCATTGGCCGCCTCCGGCCCGCTTTTCTGTGCCCGCACGCAGCCGAGCAGTTCAGCCCAGGCGAGCGGCGCCTCGTCAGTCTTCGAGGTGTTCGGCGGCCTGCACCACCGTGTTCACCGAGCCGAGAGTCGAAATGAGGGCGGGGTCGAGGTTTTCCCCGGTGCCCGGATCAGCGGCATCGACCATGGCGATCACCAGCTGCGCCCCCACCCCGGACTTCGCCAGGGCGAGCGCGTCAGTGGTCATTCCGCCGCGGATTTTGAACTGGCCCAGTCCCACCGCGGTGCGGGTCTGTGCTTCGGCCAGGAAAGCGTCCCGGTCGACCTTGCCGGATTCGATCTGTTCTTTCAGCACGACAGGTTCGCGCAGCCACACATCGGGATCAAGCACACCCACAGCGGGAAGCTCATTGAAAAGGTCAAGGATCTGAGCGTCAGAACCTCCGGCGTCGTACCACTCTTCGAGCTTGCGCAGAGCGTCCAGCCCGGGACCGTTTTCAAAAGGACCCCCGTGCACCGACGGGTCGAAGAAGTCATCGGGAGCTGCCTCGGCAAAGCGCGGGTGGCTGCCGGAACGGGTGGGAACGGGATTGCTGCCGGTGAAGAGCTCCATACTCGGACGATAGCGGTTTACAGCAGCGAAGAGGTCAACCGGCACACGTTTTCCATGTACTTAACACCCAGGGGACGCTGACGCCACACCTCAAGTTCAAGTTCTTCCGACGTCGATGCGTATTCGGCCCGTTCGAGTTCGTACATCCGCGACGCGAAGTCTTCCGACACGATGAGCACTGAGAGCTCCATGTTCATGGTGAAGGAGCGCTCGTCCATGTTCGATGATCCGATGACGGTGATGTCGTCATCGACGATGATGAACTTCGAGTGCAGAACCGTCGGCGCCGGATAGCGGAAAATCCGCACACCGGCCTCAATGAGTTCGTCGTAATAGGATTCCTGCGCTTTCTGCGCAATGTAGTGATTGGACTGTTCAGACACGTAGATCCGCACGTCCACCCCGGAATGCCCAATCGAGACGAGCGCCTGTTTGAGGGACTCGTCCGGCACAAAGTACGGCGAGCAGATGACCAGCTGTTCGGCTGCGTTGTAGATGAGGTGGTTGAACAGCTTGAGGTTGTTCTCCAGTTCAAAGCCCGGGCCGCTGGGCACAACCTGGGCGGCAAGCCCACCGGATTCCGGCGCGTGCAGTTCGAGTGTGAGCTCTTCGGACAGGATGACACCGGTTTCGGCGTACCAGTCGGTTCCGAACACTGCGTCGAGTTCTCGCACCACGGGGCCGCGGCAGGCAATGAACTGGTCTTTCCACTGATAGCCCCGCCGCAGATTCGAGCGCTTGTTGTAGGAAGGGTCGATGATGTTGAGCGATCCCGTGAACCCGAGCGTGCCGTCGACAACCAGCAGTTTGCGGTGGTTGCGCAGGTCGGGCCGCTGGTATTCACCTCGCCACGGGCGGATGGGCAGGCTGCGGTGCCAGTCGATTCCGGATTCATCGAGCATCTTCACAAGCTTCGAATAGCCGGGAAAGCCGAGCGAGCCGATGTGGTCGATGAGCACCCGCACCGTCACACCGCGTTCGTGGGCACGAAGAAGAGCGTCGAACAGCGTCGCGGAGGTCTGATCGTAGGCGACGATGTAGAACTCGAAGTGGACGTAGTGTTCGGCCTCATCTACCGCCTGGGCCATCTGCTTGATCGCCTCACGAGTTTCCGGCATGAGGTCGATTTCGTTGCCGTACACCAGCGGCAGTGCGCCCAGCGAAGAGTTGAGCCGGGCGGCTGTCAGGTGCGCTCGGCGCAGGCCCTCTTCCGTGCCGATGACCGCTTGATTGTCGGTGGTCTCCCGGATGAGGTCGGACACTGTCTGCTGTCGGCGGCGTCTGCGCTTGGGAAATTTGGCGCGCCCCAGCATCAGGTAGACGGCAACGCCGACGTACGGGATCAGGTAGATGGCCAGCAACCACCCGAGCGCTGAAGACGGCTTGCGCCTGTACGGCACCCAGCCGAGCACCGCCAGGCGGATGATGAGGTCGGGAATGAGGGCCAGCAGAACGCGCCACAGGGGCCACGACGAGTCGATCGAGAACAGCCAGTCCATAGGGCCCGAGTATCACTTCCTGTGTGCGGTGCGTCGGGTCGACACAGCTGGTGCCGGCGTAGCCGCCGGCAGCGGCTGCACCAAGCCGAAGCGGGTCAGCCCGAAGCGGGTCAGTCCGCCGGGATCATGATGGTGACGGCCTCGGCGATGCATGCCGGCCGTTCTTCACCTTCGATTTCGATCGTGTGTGTCATGACCACCTGAATGCCGGAGCTTTTGACGTTCACTTCGGTCAGCTCCACGGTATCGCGCAGGCGCGCACCGACGCGGACCGGGCTGGGGAACCGCACTTTGTTGCAGCCGTAGTTGATCTTCGCCTTCATGCCGGTGACGCTGACAGCTTCGGATGACAGCAGCGGAATGAGCGACAGCGTCAGGAAGCCGTGGGCGATCGGTGCACCGAAGGGGCCTGCCGCGGCGCGGTCGACGTCAACGTGGATCCACTGGTGGTCGCCGGTTGCATCGGCGAAGGCGTTGATGCGCTGTTGGTCGACCGTGATCCAGCCGCTTGATCCGAGAACCTTGCCGACGTTGTCCTGAAGGCCTTCCAGGCCGTGGATTTCGAGCACCGCTCCTCCTTTGTGTCCGTGCGTCACCCCTGTGTGGCGCACGTTCCCATCCTAGGACCGCGGGCGGCTGTGCGCACTGGCGAATTATGATCGAGTTTCAGCGACAGGGAGGTCTCATGGCTGGCACACCCGTGACTGGGGCTAGTGGCCCAGTGCCGATTCGACCCGCAGTGAGCGTGCTCGCCCTGCGCGGCCGCCCAGCCGGTGGGCTCGAGGTGTTTGTTCAGCACCGCCGCACGAGCATGGACTTCGCTGCAGGTGTTGTCGCCTATCCGGGCGGCAGGGTTGATCTGATTGACTTCTCACGAGGCGCCGCCGACTTCCGCTGTCCTGTTGCCCAGGAGCACGCGCGCCTGTGGGGTGACGCGGTGGATTTGAGTTTTGGTCCCGGTTCGGCGGGGCACCAGCCCGGGCAGGATGAGGCGGTGCCGGCGGCGGTTCTGCTGGCGGCCGCACTGCGGGAACTGGAAGAGGAAACGGGTGCTGTGGCAGCACCCGAGGCGTGTGTGCCGTGGGACGTGTGGACCACTCCCCCGGGTTATCCGCGTCGTTTTGACACGTTCTTCTATGCGCTCGACGCGTCTGATCTGCACTTGGAGAACACGACGACGGAAGCCTCTGTTGGCCGATGGGCTTACACCGGGGATCTTCTGGAGCAGTTCTACGCCGGTGACATTCGCCTGTGGCGGCCCACGTATTCGCTGCTGCGCTCGGTTCACGAACTCGGTGATCCGTCTGAGATCAGCGCGGGGCGGGGCATTGTGCCGGACCGGCCGGACAGCAGCACAGCAGATGATAAGCACCACCGGAAGTACGGACTGTAGTTTCGCGCGGACTGCGCACGCTGCCGGCAGTCTCGCCGGCTGTGCGGGGGCGTTAGGGCCGTCGGCTACAGCAGGATGATGCCGCGGACCACGGTGGCGAGCGCACCGAGGGTCACGAGCACGACGGCCACGCGGCGCATGCCGGCGGCCGATACTCGTCGGGCTGCCGCACTGCCTACGGCAACACCCGCAATGACGGCGGCAACGAGTGCGGTGAAGAACCACCATGGCGGCAGGCTTTCAACAACTTCGACTCCCGCGATGAGCTTCGTGGTGACCGACAGGATGGCCAGCACCATGAAGGTTGGCTGCATGGTCGCGGCGAAGCTGCGCTGGGGCCAGCGGGACACCCGGGCGTAGATGACCATCGCGGGGGCGGAAACACCCGCCGTCGTGTTGAGGAAGCTGGCCGTGATGCCGGTGGCCGCGGTCAGTGCGCTCGATGACACCTGGGGCAGGCGCGGTGCGCTGAAGGTTGTCATGAGAGCAATGAGCACGATGCCGCCGATGAAGATCGTGAGAATCGCCGGGTTGGCGTCGCGGACCAGCAGCGCGGCCGGCCACGCTCCGAGCACAGCGAAACCGGCAAGGAACCCGAAGCGCTTCCAGTCGACTTCGCTGAGAACCGCCAGGCCGATCAGCAGTCCGGAGATGATCGTCGCCGTGTTCGTGACGAAGACGCCCAGCTGCGGGCCGGCCAGCAGGGTGAAGACGGGGGCAGCGACCAGGCCGACGCCGATTCCGGAGATCCGCTGAAGAGCGGCTCCGCAGAAAACGGCGATGAGGCCGATGACGATCGCTGCCGTTGTCATCAGCTGCGGGTGATCCTGCTGACCATGTCGGGGTTGAGGTCGCGCAGTGACTGTGCGCCCATGAGCTGCATCGACACGATGATCTCCTGGCGCAGCAGGTCGAGCACCTTGTTGACACCCGCCTCGCCGGCGGCCATGAGGCCGTACAGGTAGGCCCTGCCGATGAGCGTGAAGTCAGCGCCGAGCGCCAGGGCGGTCACAATGTCCGAACCGCGCATAACACCGGAGTCCAGGATGATGTCGACATCGTCACCGGCGGCTTCGCGCACCCGCGGGAGCGCATCCAGGCTGATGGGCGCCTTGTCCAGCTGCCTGCCGCCGTGGTTGGACACGACGAGGCCGTCAGCGCCGGCGTCGAGCGAACGACGCGCGTCGTCTTCTGTCAGGACGCCCTTGACGAACAGCTTGCCCGGCCACTGTTCGCGGATCCAGCGCAGGTCGTCCATCGACAGCGTGGGGTCGAACATCGAGTTGATGAGGCTGGGCAGGTCGCTGGTCTTGCCCGACAGGGTTGCGAAGGACAGCGGGTCGGACGTGAGGAAGTTGAACCACCATTCCGGACGGTAGGACGCGTCGAAAACCGTGCCGGCTGTGAGCTTCGGCGGGACGGTCATGCCGTTGCGGACATCGCGCAGACGCTGCCCGGCAACCGTTGTGTCGACGGTGACGAGCAGCGTGTCGAAGCCGTTTGCGGCCGCGCGCTTCAGCAGATCCTGGGACACTGCGCGGTCAGCAAACAGATACAGCTGGAACCACTTGGCCGCTGCCGGCGCTGCCGCGGCGACGTCTTCGATTGAGCGCGTGCCCATGGTCGACAGGGTGAACGGAACGCCGAAGCGCTCCGCGGCCCGCACACCGGCGATTTCGCCCTCGGTCTGCATCATGCGGGTAAACCCAGTCGGCGCAATTCCGACGGGCAGGTCGAAAGTACGTCCGGCAACCTCCGCACTGAGATCGACATCAGCTGAGCCGGCGAGGATTGCCGGCGTCAGTTCGATGTCGTCGAAAGCTTTGCGGTTGCCGTCGTAGGTCAGTTCAGCCTGCGCGGCTCCGTCAACGTAGTCGAAGGCGGCCGTGGGTGTGCGCCGCTTGGCGATCTTCCGCAGATCGTAGATGTCGCCCACGCGGGACAGGCGGGCCCGACGTCGATTGAACTCAACGTCGAACTGCAGGAGCGGAGCAAGGTCGGACCACCGGGGAATACGTCGCGTAACAGCCATAGTCGAATAGTACCCACGGCCCAACCGGCGCTTCGGGTGTGCTCCGGCGAACTCAGACCAGGGCCGAGTTTTCGTTGTCGCCCATCCGCCCGGACAGCAGGATTGCGACAGCCGAGATCAGTCCGCACAGCATGAGGTAGCCGACTGCCAGCCACAGACCGCCGCCGGCTGCGCTGATGAGCATGGCCACGATCATCGGCGAAAAGCCCGCAATCAACGCCCCGTTGAGTTCGCGCACAAAGGACATGCCGGACAGGCGCACGTGCGCGGGGAACAGGTTGGCAAGCAGGGCTCCCTGCCCGCCCGAGGTCCCGGTGATGATGAGTCCGTAGCCCAGGGCGATCGCCAGAGCGGACGGACCGAATTCGCCGGTCTTGAGCAGCAGGAAGATGGGCCAGCTGAGGACGACCATCATGAGGCTTGCCGCCGCCATGACCTTCGATGCGCCGATCCTGTCGGCAAGCATCCCGCCGAACGGGGTGGTCACCACTGCGACCGCTGAGCCGATGACAACCGCCAGCAGCGCCTGGGGCCGGTCGAGTCCGCCTTCAATGCTGAGCATGAAGCCGATCGAGAACGTGGCGAGCGTGTACTGCATGGCGTTGTGGCCGACGATCGACAGGAAGCCCACCACAATCTGCTTGGGGAAGTTCTTCAGAACGTACTTCAGCGGCATCGTGGTGTCGCGCTTCTTCTGCTCTGCCAGTTCCTGCGCGGCCACGTACTCCGGGGTTTCCTCCAGGCGGCGGCGAATGTAGAACGCCACGAGGAACAGGACGGCGGAAACAAGGAACGGAACGCGCCAACCCCAGCCGAACAGCTGCTCTTCACTCAGTCCGCTGACGATGAAGAACGCGGCAGTCGCCAGGGAAATGCCGGCCGGCGGGGCGGCCAGGACAATACCGGTGAAGAGTCCACGCCGGCGCACCGGCACGTATTCAGCCACGAGCGTTACGGCACCGGACAGTTCGGCACCGGCGCCGAAGCCCTGCACAAAGCGCAGGAGGATCAGCAGGATCGGGGCGAGCATCCCAACCTGCGCGGCGGTGGGCAGCAGGCCCATGCCGACGGTCGCGCCGGCCATGAGCACGATCGTGAGGATCATGGCGGTCTTGCGGCCGCGCGTATCGCCCAAATGTCCGATGACGATTCCGCCCAGGGGGCGGGCGAGGAAGCCCACGCCGAAGGTTGCCAGGGCTGCGAAGGTTTCTGCGCTGCTGGCATCGGACGGGAAGAACAGCGGACCGATGATCATGCCGGCGACCGCGCCGTAGAGCGCGTAGTCGTACCACTCGATGATGGTGCCGAGGACGGATGCTGTCACTGCCCTGCGGGCTCCGGGAGTCATCTTCTCCGGGGCCGAGGTGGAAATCGTCTGGGTCATGATCCTCTGTTCTTCTGTGTGTGGGCTGGGCGACTGGCGCCCCGCCGGCGTGATTATGTCACAGCTCACGTTTAGACTCGGCACCATGGCACAGATCGTTCTCTTCCACTCAGCACTCGGCCTGAACGACGGCATGCACCGCATTGCCGGTGTGTTCTCCGAAGCCGGCCACACGGTGCACATGCCGGACTTCTACGACGGCAATGTCTTCGACAACGTTCCCGACGGCATCGCCTACCGCGACGAGATCGGTTTTCCGGCACTCGCCCAGCGGGCCTCCGGCGCGATTGACGGACTGGGGCTTGACGGCCCCATCTACTTCGGCGGATTCTCCCTTGGGGCTGCCATGGCGCAGTCCTTCGGCAAACGCCGCCCGCAGGCCGCCGGCGCATTTCTGTGCCACGCCGGCGGCGTACCGAAGCCCACGTCGTGGAACGGCGACTGCTGGCTGCAGATGCACTACACGGAAGGCGACGAATGGGTTGATGCTCAGCAGGCTGAGACGCTCATCGAATCCGCCCGGGCCGCCGGTGCGCAGGCGTCGGCACACGTCTACCCCGGCAGCGCGCACCTTTTCGGCGACCCAACCGCGCCGGAATACAGCCCGGAACTGGCACAGAAGATGTGGGACACCATCCTGGCGACCATTCGCTGACGCCTGCAGTCAGATAGCTGACCCCGGACACGCGGTCAGCGGCCACCCATTAGGATTGATTGGGCACTATTCATTCATCCAACGGAGCCGCGCGCACTTGTCGTCCGGTTCTGGGAACCAGGGACTGGACGCTGTTGAACGGAAACACGACGCTTCGGCACGAGAACACATCGCTTCTGAGTGTCTCGGAAGTGACTGCACCCATCGAAGTGACGTCTGCTTTCTACGACGAACAGCTGAAGTCCACGCTTGACCGCTTAGGGCTGCCCGAAGGTCTCCTGCAGCGGGTCGCGGGTGTCAATTCGCGCCGCAACTGGGCAGAGGACTCCGGCGGGTTCGTCGAAGGCGGCATTGCGGCCGGCAAGAAGGCACTCGCTGAAGCCGGCATCGAAGCCCAGCAGATCGGGCTGATGATCAACGCGTCGGTCACGCGTGCCAACCTCGAACCGTCTGTGGCGGTGTCCATTCACGACGGCATCGGACTTCCGTCGTCGGCCATGAACTTCGACATCGCCAATGCGTGCCTGGGCTTCGTCAATGCCATGGCAGTCGCCGCAACCATGATCGAATCCGGCGCCATCGAATACGCGCTCGTCGTGGCCTCCGAAGATGCCTCGAAAGTGCAGCGGGCCACCCTCAACCGCCTGCAGCGCGAAGGAATCACCCGCGCCGAATACCTCGAGGAATTCGCCTCCCTGACCCTGGGCTCAGGTGCGGCGGCCGCCGTTCTCGGACGTTCAGACAAGCACCCTGAGGGCCACCGGATCCTCGGCAGTGTGACGCGTGCGGCCACGTGGAATCACAAACTGTGCGTGGGCGACCACGACGGCATGTTCACCGACACCGCGGGCCTGCTGTCCAACGGCATGCAGCTGGTCACCTCGGCGTGGGAAGAAGCCCACGAAAACGGGTGGGACTGGACCGACATGGACCGCTACATCATGCACCAGGTGTCCGATGTCCACGTCAACGCGATCACGAAGGCCGCGAAGATCCCCATGGACCGGGTTCCGAAGACGTACCCCGAGCTGGGCAATGTGGGCCCCGCGTCTCTGCCGATCACACTTGCCCGCGAAGTCGAGTCGCTCAAGTCCGGTGACCGTGTTCTGGCAATGGGCGTGGGCTCAGGCCTCAACACGTCCATGACGGAGATCATCTGGTAAACACCACCGGCACACTAAGAGGAGAGAAGCTCATTGCCGACTGAAAACAGCCCTCTTCCAGCCGCTGCCGCGCAGCTGCCGCCGAATCTTCCCGAATGGGACCCCCGGTGGTCCCGCCTGGTCACGGTCGGCGAGCACACCTTCCACGTTCTCGACACCGCCGATGCACTCAGGGACATCGGTGCAGAACCCGCCGGCACGATCGTCGCCGTACACGGCAATCCCACGTGGTCCTACATGTGGCGCAGGCTCGCACAGGCATCCATCGATCTGGCGCAGGCAGGCGGCACCGCGTGGCGGATCATTGCTCCCGACCACCTGGACATGGGCTATTCAGAGCGCGTCGCGCACCCGGTTCCCACACCGCACGGCACCGGCTATTTCCGTCTGGCCGACCGCATCAATCAGCTTGACGCGCTCATCTCTGAGCTTGTCGACGACAGCCTCCCGCTGGTCACACTCGGCCACGACTGGGGTGGGGTCATTTCGCTGGGTTGGGCAGCCCGCAACACCGACCGCATCAGCGCGGCCATGAGCCTCAACACCGCCGTGCACCAGCCGGAGGACGCATCCATCCCGGCACCTCTGCGGGCGGCGCTGGCAGGCCCCCTGCTGGCCGGTTCGACCGTGTACACCGACGCGTTCATCCGCACCACCCTGCGCTTGTCGAAAGACATCTCGGATCCTCTTCGCCGCGCCTATCGCAGGCCCTACGCGTCAGCGCAGCGCCGCGGCGGTGTGGGCGGCTTCGTCGCAGACATTCCGGTGGACGAAAACCACCCGTCCCACGCCGAACTGCAGCGCGTCGGCGCTGACATCGCCCGCATGACCAATCCCGCGCTTCTCATGTGGGGTCCGAAAGACCCCGTCTTCTTGGAGCGTTATCTGCGCGATCTTCGCGAGCGCCTGCCGCAGGCGGACATCCACCGCTTTGAGAAGACCTCCCACCTGTTCGTCGAAGACGTCCCGTACTGGGAAACCATCTTCCAGTGGCTTGACGCCAACGTGAGCGGACAGAATGAGGGTCCCTCCACCTCGGCGGAAGAAAGCGGTCCGGCCCAGCAAGAAGGACCCGAACCAGACTTCGTGTTCTCAGCACTCGATGCCAAGCGGCACGAACGCTCAATCGCGAGCGTCGACATGTCAGCCAAACCAGCCCAGGCAGTGTCCTGGGCACAGCTGGCAGGTGTTGTCGACAACATTGCTGCAGGGCTGAAGGCGATGGGTCTGCGCAAGGGCGACCGGGTCAGCCTGCTGATCGAACCGGGCAACAACCTCACGGCGGCCGCCTACGCGGTCCTCAAGGTCGGCGGGGTTGTCGTCGTCGCCGACGCGGGCCTGGGGCCGGCCGGCATGACCCGGGCGGTCAAAGCCGCCGACCCGCAGTGGATCATCGGCGAAACTCCGGGGCTGACCCTGGCACGGGCCGGAGGGTGGCCCGGCCGCCGCATCTCCGTTCTGCCGCTGCCGAAGCTGCGCGCGCGAGCGCTGAAGGTCGAAACCTCAATCACGGCGCTGTCGCGGACCGTTGTGCGCGACCGCGACGCGATTGCCGTGCCGGAACTCGATGACGATGCGGCGATTCTCTTCACCTCCGGCTCCACCGGACCGGCGAAGGGCGTGCGCTACACGCACCGCGGTCTTGGCGAGCTCATGCGCATCCTCGGCGCCGAATTCGATGTTCGTCCCGGCACGGGGCTGGTTGCCGGCTTCGCGCCGTTTGCTCTTTTGGGTCCGGGGCTGGGCGCGGTGAGCGTCACGCCGAACATGTCGGTGACAAAACCCGCCACTCTCACGGCTTCCGCTCTGGCCGATGCCATCATCGAGGCCGGCTGCACCATGGTGTTCGCTTCACCTGCCGCCTACACAAACGTCGTCAAAACCGCCGTCGCTCTGAGTGATGAGCAGCGCGAGGCCTGCGCGGGCATTGAACTGGCGCTGTCTGCCGGAGCTCCCGTGCCGACCGTGCTCATGGAGCAGATCGCGGAAGTCTTCCCGAACGCGCAGATCAATTCGCCCTACGGCATGACGGAGAGTCTGCTGCTGACCAACATCGACTTCCCCGGCGCCGTCGAGGCCGAGGCGGATGCGGCTGACCCCGAATCCTCAGTTGTCGGCGGGGTCTGTGTGGGAAGGCCGATCGGCCCGGTCGACTTCAAGCTCGCCCCGCTCGATGCCGAGGGCAAACCCAGCGAACACACGATTGCCCTGGAGGACGGCATCGGCGTGCTCAGTGAGTTCGTCGTGTCCGCCGCTCACCTCAAGGACGGCTACGACCGTCTGTGGAAGACCGACGCCGATGCTCGCCGCGATGAGCACGGCGGTGCGAAGGCATGGCACCGCACGGGCGATATCGGCCGTTTTGACGCCAAGGGCCGCCTGTGGCTGGAAGGGCGCGTCCAGCACGTAATCGCCGGTCCCGCCGGCCCCATCGGCCCGGGTGCCGTGGAGTCCATTGCCGAACGCACCGACGGGGTGACCCGCTGCGCGGCAGTCGGCGTGGGCCCGGTGGGCACACAGGCTCTCGTCGTGGTGCTTGAACCGGGTGGTCCGCAGGACCTGCAGCCGGGTCTTGCCTCGCAGCCGATCATCGATGACATCCGCGCGGCAGTTCTTGACCGCATGGGCCTCGATGTTGCGGCGGTTCTCGTCGCGCCCGAATTCCCCACTGATATTCGCCACAATTCCAAAGTCGGCCGCTCTGCGTTGGGCGCGTGGGCATCCCGCGTGCTTTCCGGTGCGCCGGTGGGAAGGAGCGTCTGATGAAGGTTCTCATCACCGGTGCATCCGGTCTTCTGGGCAGTTCTACGGCGCGTGCGCTCATTGCGCAGGGCCACGAGGTCACCACTCTGCAGCGCCGTCCCTCCGGAGTTGAGGGCGCTCGTGACATTCAGGGCTCCGTCACGGACATTGAGACTGTTGACCGTGCTGTTGCCGGGCAGGATGCTCTCATCCACATGGCCGCGAAAGTGTCGATGGTCGGAGCTCCCGAAGAATTCGAAAAGGTCAACATCGAAGGCACCGCGAACATTGTGGCCCGCGCCCAGCAAGCCGGCATCGGCCGCATGGTGCACATTTCATCACCGTCTGTTGCCCACTCGGGTGATTCCCTTGTCGGCGACGGTGCGGGTCCTGCCGATCCCGAGGCCGCCCGCGGCGAGTACGCCCGCACAAAGGCCGCCGGCGAACGTGTGGCCCTTGCCGCATCGCACGATGAGTTTCGGGTGCTCGCCCTGCGCCCCCACCTCATGTGGGGTCCGGGTGAACCGCAGCTGACCGAACGGATCATCGACCGCGCCGCCCAGGGCAGGCTGCCGCTGCTGGGCTCGGGCCTGGCAATGGTCGACACCCTCTACATTGACAACGCGGTCGATGCGATCGTCGCCGCGCTGTCTGCCGTGGAGCACACGCACGGGATGGCTCTCGTGGTGACGAACGGCCAGCCGCGTCCCATCGGCGAACTCATGCGCCGGATTGCCGTTGCCGGCGGTTCGGCCGAACCGACCCTGCGCGTTCCCGTGGGGGCTGCGAAAGTCGCCGGCAAGGTCATTGAAAAGGTGTGGACGGCCGGTGATTTCGACGACGAACCGCCGATCACCGAGTTCTTGGCCGAACAGCTGTCCACCGCTCACTGGTTTGATCAGCGGACCACGCACAGTGTTCTGAACTGGACGCCCGCGGTATCGATTGAAGAGGGCCTGCGCAGGGTCGCCGCCCACTACGGCGGAACCGCATAGACCCTGTCTGCGCGGAGGGGCTCGGCACTTATGCCGGGCCCCTTTTCTATGCCCGGACACGAGGTGGAGAACAGGACTGCGCGGCACACGGCACCGCCCTGCCTCACCAAACTTCACACATCCGGGATTTCGGAACTTTGCGCAGGGTAATTTTGGGCGCCGAACTACATGAGTGTGTTTCAGCAGGTCACAGAGTTACTTACATAGATGTAACGCTTCTGATTTTTCGGCGTGTGAAACTTGACAGATTTTTCGCTACAGTTTCGGGAGCTCGAATCTTCCACTTCCCGAAACGAGGATCATGCGAATCATCTACACGACCGCCACCGCACTCGGCTGCGCAGCGGCAAGCTCCCTCCTCTTTGCAGGACCGGCCAGCGCCCTCAGCGGCAATGTCATTGACCACAACGCCCCGCAGGCCGGCAGCAGCCCCCAGGGCGGCACCTCGGAAGACAGCGGCGAGTACACCTCGGTCGGCGGCCCGGCCACCCAGCACGTGACCCCGGAAGAAGCCGACAAGGCGCGCAAGGCCCAGCAGAAGAAGGCCCCGAAGCCCGCACCCAAGCCGGCCGAAAAGAAGGCTCCCGCCAAGAAGGCGGCGAAGCCCGGCCCGCAGCCCAAGGGAATCGACCGCGACCAGGCCGAGAACGCACGCATCATCATCGGCGTCGGCAAAGGCGCAGGCATGAGTGACGACGCGATCATCATCGCGCTCATGACCGCCAAGCAGGAATCAGACCTGTACAACATCAACTACGGCGACAAGGACTCCATCGGCCTGTTCCAGCAGCGCCCCAAGTACGCGTGGGGATCGAAGTCGCAGATCATGGACCGCGTGTACTCCGCAAAAGCCTTCTACGGCGTCAACCCGAAGGTGAAGAACCCCGGGCTCAAGCAGATTTCCGGCTGGCAGAAGATGAGCAAGAACGACGCCGCCCAGGCTGTCCAGCGCTCTGGCTACCCGCACCGCTACGCGCAGTGGGAAGGCCTGGCCACCGCACTGCTGAAGGCCAACAAGGACGCACCGGCAATCAGCTGACACGTGCGCTGGGCACTGGCCGCCGCTTGGGGAAGCAGTTCGGCAAGTGGTGCCCAAACGCCTAAAGTGAGGGCGTGACACGCAGAAAGACAGGACGCAGACGGCCATCCGGCCGTAAGGTTCGGCGCCGCACAGGGGAAGGGCGCCGACACCTCCGCAGCACTGTCATGGGCGTGGCAGCCGGACTTTTCGCTCTGGGGCTCTTCGCCGCGGGCACCGCAATAACGGGGGCCCTCTCAGACCCCGACCAGCGGCAGGCAGCCAAAGAGAAGGTGTCAGAGAAACTGGCCCCCACCTCGGCCTCGGCCTTGGATTCCGGCCAGATGGAAATCGCGCAGACCATCATCGACATCGGGCGCGAACATTCGATACCCGACGCGGGGATCGAGATCGCACTCATGACCGCAATGCAGGAATCGTCATTGCGCAACCTACCCTACGGGGACCGAGACTCGCTCGGGGTTTTCCAGCAGCGCCCCTCCCAGGGCTGGGGAACCGACAGTCAGGTGCTCAGCGTCCACCACGCCACGACCGCGTTCTACGGCGTCAACCCGAAGGTGAAGAACGCCGGACTCACGCAGATCTCCGGCTGGCAGAAGATGAGCAAAAACGACGCCGCCCAGACGGTGCAGCGCTCCGCCCACCCTGAGGCCTACGCGAAGTGGGAACCGCTGGCCGCCGACATCCTCGCGGCCGCGCCGAAATGAAAACTGCAGGCAGGCCTGGAATACACTGGTGCGCATGGCACGTGACGCATACCCGCACCTGAAGTTCGATGACGACGGCGAACTCCGCATTCCAGACGACCTGACGGACGCTCAGGCCATTGAGCTCACGGCCGATATCTTCAAAGTCCTCGCCACCCCGTCGCGCCTGCGGATCCTGCTTGCGCTGTCCCACTCTCCGCTGACGGTGTCAGAACTCGTGCTGCTGACCAACCTGTCGCAGCCGCTGGTGTCACAGCACCTGCGCACGCTGCGCAATCAGCGCCTGGTCAGCGTCAAGCGCTCCGGCCGCGAAGCCCACTACGAAGTGACCGACCACCACGTCACCCACATCATTCAGGACGCCCTGGCCCACTCGGCCGAACTCTGCGACTGACTGCCCCTCTCCACTGGCCTGCCCAGCCGGAGGCACGGTCCGAAAACCTCAGGAGTATGGTGGTCTACATCACCGCACTCAACGTGAGGCGCACCACACACAGGGGGCATCATGACCACCGCACACAAAGAAAACGCCTACGAAACCGCCGCGCGCCGCGCAGTGGAGGACCGCGAAGCCTTTTGGCTCGAAGCGGCAGAGGGAATCGACTGGGACACCAAGCCCACCCGCGCGCTCGACGATTCGCGCGCACCGCTGTACCGCTGGTTCCCCGACGGCGAACTCAACGTCTGCTACAACGCGCTTGACCGCCACGTCGAAGCCGGCCGGGGTGAGGACACCGCACTCATCTACGACTCCCCCGTCACCGACTCCAAGCAGAAGATCAGCTACCGCGAACTGACAGACACCACGGCACGGTTCGCCAAAGTGCTGCAGGACAAGGGCGTCGAAAAGGGCGACCGCGTCATCATCTACATGCCGATGATCCCGCAGGCGGTTGTCGCAATGCTCGCCTGTGCGCGCATTGGTGCGGTCCACTCGGTTGTCTTCGGCGGGTTCTCCGCCCGCGAACTCGCAGTGCGCATCAACGACCTCAAGCCCAAGGCCATCGTGTCGGCATCCGGCGGCATCGAACCGTCGCGGAAAGTCGAATACAAGCCCATGGTCGATGCCGCCCTTGACGAAGTCGAGCACGTTCCGGCACTCAGCATCGTCTACCAGCGCGACCTGATCCCAGCCGAGGTCAAGGGCGAAAACGCGACCACCGCCTCGGGAGCCCAGTACAGCGAATACTCCTTTGACGAGCTCATGGAGCAGACCCCCACCGGTGCGGCACCCGTGGCCATCAAAGCGACGGACGAACTGTACGTGCTCTACACGTCCGGCACCACGGGCAAGCCGAAGGGCATTGTGCGCGACGCCGGCGGCTACGCAGTGGCGCTGACGTGGTCGATGAAGAACCTCTACGACCTGCACCCCGGCCACACCATCTTCTGTGCATCCGATGTCGGCTGGGTGGTCGGCCACTCCTACATCGTGTACGCGCCGCTGCTGTCAGGTGTCACCACCATCGTGTTCGAAGGCAAGCCCGTCGGAGTGCCGGATGCCGGCACGTTCTTCCGGGTGGTCGACGAATACGACGTGCGCCTGTTCTACGGCGCCCCGACCGCCATGCGCGTCATCCGCAAGGAAGACCCCGAAGGCGAACTCATGGCCAAGCACCCCATGCGCCACCTGCGCGCGTGGATCCAAGCCGGAGAGCGCCTCGACCCCGAAACCTACAAGTGGACGACCGAAAAGCTCGCCGAGGCCACTGGCCGGGACATTCCGGTGTTCGACAACTGGTGGCAGACCGAAACCGGGTGGCCGATTGCGGCCAACCCCATCGGCCTGCACGAATACCCCATCAACCCGGGCTCGCCCGCCATGGCGGTTCCCGGCTACGACGTGCGGGTTGTCGACGCTGCCGGAAACGAAATGGAACCGGGGGAAGAAGGCCTCATCATCGTCAGCCTGCCGCTTCCGCCCGGAACACTCGCAACCGTGTGGGGTGACGACGAACGCTACGTCGATTCGTACCTGTCGTCGATTGAGGGCGCCTACCTCACCGGTGACGGCGGATGTGTCGACGAAGACGGCTACGTCTACGTCATGGGCCGCACCGACGACGTCATCAACGTTGCCGGCCACCGCCTGTCCGCGGGCGCTCTGGAAGCAGCTGTGGCATCCCACCCGGCGGTTGCCGAATGCGCTGTCATCGGCCTGTCCGACCCGGTGAAGGGCCAGATTCCACGAGCCCTGGTGGTGCTCAAGGCAGGGCACGAAGACGTTGATCACGCAGCACTGGAAAAGGAGCTTGTCGCTCAGGTGCGCGTTGAAGTCGGGCCGGTGGCGGCATTGAAGTCGGCGACTGTCGTCGAGGCTCTGCCGAAGACCCGCTCCGGTAAGATCCTGCGCAAGACAATGCGCGAAATCGCCGAGGGCAAAGCAGACGCGGCTGTCCCTTCGACGATTGAGGACATGGCGGTTCTCGACGCCATCCGCCCCTCGCTGCGCCAGGACTGAACGCTGAACCGGTTCTGGTGACCCCAGAACCGGCACGAAAAAGGACGAGGTGGAGCTCCGCCTCGTCCTTTTCTCACCTGGTCTGAAGGTTCGGTCAGGCCCCGTGGCGCGCCTGGAAGCGTTTGATGCGCTCGAGTGCTTCGACGACGGCCTCATGGCCCGCGGCGAGTGAGATGCGCACGGCATGGTCGCCGTGGACGCTGTCGAAGTCGCTGCCGGGAGACACGGCCACGCCCTCTTCTTCCAGAAGTGCTGCGCACCAGTCGATCGCGTTGGCGAAGTCACCGAGCACCGGGGTGATCGTCGCGTACATGTAGAACGCACCATCGGCCGGGGCAAGCCCCGTCCAGCCGAGTTCGTCAACGGCATCGAGCACGGCCTGGCGGGCGGCGGCGAAGCCCTCAACGGCCTTCGCACCCTCTTCGTAGGCTGACTCTGAGAAGGCTTCAACAGCAGCGAACTGGGACGGCACGGGGGCGCACAGCGTGAGGTTGCCTGCGAGTGCCTTGATGGGTTCCACGAGTTCTTCCGGGACGATCATCCAGCCCAGACGCCAGCCGGTCATACCCCAGTACTTGGAGAACGAGCTGATGACAATGGCTTCGTCAGAGCATTCGACCGCTGTTGTGCCGACGGAATCGCCGAATGTGATGCCGTGGTAGATCTCATCCGAAATCAGGCGCACCCCTTCACGATCGCACCAGTCGGCGAGTTCTGACATGTGGTCGGCGTCGATCATGGTGCCGGTCGGGTTGGCCGGTGAAGCCACCATGACACCGGACAGGGGCGCTTTTTCGTGTTCTTCTTCCAGCATTTCGACGGTTGGCTGGAAGCGGACTTCTTCACCGCAGTCGAGTTCGACCACGTCGATGCCGAGTGCCTTGAGAATGTTTTTGTAGGCGGCGTAGCCGGGGCGGGCAAGTGCAACCCTGTCGCCCACGTCGAAGCAGGTGAGGAACGACAGCTGGAAGGCACCGGAAGAGCCTGCCGTGACAATGAACCGGCTGGGGTCAATGTCGATGTCGTACCAGCGCTTGTAGTGGCCGGCCAGCGCTTCGCGCAGGGGTGCGATGCCCTCGACCGGCGAATACCCCAGGTCGGTGCCGTCGAGGACAGCGTCGGCGGCACGCTTGCGGACGGCACTCGGAGCGCCCTGACCCGGTTCGCCCACACACAGCGAAATGACATCGCGCCCTTCAGCTCGCAGCTGGGCCACGCGACCCAGGATGTCGAGGACCCTGAATCGCTGCACTTTGGATACGCGGGCAGAAACAGCTTCGCGGGGCGCGGCGACCGGGGCGCCCTCCCCCAGAGGATCGGCGGTGGCCGCCACGTGAGACAGAGCGGATTTAGATGACGACGTTGGCTTCATGCCTCTATAGTGCCAGGTCAGCCGAGAAGTTCATCCAAGACCCGCGGCACCGTCTCCTGCAGGTCACCGCGGACCACCTCTTCTGCGTATGGGTCGAATGGAGTTGGCTCAGCGTTGAGGATCAAACCGCGGGCGCCCGCCTCGATTGCCATGGGGAACATGTGCGCCACGGGAGTGACTGACAGTGAGGTCCCGATGGCGATAATCCAATCGCAGTTTTCAGCCGCTTCGAATGCTGCTTCTATGACATCGGTCTTCAGCATTTCTTCGAAGAGGATGGTCGTCGCGCGGGTGATACCGCCGCACTGAGGGCACGAAGGGTCAGGTTCGCCGTCTTTGACCCGGCGAATCTGATCTTCCATAGGGCCGGTGGCGTCACAGTCTTCACATTGCCAGGTACGTGCGCTTCCGTGGACTTCAAGAACCTTGTCGGGGCTGGATCCTGCCAGGGTGTGCAGACCGTCGGTGTTCTGGGTGACGACGGCTTTGACGTCGGCCTGATTCTCAGCTTGTGCAATGCGGTGGTGAGCTTCTGTTGGCGATGCCGCCCAAATGCCCGATTCAAGGCGCATCTGCCAAGCACGCTCCCGCACTTCGGGGCTTTTCAGATACCAGGACAGAGTGGACATGCGCTCTGCAAGAGGATCACGCGTCCACACACCCTGTGGGCCGCGGAAGTCGGGTATGCCGGCAGCTGTGCTCAGGCCGGCTCCGGTTAGAAAGGTGATGCGCATTTCCTGCCTCCTCACTTCACAGCTCCCAGCCTACTGCGGCGAATAAGACGCGGGTGAGGGTCATGTGAGCGTGCAGACGAAAACACCCCAAGCATGCTGGGATACTCGGGGTGCAAAAGGAAGAGGCGCCAGCGGCGCTCATGAAAAAGTCTCTGTAAATGGGTGAAGGCCCTGCAGGTGCCCCGGGGAGCAAGTTAATGCTCAACCCGCGGGGGCAACCTGTCAGGGCCTTCGTTATGGGTGATTGCGGCGGTGTCTTACTCTCCCACACATGTGTGCAGTACCATCAGCGCTGTCAGGCTTAGCTTCCGGGTTCGGAATGGGGACCGGGCGTTTCCCTGACGCTTTTACCACCGCAAAATCTTTGGGTGTTATTGAAATACGTTTGTGTGTGGACGCGATCACCAAGTGTTTGTTGTTGGTGTTTGTTGTGTTACTCGCCTTGGCAC
>NZ_KV789344.1:0-67650 GCF_001807555.1 Brevibacterium sp. HMSC08F02 | reverse complement strand
GGGCGCGGTGCGCCGGGGCGCGGGCCGGGACGGCCGCCGCCGGGCTTGGGACCGGGCTTGCCGCCCTGGCCGCCGGAACGCTGGTCGGATTTCGGCATGCCCTGCTTAGGTGCGAAGGGGTTGTTGCCGGGGCGCGAACCGCCTGGGCGAGGTGCCGCCGGACGAGGTGCCGGGGATTCTTCGCTCTTTGCGGCAGGTTTGGGTGCCGGCTTCGGAGCGGCGGGTTTCTTGGCCGCGGGCTTGGGTGCCGGCTTGGGAGCCGCAGGCTTCGGCGCTGCCGGCGATGCCGTGGTCTTTGCGCCGGCAGCCTTCGATGCAGCCGGCTTTGCCGTTGTCGACTTAGCAGCGGTCGGCTTAGCAGCCGTCGACTTCGCGGCCGGCTTCTTAGCTGCGGGCTTAGCGGTTGTCGACTTGGCAGCGGTCGACTTGGCGGCGGGCTTCTTTGCCGCCGGCTTCTTGGCGGCCGATTCAGCTTCGGCTTCGGGCTTGTCTGCACCGTCGAAGGCCTCGCGGACCTTGCGCACGACGGGAGCTTCCAGGGTTGAGGAGGCCGAGGTTACGAACTCGCCCATTTCCTGGAGCTTCGCAAGCACTTCCTTGCTTGTCGTTCCCAGCTCTTTTGCGAGCTGGTGAACACGGGGCTTTGCCACATTTCTCCTGTCCGGGTTCTCTCCGAACAGGAGAGAACCTCATCGAGTCGGAACAGTGCTCATTTCACTGTCCACGTCCGTAAGTCTTGGGTGTCATTTCTGAGCACTCACTACTTGTTTTCCATCTTCTGCAACCACTTTCCGTGATCTTCGTATGCGCTTCGCGGGATCTTCTGCTTGAAGGCAGCTGCGAATGCGCTCTTCTTCACTGCCCGTTCCAGGCAGTCTGTCTGCGGATGAAGCCAAGCGCCCCTTCCGGGAAGCACTCGGCCCTCATCAACTGCAATCCGAATCGGCTCGGTCTGCAGCACCAGACGGATGAGGTCGGTCTGCGGTGCTCTTGCACGGCACCCGATGCACATGCGTTCGGGCACGCCAGTTGAAGAGACCACGCATGTCAGTCTACAGCACGGGCCTTACCTGCCCGCGGGGCCTAGGCTTCGACGATGTCGATCTTCCACCCTGTCAGCTTGGCGGCCAGGCGGGCGTTCTGACCTTCCTTGCCGATCGCAAGCGACAGAAGGTCGGGGCGCACATAGGCGCGCGCCATCTTCGAGGCGGAGTCAAGAACCTCAACGCGCCCGACTTCCGCCGGGCTTAGGGCATTGGCGATGAAGACAGTCGGGTCATCGCTGTAGTCGACGATGTCGATCTTTTCGGCCCCGAGTTCGTTCATGACGGCCCGCACGCGGGTGCCCATCTCGCCAATGCAGGCACCCTTGGCGTTGAGCCCCGGTACGGTTGCCTGCACCGCGAGCTTGGTGCGGTGTCCGGCTTCGCGTGCAATTGAGACGATTTCCACGCTGCCGTCGGCAATCTGCGGGACTTCGTGGGCAAACAGCTTGCGCACGAGGTTCGGGTGGGTTCGCGAAACCGTGATCGACGGACCCTTGTTGCCGGGACGAACATCGGCGATGAACACGCGGATGCGCCTGCCGTGCGAATAGTCTTCACCGGGCACCTGTTCGTGCGGCGGCAGAAGAGCTTCGACTTCGCCCAGGTCCACCTGGATCATGGCTGCGTCACGGCCCTGCTGGATAATGCCGGAGACGATCTCGCCCTCTTTGTCGCGGAAAGATCCGAGCACGCCTTCGTCTTCAACTGCGCGCAGGCGCTGGTGAATGACATTGCGCGCCGTCATAGCCGCAATACGCCCGAAGTCATCGGGCGTGTCGTCGAATTCCCCGATGGGGTTGTCGTCGGCGTCGAATTCCGTGGCCCAGATGGTGGCCTTGCCGGTTTTCAGGTCAATCTCCGCACGAGAGTCCGGGTAGTGGCCCTCCATGTTGTGGTACGCGCTCAGCAGGGCCTGTTCAATCAGCCCCACCAGCGTCGTCATCGGAATTTCGCGCTCGCTTTCAATCAGCCTTAGTGCGCCAAGATCGATGTCCACTGCCCGCTCCTCTTCTGTCTTGTTATTCAGTTTTTCGGTTCAACCCTAGTTCATGTACGAAGCATGCCGCATCAGCGGAATTTGAGAACCACCTGGGCTTTTTCGATTCCATCAAAGGAAAACTCGACCGGTTCGCGGCCCGAACCCGGCTCCAGAACAATGCCGAGTCCGGTCACGCCGGTGAGCACACCGGTGGTCTTCTTGCCCTCGGTTGGCCTCACCTCGATCGTCCGACCGACGTTCCTGCGGAAGTGACGCGGTTCGGTCAGCGGGCGCAGCGCACCCGGGGAAGACACCTCGAGTTCGTACGGCTTGTCGTTGAACAGCGGAAGCGGATCGATCACCTCGGAGATGACGCGGGTGGCCTGCTCAATGAGGTCCGAAGACACAGCCTCGGTCGTGTCACCCGCAAGATCCACTGTGACCACCAGCCGCCGGTGCACACCCGCGGCGTGCATCTTCACGTCTTCCACCAGCAGACCCAGCTCTTCCAGCGGGCCGGCTGCGGCCTGGGCGATGTCATCTTCTGAATAAGCCATGCCCCTATTCTTGCCGCACGACCAGCACAAGAACAACGCACCCTGCTCACGTGAACGCATCCGAGGTTTTGTTTCACACCCGCATACTCTTGAAGAGTAGGATGAGCGAATGGCCTACTCCAGACCGAAGCACACCAGCAGACGCGCTTTCCTCCTGCTCAGCGCGACTGCGGCACTGTCCGGGTGCGGCCTGCGCTTCGGTTCGCCAGAAGACCGCATACAGGCCGAGGCCGAAGAATCCTCCCGCGGCCGGATAGCCGCGGTTCTGGCCTCCATCAACGACGATGACCACGAAGAAGAGCGCTCGAGGCTCACTGCCGCAATCGGCCCGCCCTGGACATCAGACAATTCCGGATTCCCCGAGATTCCCCCGCAGAACACCTTTGTTTCTGCCATGTACTCCATCGTCGACCTGGTCCTGCGCGACATCCACACACTCGGCGGACCCCAGACAGCCATCATCGTCGACGTGGCGGTCGGCGCATCGAACCTCTTGCCGAACTGGAAACCAGCCCAGCAGCGCTTCGCCCAGCTTCCTGCCCAGGGCTACCCCGATTTCGCGGACCGCAAGCCGTACAGCCCAGGTGACGATGCCGACCCTCTGCACGAATTTGCGAAGGCGGCTTTCAAAGCCTCCTACGGATACACCAAGGTCGCACTGGCAATGAAGCCCGATAGCCGGGAACGCAGGGCGGCCACCGCCAGGGTGGAAGCACTCGCCAACGCTGCGGCTGATGCCAACACACTGCTCAAACAGGGTCAACGCGAAGAAGCCGCGAACCGTCCAGCGTGGAACCTGCCGCACAACCCGTCTGACCCCGGGTCGGCAAAGAAGCTCGCCCAGCAGCTGGAAGACACGGTCGCCGCAGCCCTGTTCGGAGTGTTCGAGGACCCCGCCGCCGTGCCGCTGGCCGGCCGCGAACTCAAAGCGAGCGCTGATGCTCGCATCGGCTTCGGCGGCAGGCAGCTGCTGCGCTATGAAGGAGAAGCTCAGTGAAAGTACCTCCCGTGCTCCTCAATTCGGCAACGCAGACCCAGGGTGAGGAACGCGCACAGGCCTGGGCTGCTGCCCTTGACCACATCGTGTTCGAGCTGTTCGACCGGTGGAAGCTCACGGACGACCCCCAGCCGGGCTCCCCGTGGGCGGGCGCGGAAAGCCTCGTCATCCCGGTCCGCCTGCACGACGGCTTTCCCGCGGTGCTGCGCATAGCCGCCCCGAACACCGACAACCCCACGGTGCACGAACAGACCATCCGGGCGCTGCGCGCGTGGGGTGGGCACGGTGCTGTGCGGATCATAGAAGACGACCCGTCCATGCGTGCCACCCTGCAGGAACGACTGCGGACCGAAGTCAACCTGTCGACGGAGCCGCTTCACGCAGTTGCCCCCATTTGGGGACAGCTGGTGCAGGCGCTGCGCGTACCGGGCGGCAGCGGTTTCGTGCGCGTGCAGGACATCGCCGCCGCATGGCTGAAGCGCTTTGACGCCGATGTACGTCTGGTCGAAGATTTTCCGGCATTCACACAAACCGACCAGCAGGTGCTCTCGACTGCGCTGTCGTGGACGAAAGAACTGGCGGGTGCTGCCGACAGCTGGCTGCTGCACGCCGATCTGCACTACTACAACATCCTTGCCGGCAATCCGGACGCCAACGGCATCGCCACGTGGAAGGCCATCGACCCGCAGCCCCTGACGGGCCCCACCGAATACATGCTTGCGCCGCTCATGTGGAACCGACTGGGCGAAATCCCCGGAACGGATCCGGAAGGACAGGCGGACTGGCTGCGCGGCTTCGCCGCTGAGCTTTCCCGCTGCGCACAGATCAACCCCAGCGGGGCGATGGGCGC
This sequence comes from Brevibacterium sp. HMSC08F02, assembly GCF_001807555.1. Taxonomy (NCBI): domain Bacteria; kingdom Bacillati; phylum Actinomycetota; class Actinomycetes; order Micrococcales; family Brevibacteriaceae; genus Brevibacterium; species Brevibacterium sp. HMSC08F02. Next base: position 63,221 of record NZ_KV789344.1, on the reverse strand, counting down.
TTCTGTTGCTCGTGAGGTCCAGAACATGTTCTGGTACTTACGCGCCGCCGCCGATGGCAATCCCCGGCTGACAGAAGACGCGGAGCGCTCCCTGTGGGTTGCCCGTGCCCTCACCGGAGTCAGCGTGCAGGGTATTACCACCCAGCAGCTCAAACCACTCGGCTGACGCGCGGCTGCGCTGATACGGCAGAAAGCGCCGGTGCCCCAAGCCTTTCGCTTGGGGCACCGGCGTTTGCGTTCAGCCGGCAGTTCGACTGCCAGCATCTGGCGCTTACAGAAGTTCGATGGCGTCCTGCTTGGCGTACTGTTCGCGCAGGCGAGCAACGACGGCGTCAGCGGCTTCATCAACCGGCAGGTCGGTCGATTCGCCGGTGAAGCGATCGCGCAGTTCCACGACACCGTCGGCCAGGCCGCGACCGGCAACGAGGACGTTCGGCACACCCAGCAGCTCAGCATCGCCGAACTTCATGCCGGGTGAAACCTTCGGACGGTCATCCAGCAGAACTCGGAAGCCGGCCGCTTCAACAGCCGCGGCGAGCTTTTCGGCAGCTTCCAGCGGTTCGTCGCCCTTGCCGGTGGCCACAATGTGCACATCGGCGGGTGCCAGGTGCACCGGCCACAGCAGGCCCTTGTCGTCGGCGAACTCTTCGACCAGGCAGGCCAGGACACGGGTGACGCCGATGCCGTAGCTGCCCATCGTGACGACACGGGACTTGCCGTTTTCATCAAGCACGTTCAGGCCGAGAGCTTCTGCGTAGCGGGTGCCGAGTTTGAAGATCTGGCCGATCTCCACACCGCGGGCAAGCTGCAGCGGTCCGGAGCCGTCCGGAGCGGGGTCGCCCTCGCGGATTTCAGCAGCTTCGATGTAGCCGTCAGCCTTGAAGTCGCGGCCGGCGGTGAGGTTGAAGACGTGCTTGCGGTCTTCGTTGGCACCGGTGACCCACTGTGTGCCCTCTGAGACACGCGGGTCCAGGAAATAGCGGATACCAGTGGAGCTTTCGGCACCCAGAACAGGTGCGTCGAGCGAGTTTCCGGGGCCGATGTATCCGGGAACGAGGCCGGGGTGCTTCTTGAGGTCGTCTTCGGTTGCCGGTTCGAGGTCGACTTCACCGTCGCCGAGCAGACCGGTTCCCGCAGCGCGGTCGAGGTCGACAGCGCGATCGCCGGGCAGGCCAATGACGATGACTTCGCGTTCGCCGTCGGGGTGGATGAGGGCGCACACGACGTTCTTGAGCGTGTCTGCAGCCGTCCAGGGGCGGTCAGAGCGCGGAGAGACTTCGTTTGCGCTTTCAACGAGGGTTTCGATGGTGCGCGCGTCCGGTGTTTCGAGAACCTCCGCTTCCGGCAGACCGTCAAACGGCACCGGGTCGGCCAGCGGCGTGGTGACGGCTTCGACATTGGCGGTGTAGCCGCCGTCGGAGCGGACGTAGGTGTCTTCGCCGACTTCGCTCGGGTAGAGGAATTCGTGCGTACCGGAACCGCCCATCGCACCGGGGGTGGCCTCCACAACAACGTACGGCAGGCCCAGGCGGTTGAAGACGTTGATGTAGGCCCGCCGCATGGCTTCGTAGGAAGCGTCGAGGCTCGCATCATCCATGTCGAAGGAGTAGGCGTCCTTCATGATGAATTCGCGTCCGCGCAGCAGACCGGCCCGCGGCCTGGCCTCATCGCGGTACTTGGTCTGAATCTGGTACAGGCTCAACGGGAGGTCCTTGTACGACGAGTAGAGGTCGGACACCAGCATGGTGAACGCCTCTTCGTGGGTCGGTGCGAGCAGGTAGTCGTGTTCGCGGCGGTCCTTCAGTCGGAAAATGCCCTCGCCGAAGGCTTCCCAGCGCCCCGACTGCTGGTAGGGCTCCGCCGGCAGCAGTGCCGGGAAGTGGACTTCCTGGCTTCCGGCGCGCCCCATTTCCTCGTGGACAATCGCTTCGACGCGTTCGAGGACCTTCAGGCCCAGCGGCAGCCACGAGAAGATACCGGGTGAGGTGCGGCGAATGTAGCCGGCGCGGTGCAGCAGTTTGTGGCTTTTGATTTCGGCATCGGCCGGATCTTCTTTCAGCGTCCGGACGAACAGCTTCGACAGCCGCAGGGTCATGTGGGCTCCTTTTTCGGGCAGGTATCGGGGCAAGATTATCACCGGCGCTACAGTTGTTCGCAGTGTCTTGGGCCGACAACGCCGAAAGGAGCCTCATGCCGGAGCTGAGTTTTGATGCCGGCACAAGCCAGCGGATTGATGTCTGGCTGTGGTGTGTTCGCGCGTTCAAAACACGGTCTTTGGCGCAGAAGCAGATCAAGTCCGGGCACGTGCGCATTGACGGTGACCGGGCGAAGCCTTCCGACAAGGTGAAGATCGGCCAAGTTGTCGTCATCCGCCGGCCGGGTGCTGAGCGCGTGCTCACGGTACAGGGTTTCCTCGACACCCGCGGACCCGCATCTATGGCCGCAGCCTGCTACATCGATACGTCTCCCCCGCCGAACCCGCTGCTGCGCGCCCCGGTTCCCAAACGCGAAAAGGGTGCTGGCCGGCCCACGAAGAAGGACCGCCGGGCATGGGACCGGCTGCGCGGGCGCACGTCCCGCTGAGTCTGACGAGGCGCCGCTTACGCCGCGCTGTTCGCGCGCCTTGGGCGGTTCGCCGTGCCTCAGTAGGTCACGGTTGCGAAGGTGCCGACGGGAACGAAACCGGCTTTTGCGTATGCGCGCAGAGCGGGTGCGTTGTGACTGTTGGCGTACAGCGTGACGATCGGAGCGAAACGCCGGCGGATGAGTGCCGTCGTGGCGGCCATGGCGCGCGAGGCCACTCCCCTGCCGCGGTATTCAGGGTGCACCCACACGCCCTGCACTTGAACCGATGTTCCCGAACCGATCCCGATATCGGCTTTGAACACCACTTGTTCGTCGGACATCCGGTTGGGCCACAGGGGCATGGGCTCACCCGTTGGTCCGGTGCGCGCCGTGTAGCCCAGCGACAGACCGCTGGCGATGAGCCCCTCGACCCGATTTCGATAGCCGACGCTCCCACCTTCGAGAGGTGAGTACCCCACCTCTTCTTCGTACATGGCGACGGAAGCCGGGAAGACAACCTCCGCCTCGTACGGGGAGAACTGCCGGACCAGGGGGTCCGGCACAACGGTCGGCGGGGCAAGCGCACTGAGCAGCGGCTGGTTGGGCCTGCGATCCCGGGGTGCTCCCCAGTTCAGCCTGCTCGTCAGATCGAGAACCTGCTCGGCAGGACCCACAAACGACGATGGCCTGCGTCCCTCGTGGTTGAGGATGGCGGCCATCACCCGGTTGGTTTCAGGGCCTCCGCTCAGCGGAACGATCGTGCTGCCCAACCAGTAGGCAGCAACCGGGCGCCCCTCACGGAAGCATCCCACCAAGCGACCGGCGGGGCTGGCTATCTCGGCTGTGCGCGAGCGTTCCAACAGTGCCTGCAAGAAGACGTTCGCCGCGGGATCACGGGCGATCTCCGCGGCGAACCAGTCGGTGTGCTCATGCAGCAGCGGGGCTGCCAGAACCGTCACCCGACAATGACCTCAGGCGGGCCGGAGGGCTGGTCGGATTCTTCGGCGATGCGGTGAGCCTCTTCGATGAGCGTTTCGACGATCTTCGATTCCGGCACGGTGCGGATGACTTCGCCCTTAACGAAGATCTGTCCCTTGCCGTTGCCGGACGCGACTCCGAGATCGGCTTCGCGCGCTTCACCCGGACCGTTGACAACACAGCCCATGACGGCCACGCGCAGCGGAATCTCCATGCCCTCAAGGCCAGCCGTGACCTTTTCGGCAAGTTCGAAGACATCGACCTGGGCGCGTCCACAGGACGGGCAGGACACGATTTCAAGCTTGCGCGGACGCAGGTTGAGCGACTGCAGAATCTGCTCGCCGACCTTGACCTCTTCGACCGGCGGGGCGGACAGAGAAACACGGATGGTGTCGCCGATTCCCCTGGAAAGAAGAGCGCCGAAAGCAGTTGCAGACTTGATGGTGCCCTGGAATGCGGGACCGGCTTCAGTCACACCCAGGTGCAGCGGCCAGTCGCCTCGCTCGGCGAGCATTTCGTATGCCTGCACCATGACAACGGGGTCGTGGTGCTTGACCGAAATCTTGAAGTCGTGGAAGTCGTGTTCCTCAAAGAGGCTCGCCTCCCACACGGCGGACTCAACGAGTGCTTCCGGAGTGGCCGAACCGTATTTCTCCATGATCCGCTTATCGAGCGACCCGGCGTTGACGCCGATGCGCAACGACACTCCGGCATCCGAGGCCGCCTTGGAGATTTCCTTCACCTGGTCGTCGAACTTGCGGATGTTGCCGGGGTTGACGCGCACACCGGCGCATCCGGCGTCAATGGCCGCATAGACGTACTTCGGCTGGAAGTGGATGTCGGCGATGACCGGGATCTTCGACTTCTGGGCGATTGCAGGAAGTGCCTCGGCGTCGTCGGCGGACGGGCAGGCGACACGCACGATGTCGCACCCGGCGGCCGTGAGCTCGGCAATCTGCTGCAGAGTGCCGTTGATGTCGGTGGTCTTGGTGGTCGTCATCGACTGGATGCTGACCGGGGATTCCGATCCCACTCCGACGCTTCCGACCTTGATCTGTCGGGTTGTGCGGCGGGGTGCCAGAACAGGCGGGGGCGGTTTCGGCATGCCCAGATTGACCGATGTCACAGGCGGTTCCCTTTCGAACGAGGCTGTGGGGATGTGCACAGTTCTGCGGGCCTAGGCCTGAGCTTCGGCCCGCAGAACGATTCTAGACCCCTGCCCCTGTGGATGCGCCGTGAGCCTTCTTCCGTTCACCTGCTCGCTGGTAGACCGCCATGATGACCGCGACGACCAGACCGACGAGCGACATGGCGATGACCGGGTAGACCAGGAGAAGGCCGGCAAGTGCCAGAATGACCGACTCCCAGGAGGCGAGCTTGCGGAAATAGAACCCTGCCACGGCGGCCGACAACACCGCCATGCCCAGCAGTGCTGTTATGAACACCGGGATGAACATGAGCGGGTTCTGGTCGCCCTGGAACAGCAGCACCGGCTCCATCACGAAGACGTAGGGCACCAGGAATCCGGCGATCGCAACCTTGAGTGCGGTGACACCAGACTTCAGCGGGTTCGATCCGGCAATGCCCGAAGCAGCGTAGGCGGCCAGGCACACCGGAGGGGTCACGTCTGCAAGCAGACCGAAGTAGAAAACGAACAGGTGTGCGGCCAGAACCGGCACATCGAAGTTCGAAATGAGGATCGGCGCTGCCACGGTGGCCGTGACGACGTAGTTCGCGGTGGTCGGCAGACCCATGCCCAGCACCAGGCAGGCGATCATGGTGAAGAACATGACGAGGAAGAAGTTCTCGCCGGCCGCGGTGAGGATGCTGTCGGCCAGGCGGCCGCCCAGACCGGTTGCGGTCACAATGCCGGCGACCATACCGGCGGTTGCACATGCGGCAATGACCGGCAGAGCGGTCTTCGCGCCCTCTTCCAGCAGCAGGATGGTGTCCTTGACACCCAGGCGGGTGCTGGCGCGCAGCAGGCTGATGACGAATGCCACGAGGATGCCCCACAGAGCGGCCTTCTGCGGTGTGGTTCCCGCAAGGAGGGTCACGATGATGACGGCCAGCGGCAGCAGCTGGTCAAGGCGCTTGAGCAGCATCTTCCAACGCGGAAGTTCGTCCTTTGAATAGCCTTCGATGCGCAGGCGACGCGCTTCGAAGTGGACGGCGAGCATAACGCCGGCGAAGTACAGGAACGCGGGAACGATCGCGATGAGGATGATCTGCGAGTAGGGCACGCCCGTGTATTCGGCCATGATGAACACGGCAGCACCCATAACGGGCGGCATGATCTGCCCACCGGTCGACGCGGTGGCTTCAACAGCAGCGGCGAACTTCGGGCTGAAGCCGACCCTCTTCATCAGCGGAATCGTGAACGAACCAGAAGTCACAGCGTTGGCGACCGAGGAGCCGGTGACGGTTCCCTGCATGGCCGAGGCGACAACGGCGGCCTTTGCGGGACCACCCGCATAGCGGCCGGTCAGGCGGAATGCCAGCGAGTTGAAGTATGCGCCGATGTCGGTGCGGACGAGGATGACGCCGAAGAACAGGAACAGGAAGATGAAGCTCGAGGACACCTGGATCGGCACACCGAAAATTGAGCGCGACGAGTAGTAGGTCTGCTGCACCATGTTCTGCCACGTGGTGCCGTGGTAGCGCATGATCGGTGAGTAGTTGCCCAACCAGAAGTAGAGCAAGGCGACAACGGCGATGATGACGATCGGCAGACCCACGCAGCGGCGGGTGGCTTCGAGGATCAGAAGGATCGCAATGAGCGCGACGATCGTGTCAAGGGTCGAGTAGCCGTGGATCTGCACGCCCACGCCCGTCAGGTAGGTGTAGTTGGCCAGCAGGTACACCGAGGTGCCCATTGCCAGCAGCGACAGGACGGTGTCAGCGCAGAGCGACGCGTAGTACGCTTTGCGGTTCTCATCCGTCTTCAGGCTCAGGCTCCTGTGCAGGGGGTACAACAGGAAGATGATGCCCATGGCACCGCCCACGTGAATCGAGCCCTGGATGAGGGTGGGGCGGGTGCCGAACAGCGCTGTGTACAGCTGGAAGAGGGTCAGAGCGACAGACAGGACGAAGACGGCGATGCGCCACGGCCCCATGTCGGAGTTGATGCGGTAGCGCGAAGCGCTGTCCAGGTCGCGCATGACCTTGTCTGCGAGGTCCTGCGCCTTCTGCTGGTCCAGGGGCTCCGCGTCGGCGGAACCAGCGTCCGGGTTTTTGGCGGTGTCAGAGGGAGTCATGATCTTCTTGCCTGTCTGGGGATGGGGTCTGAACGGCGCACGCGGCGACGGCGCTCAATGCGCCGTCGCCGCGGTTGTCAGCCGAGGGTTTGAGGATCAGTTCTGATCCTCAATGCCCTTTTCTTCGAAGTACTTCTTAGCACCCGGGTGGAGCGGAACGTCGCCGCGGCCGAGCAGAGCGTCTTCGGCCTTGATGAGCTTGCCCTGTGCCAGTGAGATCTTGCCTGCGTCTTCGTACAGCGCCTTGGTGATCGCGTAGCCGTCTTCTTCGCTGATCTGATTGGTCGAGCCGACGATTGAGGCGAACACGGTCACGGTCTGCACCGGGTCCTTGGCGAAGTCGTAGGAACCGCCGGGGATTTCGTAGGCTTCGTATTCCGTTTCAGCTGCGATCTTTTCGGCCTTGTCCTTGTCGATCGGCAGCAGCTTGACGTCTGCATTAGCGGCCAGTTCCGAAAGCGAGGCGGCCGGGACGCCGAGGATTTCGATCGAGGCGTCGATGTTGCCGTCCTGCATCTTGGAGCGGGCGTCAGCGAAGCTCTCTTCGTAGGGCTCGTAGTCGCCCTCCTTGAAGCCGTAGGCGTCGAGGATCAGCTTGGCGACAGCTGCCGTGCCCGAACCGGGAGCGCCGACGGCGATCTTCTTGCCCTTGAGGTCTTCAACCGAGTTGAAGCCGCTCTTCTCAAGCGTGATGATCTGGGCTGCTTCCGGGTACAGCTGACCCATCCAGCCGACGTTGTTGAGCTTGCCGACCTCTTCGAAGTCACCGGAGCCGCGCACTGCGTCGTTGGCGGTGTTCGACTGGGTGAAGCCCAGCTGAGCATCGCCCTTGGCGATGCGGCCGAGGTTGTCGACGGAGCCATCGGTTTCAACGGCGTTGACCTTCAGGTCAGCGTCGGTGTCCTGCAGGATGCGGGCGTACTCGTTGCCCAGCGGGTAGTAGACACCCGCGGTGCCACCGGTGGCGAAGGTCAGGTCCTTGGTGAAGTTCTCTTCGGGTGCTGCCGAACCGCCTTCGGCTCCGCCGCGCTCACATCCGGTGAGGACGAGGGCGGCTGCGCTTGCGGCGGCCGCGATCTTGAGAAGAACGCTCTTCTTCATGGGGCTCCTTGTCTGAGGCCTGCCGACGGAAAAACGTGCGGCAGGTCATATTTCCAAATTGCTGTGAGCAGGATAGCGCATCCTCTGTGCGCACTGCCAGACAGTGCACAGTCAGAGCTCAGAAATACATCGGGAACCGGGTACGGCGAGGAGGCCTCGCTCAGACTGAAGGAATCCCCGCCGAGGCAGTCTGCCTCAGCCGAAGAGCCGCACGGGTTTGACGATGTCGACGTAGACGAGCAGCACCGTCATACACAGGAGGACGCCGACGACCCCGTATGTCAGCGGCAGCAGCTTTGCGGTGTCGAAGGGGCCGATGAGCCCTCTTCTGCGGGAGAGGTTGATTCTGCGGCGTGCCCCTTCGTAAAGGGCGACCGCTATGTGGCCACCGTCCAGGGGAAGCAGCGGAACCATGTTGAACGCAAAGAGGAACAGGTTGAGCGAGGCTGCCAGGCTCAGGCCGAGCTGCACTTTGTCGACGACTTCGAAAGCTTCGGCAGAAACGATTTCGCCGGCAACGCGCCCCACACCGACCATGCCCATCGGGCCGTTGGGGTCGCGCTCTGCTCCCCCGACGGCAACCTTCCCGATGTCGACGAGTTTCACCGGCAGGGTCGCCAGTGCCTTAAAGGTCTGTCCGATGGCTTTTCCGGCCTCAGCGGGAAACTCCGATGGCGACAGCGGATAGTGCTTCTTCTGCGGGGAGACCCCAAGGAAGCCGACGGTGGTGGTTTCGGGCTTGCCGTCAGCAGTGAATTTCTGCTTGCCTTCATCGTCATAGACCGCTCGCGTGGTTTCGATGATGGGCACGCGCACCAAGTGTTCAGAGCCGTCCCGCTCATAGGCCACGGTGACGGTTCTGCCCGCACTGGCCGCAATGAGCTCCTGCACCTGTTCCCACGTGTCGACCGGTGTGTCGTCAACAGCAGTGATGGTGTCGCCCGGTTTGAGTCCCGCGGCCTTGGCCGGTGCGGGAGTATCACCCGGCTGGCATTCGGCGTTTGGTCCGCGCTTCTGCGCGGTTTCGGCGTCAACGGCACATTCGACAACACCGGACAGCTGCGTGGACAGGCCCGGAACGCCGATGCCCATCAGCACGAGCCCTAAGAAGACGATGCCGAGGACGAGGTTGACCGCCGGTCCGCCGAACATGACGGCCAGGCGCTTGGGAACCGACAGGGCGTAGAAGGTGCGCCCCTCTTCACCCGGCCCAATGCCCTGATTGGAGAATTCGCGGGCATCCTCCATGCTCTGTGCGAACAGGCGTTTGCGCCCGGCCTGTTCCCGCGGATCTTCGCCCTCGACGGCCCGCCGCTTGGCGTCGGCCTCAACGATGTCGTGGGCTGATTCGACTCCGTGAAGGTCGTCGGCGCGAGCGTGGACCGCTGACTTCGGCGGGTACATGCCCGGCATGGCGATGAAGCCGCCCAGCGGCAGCAGTTTGACGCCGTAGCGTGTTTCGCCGCGCTTAAAGGAGAACAGGGTCGGCCCGAACCCGATCATGTAGTGGGTGACCTTCACCCCGAAGCGCTTGGCGGGAATCAGGTGACCAAGTTCGTGCAGCCCGATGGAAAGCCCGACAACCGCGAGCATGAAGACGATTCCGAGGGTGTACAGCAGGGCCGTCATGCCCGGTCTCCCCCGCCTGATGCCTGTTCTGCCACCCAGCGCTTCGCAAACTCCCGGGCTTCGCGGTCAGCAGCCAAGACGAGTTCCGCCGTGAGCTTCCCATCCTGTGGAGCGTGGGCATCGAGTGCGGCGCTGATTCCCCGGCTGATGCCGGGAAAGGAGATCTGTCCGGCGTGAAAAGCATCCACCAGAACTTCGTTCGCCGCGTTGTAGACAGCGGGTGCTGTTCCTCCCAGGCGACCGGCCCGCACCGCCAAGCGCAAGGCGGGGAACGCCTCGTGGTCGACAGGTTCAAAAGTCCACTGGGTCGGCTCGTCCCAGCGGTTGGGTGTAGTAATGCCCGGCAGCCGCTCCTCATAGCCCAGGGCGTAGGCGATCGGCAGCTTCATATCCGGTGGACTGACCTGTGCAATTGTCGACCCGTCGACGTATTCGACCATCGAGTGGACCTGCGACTGCGGGTGCACCACGACGCTGATCTGGTCGTAGGGAATATCGAAGAGCAGGTGCGCCTCAATGACCTCGAGACCCTTGTTGACAAGGGTTGCCGAGTTCGTGGTGATGACCTTCCCCATATCCCACGTGGGGTGCTTGAGCGCCTGCGCGGGCGTAACGGCTTCAAGATCAGACTGCGTCATACCGCGGAAAGGACCGCCGCTTGCCGTGATCACCAGCCGGCTGACTTCCTCGCGGCGGCCGGAACGCAGAGCCTGCCACACGGCCGAATGCTCAGAGTCGACCGGAAGCAGGCGGGCTCCCGTACGAGCGGCAGCTTCCATCACGACATCGCCGCCGATGATGAGCGACTCTTTGTTTGCCAGAGCCACATCCGTGCCGCTTTCCAGGGCGGTAAGAGTGGCCGTCAGCCCCGCAGCCCCCGTAATGGCGTTGAGAACAGTGTCCGCCTCGAGCCGTGCAACCTCGTCAGCCGCACGCGGTCCGACGAAAACCTGTTCCACGGGGTTCTCGACCCCAGCGGCAGCGGCGGCAGAAGCAACAGCCCGCTCCACCTCGTCAGGTGATGATGCGCCGACGGCGCCCAGGGCGCGGGCGCGAAAGCGGACCGCCTGTTCGGCGGCATCCGCAATGTTCGTGTGGCAGACGAGACCGACAATCTGAAAGCGGTCCGGGTGGGAGCTGACCACGTCGAGGGTCTGGGTTCCAACGGAACCGGTCGAACCGAGAACTGAGATGTGAAGCACCCGGCCATCTTGGCAGATAAGGCTGAATCTGCGCTCAGAAGGCCTAAAGGGACATTGGTCACACAAAATACATATCTCGGCTATACTCTTTTTGGAAGTCCTCACTGAGCCCTCTGAAAAAGGAGTGAAATGGCCAAGACCTCGCACCCGGACGAAATCCTCGGACTCGATCACCTCTTCTCGAAGGAAGAGCGCGAATGGGCCGGCATCGTCCGCAGCTGGCTGGATGAAAACGTACGCGAAAAGATCGGCGACTGGTACCTCGAAGGCACCATCCCGGCACGCGAACTCGCTGAAGGCCTCGGCGAACTCGGCCTGCTCGGCATGCACCTGGACGGCTACACGCTGCCCGGTGCTTCCGCCCGCATGTACGGCATCGCCTGCCGTGAACTCGAAGCCGTCGACTCCGGCCTGCGGTCGCTCGTCTCGGTGCAGGGCTCGCTGGCCATGTTCGCCATCCACCACTGGGGTTCGGAAGAGCAGAAGGAAGAATGGCTGCCCCGCATGGGCGAAGGCAAGGCCATCGGCTGCTTCGGCCTGACGGAACCGGACGTCGGTTCGGACCCGTCGAACATGCGCACCACCGCCAAGCGCGACGGTGACGACTGGATCCTCAACGGCGCCAAGATGTGGATCACCAACTCCCCTGTTGCCGACGTCGCAGTCGTGTGGGCCAAGACGGAAGAGACCGACGCCAAGGGCCGCCCCATGATCCGCGGCTTCGTCGTTCCCACCGACACCCCCGGCGTGGAAACCCCCACCGTCCAGCGCAAGCTGTCGTTGCGGGCATCCATCACCGGCGAAATCGTCCTGGACAACGTCCGCCTGCCCGGTTCGGCCGTCATGCCGAAGGCAGAAGGCCTCAAGGGACCCCTGTCCTGCCTGTCGGAAGCCCGCTACGGAATCGTCTGGGGTGTCACCGGTGCTGCTCGCGACTCGCTGGAGCAGGCTCTCATGTACACCGGCAGCCGCATCCAGTTCGACAAGCCGCTGGCCGCTTTCCAGATTTCCCAGCAGAAGCTCGCGAAGGCCTTCGGCCAGTACTCGAACATCACTCTGCTGGCTTCGCACCTGGGCGACCTCAAGGACTCCAAGGACGGCGTGCGCCCCGAGCAGATTTCGCTGGGCAAGATGAACAACGTCGACACCGCTATGAACATCGCCCGCGACCTGCGCGCCCTGTTCGGCGGTTCCGGCATCACCAGCGAATACTCGCCGCTGCGCCACGCCATCAACCTCGAAACCGTGCTGACCTACGAAGGCACGCACGAAGTTCACCAGCTCACGCTGGGCCGTGCGCTCACCGGCATCAACGCTTTCGCCTGATGCTCACCTGACGCACTGAAGGCACAGAAAGGCCCCGCTTCCGAGGTGGAGCGGGGCTTTTCGTGTTTGTCAGGGTTTTTGCGGGCTGTGGTTGGGTGCAGCTGCGGGCTCGGGTGTGTGCTGGCTCAGTCGTGTGCTGGCTCAGCGCAGCAGAGTGTGGACCGCTTCGAGGCTCTCCAGTGCGGTGACCTCAATGCCGTCTAGGCGCATGAGCGTACGCCCCGGCCCCAGAGGTTCGGCTGCCGCGTGCTTGAACACGGCCTGCTTCATGAGCATGTCGACCGGTTTCGGTGAGCTGTCCGGTCCGTCTGCAAGAAGTTCGGCACCTTCAAAGTGGGTGTCGATGGTCCGTGTGGCCGTGTGCATTCCGGCGCGCGCTTTGGTTTCGCCCGCTGGCTGCGGCTGTTCAGAGGAAGCCTCAGCTGCAGCCGGCCGCAGGATCGGTGCGTTGGCCTTCTGCTGCGGGGTGAGTCCCTTGGCGCCGATGACAGCGCATGTGCCCACCCGCATCGCACCGAGGACGGCCAACAGCAGAGTGGCGGGTTTCAGCCCGTCTTCCAGAATGAGCATCTGCGGAGCCGGTTCAGCCACAGCGCGCAGAATCCCGGCGAACTTAGCCGCCCGATCAAGAGCGTCTTCAAAGCTCAGTTCGATCTGGCCGGAGGCGAACTCGTCTGCACCGCGGCCCATCACAATCGGGTGGTCGAGCAGTTCGAAGACCGGGTTGAACGTGCCCTTGTCCTTCGGCCCGTTGGTCTCAGGCTTGCGGAACCAGTGCAGATCGGTGTTCACGGGCGTCCCTTCAGTCGACGGAGGCCATGACTTCAACGACGCGGTCAATGAACGCATCGACTTCGTCTTCATCATAGGCACGCTCACCGCGACGAGTGCGGAACAGAACGCGGCGGACCTCATCAACGCTCATAGCACGGCCCTGTGTGAAGTAGCCGCTGATCTTGTCACACAGTTCATCGAGTTCGGCGATGTCATAGCCGATGGTGCGGCTGGCAGCGTGCGCGAAGCGCTCACCGTGGGGGCGCTCCAAACGGGCCTGCAGGGATCCGGCGGCAGACGACAGCCTGTCCATCCACGCCTTTTCGCCCTGTTCGGCGATCAGCCGTTCGCGGGAGGCCTTCGCGAAGGCGTCTTCCAGACGGTCAAGGGCCGCGTCGACCACTCCGACGTGATAGCCGCGGCGCACCAGGTCAAAGCCGACAGTGCGCACAGCGCGCGCGTCGAGGTCACCCGGGCGGGGGTGTTCGCGCTCATAGGATTCGCGGGCGCGCTTGAAGAAGCTGTCGACCTGTCCGGGGTCATAGCCGGACTTCCACCCCGACATTCTGGGGAAGTTCTCCTCCATGTGGCCTCCTCTTAGCTGATGCGTGCTGTTGCTTGTGGTGTTCGGTGCCGGTCAGTCCTCGCCGGTTGCGGCCAGCTGGCCGCAGGCTCCGTCGATGTCCTGTCCGCGGGTATCGCGAATGGTGGTGGGAACTCCCGCTGCAACCAGGCGGTCGACGAATTCCTGTGCCACCTGCGGTTCTGATGCGGTCCACACTGATCCCGGAGTGGGGTTGAGGGGAATCGGGTTGACGTGCACCCACCCCCTGCCTCGGGCATTGAGCTTTTTGGCCAGCAGGTCCGCGCGCCACGCGTGGTCGTTCATGTCCTTGATGAGCGCGTATTCGATTGACACTCGGCGGCCCGTGGTGCGGTAGTAGTCGTAGGCTGCGTCAATCGCCTCGTCGGCGTTCCAGCGGGTGTTGACTGGGATCATCTCATTGCGCAGCCCGTCATCCGGCGCGTGCAGGCTGAGGGCAAACGTGACTGGAATGTCTTCGTTCATGAGTTTGCGGATGCCCGGCACGAGGCCCACGGTTGACACTGTGATGCGGCGCGGGGACATTCCCAGTCCGTGCGGGGCTGCGTCGGTGAAGCGGCGGATGGCGTTCATGACCCGCTTGTAGTTGGCCAGGGGTTCGCCCATGCCCATGAACACGATGTTTGTGACGCGCTCTTCGCCGGCGGGTGTTTGGGTGCCGGAAGGCTTCGCCCCAGTCCTGTCGTTCCCAGTGTCAGCGCCCGCATCGGATTCACCGGATTCGTCGCCGACCGCGGCTGCCTGTTCGCCGAGCATGTTGATGTCCGGCTCCGCGGTCGGGGCGAGTTCTCCTGCCGCAATGACCTGGTTGGCTCGGACGACCTGTTCGACGATTTCGGCTGTCGACATGTTGCGGGTGAGCCCCTGCTGGCCTGTGGCGCAGAACGGGCAGTTCATACCGCAGCCGCACTGGGATGACACGCACAGTGTGATGCGGTTGCGGTAGCGCATGAGGACTGATTCGACGAGTGCTCCGTCGAAAAGTCGCCACAGGAATTTGATGGTGTCGCCGTTTTTGGTCTTCAGCCGGTGGACTTCTGTCAGCAGCGGTGGGAAGAAGGCTTCGGCAAGGGCATCGCGCTTGTCAGCGGGGATGTCCGTCATGAGCGCGGGGTCGGTGATGTTGCGCTGGAAGTAGTGGTTGGACAGCTGTTTGGCGCGGAAGGCGGGCAGTCCGAGTTCGCGGACGGCTTCCTGCCGTTCATCCATCGACATGTCTGCGAAGTGCCGTGGCGGCTGGGTGACGCGCGGGGCGCGAAAGTTCAGCAGCGGGCGGCCATCGCGGGTGGGCGTCTTGGATGTTGTGCCGTCTTCGTGTTCGACGACGGGGCGGACCTGTTTGCGACGCGTAGTGCTCATGACTCCCCTATTATTCCAAAGCTCCCCTGGGCTTCGGGCCACGGGGAGCGTGTAACAGCCGCATGTGTCAGGCGGTGGTGATGAATCCCGGCAGGATCGTGTAGAGCACGAGCACGACGGGTGCGCTGGGCAGAATCGAGTCGAGTCGGTCCATGACACCGCCGTGGCCGGGCAGCAGGTTGCCCATGTCTTTGAGGTCGAGGTCGCGTTTGATCATGGATTCCGAAAAGTCGCCGAGCGTGGCGAAGGCCGGAATCACCAGGCCGAGCACGGCGCCTTCCCACCACTGCACGTCGAAGGCGAAGACGGCCATGCAGATTCCGACGGTCACGGAGAAGACGGTTGAACCGGCGTAGCCCTCCCAGGATTTCTTCGGTGAGATCTTCGGGGCGATGGGGTGCTTGCCCCACAGGACTCCGAACCCGTACCCGCCGGTGTCAGAGGACACGGCAAGTGCCAAGAACGTGATGAGCAGAAGATCGCCCTGCGGCTGGTGCAGGATGTGTATGATGAACGCCGCCATAAGACCGACGTAGGTCAGGGCGAACAGCGACAGCGATACTTCTTTCACCGGGTTGGGCCGCCCGGTCATCAGCGACACGAGCATGATGATGCCCGCTGACAGGGTGAACGCCACCCACACGGCTTCGCGTCCGCCGAACCAGCTCGACAGCACGAGCCCTGCCGCAGCCATCATGGTCAGCGGTCGGTAGACGTCCGCTCCGGAGCGTGACAGCGCGGTGGACAGTTCCCAGGTGGCGGCGAGAACGCCGATGATTGCGACGACGAGGAAGGCCGGAGGGTAGATGAGAATGCTGGCCAGTACGGCCCCGCCGATTCCAACACCGACCCCGATTGCGGCCGGCAGGTTGCGCCCGGCCCGTCCGTAGTCCTTTTCCGCCGGAGGGGTGACTTCCTCAGGCGACGGCGCTTGCTCTGCTGCGCTGTCGCCCGAGGAAGTCGAAGGTGATTGAGCAGTCAATTCAGACTTCCATCAGGTCTTTTTCTTTTGCTGCGAGAAGCGTGTCGATTTCGTCGGTCTTCTTCTTCGTCAGCTCGTCGAGTTCCGCAAGACCCGCGCGGACTTCGTCTTCACCGAGGTCGCCGTCTTTCTGGAACTTCTCGAGGGTGTCCTTGGCGCGGCGGCGGACATTGCGGATGGAGACCTTGCCGTCTTCCGCGTAGCCGCGGACGATCTTGACGTAGTCACGGCGACGCTCTTCGGTCAGCTCCGGCAGAACCACGCGGATGACGTTGCCGTCGTTGGCGGGGTTGGCACCGATGTCGGAATTGCGCAGCGCGGTTTCGATGTTGCCGAGAGCCGACTGGTCGAACGGCGAAATCAGGAGGGTGCGCGCTTCGGGAACCTGGAAGGATGCCAGCTGCTGCAGCGGGGTGGGCACTCCGTAGTACTCGACCATGATGTTGGCGAAAAGCTGCGGGTTGGCGCGACCGGTGCGCACCGATCCGAAGTTCTCCTGGGTGGCCTCGACGGCACCGTCCATACGGCCGCGTGCGTCCTTAAGCTCAGAATCGATCATTGTGTCTCCTATGAATAGTGCTGGCTCTCAGGCAGAGAGCACGGTGCCGATGTTCTCGCCCATGATGGCCGAGCGCAGGTTTCCTTCGCCTTCCATACCGAAGACGCGCATTGCGACGTTGTTGTCCATACACAGGCTGAAAGCGGTCGCGTCGACCACTTTGAGCCCGCGCTGCAGAGCGTCCTGGTAGGAGATGCTGTCGAGCTTCTTTGCGGTCGGATCGGTTTTGGGGTCTGCCGTGTAGACGCCGTCGACGCCGTTCTTTGCCACGAGGACTTCGTCAGCGTGGATTTCGAGTGCGCGCTGGGCGGCGACGGTGTCGGTTGAGAAGAACGGCAGGCCTGCACCTGCGCCGAAGATGACCACGCGGTCTTTCTGCATGTGGCGCATGGCGCGGCGCGGAATGTAGCTTTCGGCCACCTGCGGCATGGGGATCGCGGTCTGCACGCGCGTGTCGACGTCGAGCTGTTCGAGGAAGTCCTGAAGTGCAAGGCAGTTCATGACGGTGCCGAGCATGCCCATGTAGTCAGCGCGGGTGCGGTCCATGCCGCGGTTCTGCAGTTCAGCCCCGCGGAAGAAGTTGCCGCCGCCGACGACGATCGACATTTCGAATTCGCCGACAGTGGGGGCGATTTCACGAGCGACAGATGCGACGACATCGGGGTTCACGCCGACCGAGCCGCCGCCGAACACTTCGCCGGAGAGTTTGAGGAGTACCCTGCGCCGGTGTGTGGCTTCGGGTTTCGGACTCTCGCTCACAGTGTGCGGCATCTGCTTCCTTCCTTCGGTTGGATCGTTCCCAGTCTACCCATCCGGGCCTGCTGTTTCTGTATTCCGCCGTGTGCGGCGGGGGCGGCTTCAGCACCCACATCGACCAGGAGCATAGTAGAGGGGTGAATACGTCCGCCCGTTCCCTCCCGTCCGCACTGCTGAACCTGTTGCCGGGCCTGCTGCTGTGCGGTGCTGCCGCTGCGGCGGCCTTTGGTCTTGCGGCCTTTGTTCCCCATACCGGCTCTGTTCTCATGGCCATTGTGCTGGGGATGCTTGTGCGCAATCTGCTGCCTGAGCTTCCTGCACGCTTTGATCCCGGTGTTGCCTTTGCGTCGAAACCGCTGCTGCGTGCTGCGATCATCGCCTTGGGTTTTCAGCTGTCTTTGACGGATATTGCTGCGATGGGTCCGCTCGTGATTGTGCTCGTCGTGGTTCTTGTGGCGGGAGGCTTCTTCCTCAGCGTGGGCCTTGGCCGCCTGCTGGGAGTGGGCCGTGATCTTTCGATGCTGATCGGCTGCGGTTTTTCCATCTGCGGCGCCGCTGCTGTTGCCGGGGCGCAGAGCACTCTGCGTTCCCGCAAAGAGGACACTGCTGCCGCGGTTGCTCTCGTGGTGCTGTTCGGCACCATCATGATCGGTGTGGTGCCCCCGCTTGCCGGTCTGTGGCACCTCGATCCGCGCACCGCGGGCATTTGGACGGGTGCGGGTGTGCACGAGGTCGCGCAGGTTGCCGCCATCGGCGGGATCCTGGGCTCCGCGGCTTTGGAGCCGGCTGTCATCGTCAAACTCGCCCGGGTGCTCATGCTCGCCCCGGTCGTGTTCTTCCTGGGCCGCTGGATGGCACGAGGCGGAGCATCAGAGGGCACAGAATCTTCGGCTCGTGTGCCCCTTGTGCCGCTGTGGGTTGCGCTGTTCATCGCGGCAGCCGTCGCAACCACCTTCCTGCCCCTTCCCGGTTGGTTCCTCACGGGAGCAGACTGGGTGCAGAAGATCTTCTTGACCGCCGCGATGTTCGGGCTGGGTCTCGGCGTGCACTTCCGATCGCTCATCGGCATGGGTGTGCGACCGCTCATTCTTGCTGCCCTCGTAACCGTCGGCGTTGCTGCAACAGCACTGGGCGGGGCGTTGCTCGTCGCCTGAGCCGAACTCCCCGGCAGGAACAGGGGCAGCCGAGCGGCGCCTCGTGAGTCTTGCGTGCTGACCCTGCCGACCAGCCCGCCCAAACAGCTCGGCGGAGGAAACCCAGACACAGAAATGCCCCCTCGGCAGTGAGCCGAGGAGGCATTTCAGCAGTTCAGACGATCAGACGCCCACGCGGAAGCGCAGGAAGCCCTTCGCGTCGATGCCGGCTTCCTTCAGAACAGCCGAAACCGGGGTCTTGGGCTCCTTGGCGAAGCCCTGGTCCAGCAGGCAGTTGTCCTTGAAGAATGCGTTGACGCGGCCCTCCACGATGTTCGGGATGGCGCGCTCCGGCTTGCCTTCGTTCTTAGCGGTCTCAAGGGCGACCTCGCGCTCCTTTTCGACGACCTCAGCGGGAACGTCTTCGCGCGAGAAGAACTTGGGCGACATGGCTGCGATGTGCACTGCGACATCGTGTGCAACCTGGTCGTCGCCGCCTTCGTAGGCGAAGAGAACGCCGACCTGCGGGGGCAGGTCCTTGTTGGTGCGGTGCATGTACTGCGCGATCGAAGGAGCTTCGATGCGGCCCACGCGGCGCAGGTCAACCTTTTCGCCGAGCGATGCTCCGCCTTCGGTGATGATCTGCGAAACCGGCTTGCCGTCGATTTCGGTGTTCAGCAGGGTTTCAGCGTTGTCGGCGTTGTTCGCAACGGCCAGGTCGAGGACCTCTTCAGCGAGCTTGCTGAAGGTGTCGGACTTGGCAACGAAGTCGGTTTCCGAGTTGAACTCGATCATGGTGCCGACACCGTTTTCGACGCGTGCCAGAACAACGCCGTCCGAGGTGGAACGGCCTTCGCGCTTGGCAGCGCCCTGCAGGCCCTTGACGCGGAGGATCTCAACGGCCTTGGTCTTGTCGCCAGCGGCTTCGTCGAGTGCCTTCTTGACGTCCATCATGCCTGCGCCGGTCTTTTCGCGCAGCTCCTTGATGTCAGCTGTGGTGTAGTTCGCCATGGAATCTCCTTTGGAAGATACGGGGTCGAAGGGACGTGTGGTCAGGCTTCGGGCTTGTCAGCGGCCTTGTCTTCGGCCTTTTCGGCGTCAGCCTTGTCAGCTTCGGCCTTGTCTTCGGCGCCTTCGGACTTGCCTTCGAGGAGTTCGCGCTCCCATTCGGGCATCGGTTCGACGGCGGAAACGTTCTTTTCGCCCTCTTCGCTGCCGCCGTGGCGCTTGATGAGGCCTTCGGCGACTGCGTCTGCAACCACGCGGGTCAGCAGCTTGACGGAGCGGATCGAGTCGTCGTTGCCCGGGATCGGGTAGTCGACAACGTCGGGGTCGCAGTTGGTGTCGAGGATAGCGATGACCGGGATGCCGAGCTTGCGGGCTTCGTCAACGGCCAGCTGTTCCTTCTTGGTGTCGACAACCCACACGGCCGACGGGGTGCGCTGCATGTCGCGGATACCGCCGAGGGTGCGCTCGAGCTTGTCCTTTTCGCGGGACAGGATGAGCAGTTCCTTCTTGGTGCGGCCTTCGCCAGCTGCGTCCTCGAAGTCGATTTCTTCGAGTTCCTTCAGGCGGCGCAGACGACCGGCGATCGTCTGGAAGTTGGTGAGCATACCGCCGAGCCAGCGCTGGTTGACGTAGGGCTGGCCCACGCGGGTGGCCTGTTCTGCGATTGCTTCCTGAGCCTGCTTCTTCGTGCCGACGAAGAGGATCGAACCGCCGTGTGCGACGGTTTCCTTCACGAAGTCGTAGGCGGTGTCGATGTAACCCAGCGACTTCTGCAGGTCGATGATGTAGATGCCGTTGCGCTCGGTGAAGATGAAGCGCTTCATCTTCGGGTTCCAACGGCGGGTCTGGTGACCAAAGTGAACGCCGGATTCGAGCAGCTGGCGAACGGTGACGACGGCCATGCCGAGGTCTCCTTTCTCTGCGCTTGCGCGCCTAGGGTTCCTGCGGTGAGCCCGTGGGCATAGACCGCGGAACGGTTTTCGGTTGATCCTGGCACCCGTGGATCTGTCGACGCGCTTTCCACCGGACTTGGGATCCGTTGGCTGTGGACAGCGCGCACCTTCGGCAGATCGGTTGAATCGGATGCGCGAAGTCAGAAGCGGACACGCTTCTGCTGGTTTCATTCTACGCTGTCGGGCAACCCAGACAAAACGGGGCTGCCGCAGGCCAGGGCCGCCGAGGTGGAACTCCCGGGTGGAAGTGACTTCAGTTCTCGCGGCTGGGGATTTCGCCGGACTTTCCCACAGGTGTTTTCCGGGCCTCGCGGCAAGGTGAGGGGACGGGCTGAACTGAGTGCATGAAAGTCATCACCTCTGCTCTATCTTCTGCTGTTGCTGTTATCGCAGCTTCTGTTTTTGCCGCGCTGACCATGGTGGGCGGGCCGCCCTCTGCCTACGCACAGAACGCCGACGGCGCCGGTGCTGAAGCTGCGCCCCGTTGGCTGACTCCCGTTCCGGGCCTGCAGATTGTGCGCGCTTTCGACAAGCCCGAACAGAACTGGAAGGCGGGCCACCGTGGGATCGATGTCGCCGCCGCCGTCGGCGAACCGATCCGCTCCCCTGCCACAGGCACCGTGCGCTTTGCCGGGAAGGTCGCCGGAAAACCGGTTGTCAGTCTCGAAGTGGGCGGCTACGCGGTGTCGTTCGAACCCGTTGCGAGCACTGTGCGCAAGGGCGATCAGGTTGCTGCCGGGCAGGTGATCGGCACCGTTGCGGACGCTTCGCACTGTTCTGAGGGCTGTGTCCACGTCGGCGTGTGGAGGCTGGACCGGGCTAAGGACTATCTGAATCCGGCTGATTTCTTTGTTTCCGACGCCTCGATCCTGCTGCCCGAAGGGCAGGCACCGGACCGCTTGCCGGCCGCGGCACAGGGAGGCTCTGTTGCAAAGTCAGGCGCTGGCGCATGGGGCGGCTACAGCAACGGACAGATCCCGGCGGTTGCCCTGTGCCCGCTGCGGTCGGCTCCAGGCCACAGGCTGCGATGCGATGCTGCGAAATCATTTGATGCGCTGTCAGCTGCTTTTGCCCAGAGGTTTGGCCATCCGATCTCAGTGACCGACTCCTACCGCGACTACCAAACGCAGGTGGCACTCAAACGCCGCAAAGGCAAATGGGCAGCAACTCCTGGACGCTCAAACCACGGGTGGGCGCTGGCCGTGGACCTGGGCTCTGGCATCAACAGGTTCGGCACACCGCAGCATCAGTGGATGAAGTCGAACGCCGCCCGCTTCGGCTGGGTGCACCCGCCATGGGCAGAGCCATCGGGCTCTCTGCCTGAGCCGTGGCACTGGGAATACCGAGATACGGGACAGTAATGTGCCCGGTTTGGCCCCCGCGCGGTCTTCAGGCATTCTGAAGCTGTGAATCCCCAGAACCCCCGTTTGGCAATCATCGGCGGCGCTGGCCGCCTCGGCAAAGCTATTACCGACAGGTACCCGGACGAGGTCGTTTCAATTGTGCGCCGCCCGGAACAGATGTACGAGCAGATGGAGCTTTCTGACCTCGGCGTATCCCCCGTCCTGGCCGATGTTTCCCGCTCAGCAATCGAGGAACTCGCCGAAACCCTCAGCGGGGTCCACTCCGTCGTATACGCGGCGGGATCGCGGTTGGACAACAGCTTCGACGTGTTCTCCAACAACCTTGTGGGGTCACTGCGCGCGCAGCAGGCGTCCAAGCTTGCCGGTGTTGAGCGCTTTGTGCAGGTTACGCCGTGCGCAGAACTCGCTGCGGCCGTGGGCTGTGCCCACCCGGAATCAGTGACCATGGCGGACGAAGCACTGCGGATTTCCGGTTTGAACTACACAATCATCAGGCCTTCGGCAATGATGATCGATGCGGCGCCCGGTCTGCAGCTTGCTTCATCGGACATCGACTTCCAGCCTGTGCGCCTGGACGATATCGCCGACCTCGTCTGCGAAGTCCTCGATGCAGACCTCGCGCCAGGCAGTGAAATCAACGTTACGGCTGGTTCGCAGACACCCAGTTCAACCCTCAGGGACTTCCTTCGCCAGCCGAACTCTGTAAGCGCAGGCCAGCAGCCGGTCAATCTTTCTCGCAGCTGACAGCAGACGGCCTGTTCATCGGCAGGCCAAACTCGTATATCCCGTTTTATGCGCGAGGGTGGGCTTGCCGGTAGGTGTCTTTGAGCCGCTGCAGGGAAACGTGCGTATAGATCTGCGTCGAACTCAGACTGGCGTGCCCGAGCATTTCCTGCACTTGGCGAATGTCAGCCCCGTTTTCCACCATGTGAGTTGCCGCTGAATGCCGCAGACCGTGCGGTGCCAGCTTTGGGGAATCGCTGTAGCCGGCAGTTGCCCGCCCTACGACCTCGCGCACTTGACGCGGGTCAATGCGCTTTCCGCGCACGCCGACGAACAGGGCTTCAGGCTCTGCGGCCAGCGCATCCCGCCCCTTGTCCAACCAGGCGTTCAGCGCAGCTTCTGACGGCCCGCCGAAGGGCACTCGGCGTTCTTTGCGCCCCTTGCCGATGACCGTGATGAGTTTGTTGGTGAAGTCGATCGAGTCCAGGTTGAGGCTTGTGAGTTCTGATACGCGCATGCCCGTGGCGTAGAGCAGTTCGACCATGGCTCGGTCCCGCAGCTGCACCGGGGTGGGCTCTGCTGTCTGCTCCGTGTCTGCACTGGGGGTCTGCGCGGTGTTGGCCAGCACAGTTTCAGCGGCACTCTGTTTGAGGACAGCCGGCAGCCGGCCGGGTTTTTTGGGTGCCTGCAGACGCTCGGCGGGTGAAGCCTCGATGCGGCCGCTGCGCCGCAGGAATGTGAAGAACGACCTGACACCCGCGATGCGCCGTGCCGCTGTGCTGGGCGATGCCCCGTTTTCGTGGATCTCCATGAGCCAGTGGCGCAGGTTGGCCAGTTCGACGTCCCGCAGGGCAATGGGTTCCCCGCCGGCGGCGCGCACAAGGAATTCGAGCACGGACTGTGCATCGGCACAGTATGCCCGCCGGGTGTGTTCGGACACTGTCTGATGGACCGTGAGATCAGCCTCGTAGTCCTCAAGGGCCGAAGCGTATTCGGCAGGCAGTGCCTCGCGGGGAAGGTTCGAGGTCATGAATCCAGGATAGCGGGGACAGTTCACCGGCCCTTCTGCCACTCGTCACCGCTGCGCTGTGCCAGCCCGGCAAGTTCGAGTGCGGCGAGCGCGGCCGTCGTGGTCTGCGGGTCCAATCCCGCCCTCACTGCGAGAGTGGAACAGTCAACGCCGCGCTGCACCGGGAGTGCGGAGAACACTTTGAGCTCGGCATCGCTAAGACCGTCCGCCTGTTTGCCGTGTGCCTGTGCACTTTCCCGGCTGAACAGTTCGGCGATGTCCGCCGTGCCCAGCAGTTCGCGCACGTGGTCAGCTTCGGCAACGAGCACAGCGCCGGCATCCCGTATGAGACGGTGGCATCCGGCGGATTCAACATCCGAGGCGCGCCCAGGAAATGCACCCAGTGGGCGACCGAGTTCAGCTGCGTGATGCGCGGTGTTGATAGCCCCGGAGCGCCAGCCCGCCTCGACAACCACAACGGCTGATGACAGTGCGGCTATCAGCCTGTTGCGCGCCAGGAACCTGTGCCGCATGGGTGTGGCACCCGGTGGGCACTCGGAGACCACCAGGTGATTGCGGCACAGCTCTTCCAGCAGGTCCGCGTTGCCGCGCGGATACATGCGGTCCACTCCCCCGGCCATGAGCGCGATTGTTGAGGCTCGCCCGCTTGATGCAGCAAGAGCCCCGGCGTGCGCTGCCGCGTCAATGCCGAATGCTCCGCCGGAAATGACGGTCACGCAGTCGCGAGCCAGTTCAAACGCCGTGTTCTTGGCAAGCGCGGTCCCGTAACCGGTTGCGGCACGAGCACCGACAAGAGCACAGGAAACATCTGCGAGCTCGGCCAGATTGCCCGGTCCGCGCACCCACAGGGCTGTTGGCGCATCCAGACCGAGGTCATCCAGCTGCTCTGGCCATTCGCTGCTGTCCGGCGTGACGAGGCGAGCGCCAAGCCGTTCCATAATCCTCAGGTCACGGTCGGCATCGCCGTCGTGCCCTGCGATTCTGGCGCGCCATCGTTCAGCGGCTTTGCTCACCGCTTCCGTGCTGGCCGTGATGCCGAATGTGGCCGCACAGCGCGCGATGAAGCTCTTCGCCCCGGCGTTGTCTGTCCCGTCGTGGCGTGCCGCTTCGCTGAGCGCGCGCCATGTTTCTTCCACGCCTTCGGCGCGTATGCACACCGCGAGCATCCGGTCGGTGGGCTCTGCTGTGCGCAGGAGGTTCGCGGCTGCTCGCAGTTCGGCAATATCGGTCATAGCTGCTCCTGGGTTCTCAGTGCGGCCGCCGCCATGAGCTCGTCACGGCCAGGGCGTTCAATGCCGCGCAGATCGGCGATTGTTGCGGCTATGCGCAGCACACGGTCGTAACCGCGCATGGACAGCGTTCCGCGTTCTAACGCGGTATCCAGGTGCGCTGTTTCCTGCGGTGTGAAGTGGAAGATCTCCCGCAGTCGACTGCCCGGAGCTCGCGCATTGAGGGAAAAGCCGTCTGTGCTGTACCGCTCTGCTTGCACCTGCCGAGCCTGGGCAACCCGCTGTGCGACTTCTGCTGAGCCTTCGCGCTTTTCTTTTCTGTGCAGGTCGGCCGGACTGATGGGCTGCACTGTCAGCTGAATGTCCACGCGGTCCATGAGTGGACCGGACAGTTTGGCTCTATAGCGCCTTTTCTCCGTGGGACTGCACATGCACTGCCTGCCGGTCGAACCACCGCACGGGCACGGGTTTGCTGCCAGCACAAGCTGAAACTGGGCGGGCAGGTCAACCGAGCCCCACGCCCGATGAATACTGCACACTCCGCTTTCCAGGGGCTGTCGCATGGCTTCGAGAACATCGCGACTGAATTCGGGGGCCTCATCGAGGAACAGCACTCCCCTGTGGGCTTTTGACAGCACACCGATCATCCCCGGTTTGGAACCGCCCACCATTGCCGCGGCAGTCGTGCGGTGGTGCGGAGATTCAAAGGGAGGAACAGCGGCAAGCCCCCGCTCGGGATCAAGTGTGCCGTCCAGGGACTGCAGCGAGCAGGCTTCCACCGCCTCGTCAGGTGACAGGGGCGGCAGCAGACCAGGCAGGCAGCCGGCGAGCATTGTCTTGCCCGCCCCGGGCGGGCCGCTCATCAGCAGGTGGTGCCCACCGGCAGCCGCAACCTCGAGGGCCCACCGGGCGTCGTCCTGCCCCTGCACGTCCGCGAGGTCACCCGGACGCTGCGGCTCAACTGCCCGCCGACCGCTCAGCTCAACCGGCACGAGGTCAACGGGGCGCACGTCCCCGCCGAGCACCCGCACGGCATCGGCCAGACTGATGCACCCGCGCACGTCGACATCGCCAGCCAGGAGAGCTTCGCTCTCATTCGCCTTGGGCACAATCACACGCCGCAGGCCTTCCTTCCGCAGCGCGGACACCATGGGCAGCACACCGTTGACCGGATGGAGTCTGCCGTCTAGGCCCAATTCGCCAATGCAGACACACGATGCCGCGGAGTCGCGGTTGACAGCCCCTTCTGCCGCGAGCAGCGCCACCGCAATGCTGAGGTCGAACGCGGTTCCGGCTTTCTTCACACTGCCCGGTGACAGGTTCACGGTGATGCGCTGAGCCGAAAGACTCAGCCCCACATTCGACACCGCCGCACGGACTCGTTTGCGCGCTTCCGAAACCGAGGCGTCGGGAAGTCCCACGATGTCAATGCCCGGCAGCCCGTTGTTGATGCTCGCCTCCACGGCAATGACCGTGCCGGAAAGCCCCCACAGGGCGACTGCGCTCGTGGCTCCAATGGCCCGGGCCTTCGGTTTGATCACGGTGTAGGCGGGTGCGTCGGCCAGCGTGGTTGGTGCTTCACCAGTCATGGAACACCTGCTCAATGTGGGTAAGCGTCGGCGCTTCACCGCCGAAGCAGATTCCGATGACGTCAATCCGGTAGCTGGGGATGTAGCCCTTCTGCTCGGTCACCCAGCGTGTGGCCAGGCCCTGCAGGGTGCGCAGCTTGTGGAAGTCAACAGCTTCCAGCGGGTCGCCGGAAAAGGCACTCGAACGGGTTTTGACTTCAACGAACACGACGTCTTCGTCGTCATAGGCGATGATGTCGATTTCACCGTCACGGCAGCGCCAATTGCGGTCGAGGATGATCCAATCGCAGTCGCGCTCAAGGTAGTTGGCGGCGATTTCTTCGCCCCTGGCGCCCAGCGTTGTGTTGTGTGGTTTTCTCTGCGGCTCATTCATGCCGCCAACGGTGCCCGGCAGACCAGGTGGAGCGGCACCTCGTCAAAGGTCTTGGGGATAACCTGCCCTCAGTCCACAGGCGCAGGCACGGAAGTGAGCACTGGCTGAACAGCGCACCCAGCCGCCCGGTGGCCGACCCTCACAACAGCGGCAGACTCAGCCGTCGAGGTCCTCGGGGTCGGGGAAATCGCTCTTGGCGAGCTCTTCGATGTTGACGTCCTTATAGGTGAGTATCCGCACGTTCGTCACAAAGCGAGCGGTGCGCCAGGTGTCCCACACCCAGGCGTCGGTGAGCGTGACCTCGAAGAAGACATCGCGGCCGTCGGAGTGCTGCTGCACGTCAACGGAGTTGGCCAGGTAGAACCGCCGTTCGGTTTCCACGGCGTAGGAGAAAAGGCTGATGACGTCGCGGTATTCGCGGTACAGCTGCAGTTCGAGATCAGCTTCAAAAGCCTCAAGGTCTTCGACGCTCATAGCTCCTACCCTAGTGTTCGACCCTCAGAGGGCAAATGACCTGCGGTGCCACTCGGTGGGCCCGAATTCCGTCACGGCGCGCTTGTGCGCGGGGCTGGGGTACCCCTTGTTGCCCGCCCAGCCGTATTCGGGGAACTGCGCGTCGAGTTCGACCATGAGCGCATCACGGTCGACCTTCGCGATGACGGAGGCCGCGGCGATCGTGACAATCCGCCCGTCGCCCTTGATGAAGGTGCGGACTTCGGGGACCGCCGCGTCAGCGTCGGCAAACAGGTGTGCGTCCACAAGGGACGGTTCATAAGACAGCCAGTTGTGTTTGCCGTCCAACAGAACGACGTCGGCTTCGGGAAGCTCTGCCAGGGCCCTGCGGCCAGCCAATGCTAGTGCTGCTGTCAAGCCGATTTCGTCGATCTCGGCAGCCGAGGCGTAACTCACTTGCGCGTGCTCCTGCCAGTCGCGGACCGACTGGGCGACACCGGGTCGGCGCGCCGGTGTGATCTGTTTCGAGTCGTTGAGCCCCGCCGGGATGCCAGCGGGTTCGGCCAGGAGTTCATCGAGTGAGAACCAGACGGCACCCACCCCGACGGGGCCTGCGGTGCAGCCGCGCCCCACCTCGTCCATTCCGATGACCCGTCGGATGCCGTCGTCGTACAGCTGCCGTTCAAGGCTGAGGTCAGTCAGTCCGTTCACGGGTTGGGAACGTCGGCGAAGACTTCGGTGGCGGCTTTGACGCGTGAGAAGCGGTCCAGTGGCCAGTTGATGACGAACACCGTGCCGACCACGTTGTCCTTCGATACGAACGGTCCGCCGGCAGATTCGGTGTTGTAGCGCGAATCGAGTGAGTTTGCGCGGTTGTCGCCCATCACCCAGTAGCTGCCCTCGGGGACTTCCACTTTGAATTTGATGGCCGAAGGGTCGGTTCCGCGCTTGATGTAGGTTTCGTCAATCGGCTGGCCGTTGACCTTGAGGCGGCCCTTTTCGTCGCAGCATTCGACTGTGTCGCCGCCGACGCCGATGACGCGTTTGATCAGCTGCTGGCCGGCGTTGGCCGGTACGAGACCCAGGAACTCAAGCACCGGGTTCGGCTTGTAGCTGCCCGATGTGTCTGGGGGCAGCCAACCGCCCGGGTCATCGAAGACGATGATCTGTCCGCGCTGCGGTTCGTTCCACGGCAGCTGGTTGACCATGATGCGGTCGTCGATCTGCAGTGTGTTCTCCATCGATGACGACGGGATGTAGAACGAGCGGACGACGAAGGTTTTGATAGCGAAGGAAACGACGAGAGCGATCACCACGATGATCGCGATTTCACGCAGCCCCCGCAGGGCCTTGCTGCCGTCCTTCTTCCGTTCAGTCACCGGGCCATCCTATCGCGGCGCCTGCTGGTCAGATTCTCGGACTGTTCCAATGATCCGCTTGAGCGGGACCATTCCCCCGCCGGGTCGGCCCAGAAGGTTCCGCGAGTCAGTCGAATTGTGCCTGTTGTCGCCCATGAGCCACACGCGCCCTTCGGGCACGCGCACGTGGAACTCCATTTCCGAGGCGGAGCCCTCCTGGTCTTTCAGGTACGGCTCTTGCAATGGCTCACCGTTGACGGTCAGCTGGTTGTCCTCGCAGCAGACGATTTCGTCGCCGCCGATGCCGATGACGCGTTTGACGTAGAAGACGTTCTTCGGTCCGATCCCGAACCACGATGCGATGTTCTGCACCCCGCCGGGACCTGTGCCGGGGATCATGCTGCCGCGGCCGTCGAAGACGACGACGTCGCCGCGTTCAATGTCTCCCTTCAGCGCCGGGACGCGCCACACGGTGATCTTCTGCCCCGGCTGCAGAGTGGGCTCCATGGATTCAGACGGGATGGAGAATCTCTGCACGACGAAGCCGCGCAGGATGCCGGCCAGCAGGAGGCCCACGATGACCAGCCATGCGATGACCGGCAGGATGCGGCGAGTGCGTGATGTGTGCATGTTCCGGATATGACGAAGGGCGCGAACCGATCGGTTCGCGCCCTCAGTTCGTCATGCTCAGCGCTTCTCGCGGATGCGAGCGGCCTTGCCGTGACGGTCGCGCAGGTAGTACAGCTTGGCGCGGCGAACGTCACCGCGGGTCAGCACGTCGATCTTGTCGATCGTGGGTGCGTGAACCGGGAAAGTACGCTCGACGCCGATGCCGAAGCTGATCTTGCGGACGGTGAAGGTTTCGCCAACACCCTGGCCCTGACGGCGCAGAACAACACCGCGGAACACCTGGACACGCGAACGCGAGCCTTCGATGACGCGCACGTGCACGTCAACGGTGTCACCGGCCTTGAAGTTGGGAATGTCGGTCTTCAGCGAAGCCTTGTCGAGAAAATCAAGTTTCTGCATTGGTTTCTCCTGCATGCGCGCCCCGGATCGTACATGCGCGTGTCAGTATCCGCAGAAAGCGGATGGGCGGATGGTCTGCCGGATGGCCTTGCGGCTTCCCTTGTGGACTTGCGAGCCCTCCGAGGCAGGCTGAAGTCAGCAAACGCAGAGACCCAGTTTAGTGCACAGGCGCACGCCTCGCCAAGTCGAGATCAGAACCGCAGATCCGCACCGTGCCGGGCCGGCACCTCGTACGCCCGAGAGCGCCGGCTCAGTGCCGCCAAAGTGCCCGCGCAGTGCGGCACGGCACCTGGTCAGTGCCGGCCGCGAAGCGAGTCGAGGTAGTCGCGGTCCTTCTTGCTGAGGCTGTCCCACAGCTTTTCGAGCATGTCGGGACGCACCTCGCTTGTCCTGCGCAGCCGCTGTTCGTAGCGCCAACGGGCGATTGCCGCGTGGTTGCCCGACAGCAGAACCTCGGGGATGCCGCGACCGCGCCATTCGGCGGGCTTTGTGTAGGCGGGATATTCGAGCAGCCCGTCTTCGTGGCTTTCCTCGTCCAGTGATTCCGGGTTGCCGATGATGCCCGGGATCAGCCGGGCAATCGCCTCGATCATGACGAGTGCCGCGACTTCGCCGCCGTTGAGCACGTAGTCGCCGATGCTGATGAGCTCAACATCGAAGCGGCCATCGTCTGCGGCCCATTCGACGACCCTCTGGTCGATGCCCTCGTAGCGTCCGCAGGCAAACACGAGGTGTTCACGCTGAGCGAGGTCGCGCGCAATCTGTTGAGTGAAGGGGACACCCGCTGGGCTGGGCACGATCAGCACGGGCCGCTCCCCCGTTCCCGAGGCGCCCTCGAGTGTGCTTTCCAGGGCCTGTGCCCACGGCTCGGCTTTCATCACCATGCCAGCACCGCCCCCGTAGGGGGTGTCATCAACGGTGTGGTGGCGGTCAGTGGTGTAGTCGCGCGGGTTGCTCACCCGCAAGTCCAGGTGGCCGTCCCTGCGGGCTTTGCCGATGAGGGAAAGGTCGAGCGGGCTTAAGTAGTCCGGGAAGATTGTGAGAACGTCGAGTCTCACGATTCGCCGTCCTGCGGCAGCAGTCCCGCCGGCGGGGTGATCGTCACGGTGCCGGCGTCGATGTCGACGTGTGGAACGATTTCCTCAACGAACGGGATAAGAGCCTCAGCCCCGCTGTGCAGGGTGATTTCGAGGAGATCCTGCGCGGGGTTGTTGATGACGTCGGCGACTTTGCCGATCACGGTGTCGTTTTCGATCACGTCGAGGCCGATGAGGTCGGCAACGTACCAGGCGCTGTCGTCGTCACTGTCGTCCGCTTCGACGCTGATGAGGGTGTTGCGGACCTCTTCCGCCCGCGTGCGGTCGCTGATTTCGGCGAAGGTCAGCAGCAGGCGGTCGCGATGCCACCTGGCCCGGGTCAAAGTGAGAGTGCCGATGTCCGGCTGAGTGGAGAATTCACTGCCGACGAGGAAGCGCTCATCGGGATCATCGGTGCGGACTTCGACGGTGAACTCACCGCGGATTCCGTGTGGTTTGCCCAGCCGGGCGACAACTTGACTCACAGGGGCCTTTCACAGCTTGACGGACCCCTCCAGTGTAACGGCGGGCGGTCTGCCGTGGGGCGCGCCCGAGCTGCTGCGGCCCAGCCGCGCCCTGCACCCCGGCGGCCGACGAAAACCGGACCTCCACCTCGGCCCCTTCCTGCACCCGCACACCGTTTAGCAACAAAAACACCCGAAAACAGTGGCGGCTAACGGGAGTTTTTCTTGCTAACGGGTGGGCCCTTGCGGCTAAAGCACAGATCCGTCGCTAACGGGTGTGCCAAAGCTGCGATATCAAACACAACAGCGCCCCGGGAGGAAATCCTCCACGGGGCGCTGTTTGAAGACTGCCAGTGTGATCAGGCTTCGACAAGATCGACGCGCACGCGTTCGCCGGAAATGGCGTTCACGACTTTGCGCAGCGACTTGGCGGTGCGTCCGGCACGTCCGATGACACGACCGAGGTCGTCAGGGTGGACGCGCACTTCGAGGGTCGTACCGCGACCGCTGCTGCGCTCCCTCACGGAAACGTCGTCAGGATTGTCGACGATTCCCTGTACGAGGTGTTCAAGCGCCTGCGCAAGCATGATCAGGCCTCTTCTGCTTCTTCAGCAGCGGGTGCTTCTTCAGCAGGAGCTTCGGCGGCTTCTTCAGCCGGAGCTTCCTCAGCCTTTTCTTCCTTCGGCTTGATGACCGACTTGGCTTCGGGAGCTTCGAATTCCTGCTTTTCAGCCTGGCCCTCGACGCGGTTGGTGGTGTCACCTTCGCCGGTGAACTTAGCCCAGTCACCCGTGAGCTTGAGCAGAGCCTTGACCTGGTCGGTGGGCTGAGCACCCACGGAGAGCCAGTACTGTGCGCGCTCCGAGTCGATCTTGATGACCGACGGGTTGTAGGTGGGCTGGTACAGACCGATCTCTTCGATCGGACGGCCGTTCTGGCGGGTCTTCGAGTCAGCCACGACAACGCGGTAGTGCGGTACGTGGACCTTGCCGATGCGGTTCAGACGAATTTTGACTGCCACTTCTGTGGTGTCTCCTTTTGCAATCAGGGTGAAGATCCGAGCGCATGACGTGGGGATGTCAGCGGTTCGTGTCTTCGTGTTCCAGCCTGTCCGCTGGTTGAGAGGGATCAGCGGGCAGACAAGTACAGCAGATTATTGTGCCAGAAAAGTGGCTGGCTTGCCACCGGGAGCTGGCCGGGCTTTCCAGCGCCGGTTACTTCGAGAAGCCGCCGAAGCCCTTCGGCAGCTTCGACAGGTCGAACTCTTCGTCATCCCCCAGGTCGATGCCGCCGAAGGATGCGCCCTGCTGGCTGGGTGCCTTGCCTTCGCGGCGCAGCTGCGCTTCGCGTTCCTGCTGTGCGCGCTTTGCCGGGTTGCCGGATTTGCCGGCACCACTGCGCTTCTTGCCGCCGGACTTGCGGCGCTGCTTGCGGCCTCCCCCGGCACCCATGCCCGGCATTCCCGGCATGGCGGGCATACCCGGCATCTGCGGCATGCCGCGGCCGCCGCCCATCTGCTTCATCATCTTCTGCATGGCGGCGAACTGCTCCATGAGCTGATTGACGCGGCTGACCTCAACACCGGCACCGCGGGCAATACGGGCCCTGCGGGATCCGTTGAGAATCTTGGGGTTGGCGCGCTCAGCCGGTGTCATCGAGCGGATGATCGCCTCGATGCGGTCGAATTCACGTTCGTCGAACTGTTCGATCAACTGGCGGTGCTGGGCCATGCCCGGGATCATGCCGAGCATCTTCTTCATCGAGCCCATCTTGCGGATGGCGCCGATCTGCTTGAGGAAGTCCTCGAGGTCAAAGCCGTCACCGGATTCGACCTTCTTGGCGAGCTTTTCGGCTTCCTTCTTGTCGAAGGTGCGCTCGGCCTGCTCGATGAGCGTCATGATGTCGCCCATGTCGAGGATCCGGTCGGCCATGCGGTCCGGGTGGAACTGTTCGAAGTCCTTCAGCCCTTCGCCGGTCGAGGCGAACATGATGGGCTTTCCGGTGACTTCGGCGACCGACAGGGCGGCACCGCCTCGTGAATCACCGTCGAGCTTCGACAGGACGACACCCGTGAAGTCGACGCCCTCAAGGAAGGCCTCGGCGGTCTGCACAGCGTCCTGACCGATCATGGCGTCGATGACGAACAGGACTTCGTCGGGGTTGACGGCCGCGCGGATGTCGGCGGCCTGCTGCATGAGCTCCTGGTCGATGCCCAGGCGGCCCGCGGTGTCGACGATGACCACGTCGTGCAGCTTCTGGCGGGCTTCTTCGATCGAGTCCTTGGCAACAGCCACGGGGTCGCCCACACCGTTGCCCGGCTCCGGAGCGTAGACGGGAACGCTGGCGCGTTCACCCATCACCTGGAGCTGGTTGACTGCGTTCGGCCTCTGAAGGTCACAGGCCACGAGCATGGGGCGGTGGCCCTCGCCGCGCAGCCAGTGAGCGAGTTTTCCGGCCAGGGTGGTCTTACCGGCACCCTGCAGACCGGCGAGCATGATGACCGTCGGCGGCTTCTTGGCGAATTCGAGGCGGCGGGTCTGCCCGCCGAGGATTCCCTTGAGTTCGTCACCGACGATCTTGACGACCTGCTGGCCGGGGTTGAGCGCCTGCGAAACCTCTTCCGACAGCGCGCGTTCGCGCACGCGCCCCGTGAAGGAGCGCACCACCGGAAGCGCGACGTCAGCGTCGAGAAGCGCACGGCGGATTTCGCGGATTGTCGCATCGACATCTGCTTCCGACAGGCGGCCTTTGCCGCGCAGATTGCGGAAGGTTGCTGTCAGGCGATCGGAAAGAGAGTTGAACACGGGTTCTGACTGCCTTCTTATGTGGACTGAAACTCAACAGACAAGGATAGACGATGCGCCGGGCCCGGTTTCTCAGCTGTTGCCGTCCGGATCCGCTGTCCCACGGCACCGGTGGGGTCAAGCGGCTGTGCCGGTCCCGGTCAGGATTCGAGCAGCGCGTCGACGAAGCCCTCGGCGGTGAACGGCGCGAGGTCGTCAGCGCCTTCGCCCAGGCCGATGAGTTTGACGGGCACTCCCAGGGCACGCTGAACGGCGACGACGATGCCGCCCTTTGCGGTGCCGTCGAGCTTCGTGAGCACAATGCCGGTGATGTCGACGGATTCGGCGAACACCTTCGCCTGCTGCATGCCGTTCTGACCGGTGGTGGCATCCAGGACGAGCAGAACTTCGTCAACCTCGTGCCCCTCGCCCAGCGGGCGGGTTGCCACGCGCTTGACCTTGCCGAGTTCGTCCATGAGGTCACGCTTGTTCTGCAGGCGGCCGGCGGTGTCGATGACGACAACGTCAACGCCGTCGCGCTTGCCCTGTTCGACGGCTGCGTAGGCAACCGATGCGGGGTCGACGCCCTCTTCTCCGCGGACGGTCTCGACACCCACGCGGTCGCCCCACGTGGTGAGCTGCTCTGCGGCTGCCGCACGGAAGGTGTCCGCCGCTCCGAGTACGACCTTGCGGTCTTCGGCTACAAGGACGCGGGCGATTTTGCCCACGGTGGTGGTTTTGCCGGCACCGTTGACGCCCACCACGAGCATGACGGCGGGGTCGCCGGCTGCCTGAGCGGCCTCCGTGCGATCGACGTTGAGCGTGCGGTCCATGGTCGGGTCGACGACTTTGATGAGCTCTTCGCGCAGCAGGGGCTTGAGGTGTTCGGGGTCGCGGGTGCCGAGCACTCGCACCCTTTCGCGCAGCGAGTCGACCAGTTCGGCGGTCGTGTCAACGCCGAGGTCGGCCATGATGAGCGAATCTTCGATGTCTTCCCACGTCTGTTCGTCCAGAGTGTCCTGGGACAGCAGGGTCAGCAGACCGCGGCCGAAGACGTTGTTGGACTTGGCCAGTCGAGCGCGCAGCCGGGCCAGGCGGGTGGTCGGTTCGGTGGGGGTTTCGTACCGCCGCTCCTCTTCGACCTCAGTGGTTTCGGTGTCCTCGACGAGGTCCGGCACGTGTGCCGGCGGAGTGCGGCGCTTAGTACGCGCAGGGCCGAAGAGCACAAAGCCCACGGCGATGAGAACAATGGCCAGGATGATGCCGACTGTGACAAGAGTGTCCATGGCACCCAATCTAGCGGAACAGAATATTCAGGGTGGTCCTCAGCCCCGCACCGGTTTCCGGGACCTTCCAGTGTCGGGTGCGCGGCCGCAGCGTTGAGAGGCTCGGTGCCGCGTGACGGCGCGGCTGCGGTATGAGCACGTAGTGGTGGTCGGCCATCGCGGTGACGGCGGCTTGTTCGCGCGTGGGAAGGTGCGCGGTTTCTTCGTCTGCACCGAAGAAGCCGTAGTCGTCATAGCCGGTCCACGAGTGAGGCAGGCGGAAGCGCTGCGAGGAGCTGGCCCTGATGCGGCCTTCTTCGCGCAGGCGCGGCACAGCCACGGCGAGCACGATGATGATGCCGATCGTCAGAATGATCGCCAGGCCGATGAGGAGAATGACAAAGCTGCCCAGACCAGCCATCAGCACCCCGTGATTGGGCGGTTGCAGAACATGGGCAGAAGCTCCTCGGCGCGTGATTTCGGCAGATCTCAGAAGACCAGCTTAATGCGACCAAGCTGATAGTTCTATTCGAGAACCACCTATTCGCCTCGCCGGCTGTCGGCCAGCCGCTGTGAGACGACCTTTGAGATTCCATCGCCGCCCATTGTGACGCCGTAGAGGGCATCGGCGATCTCCATTGTGCGCTTCTGGTGGGTGATGACGATCAGCTGCGAGCTTTCCTGCAGCTCTTTGAAAACCCCCAGCAGGCGGGTGAGGTTCGCGTCG
Source organism: Brevibacterium sp. HMSC08F02 (assembly GCF_001807555.1). Taxonomy (NCBI): domain Bacteria; kingdom Bacillati; phylum Actinomycetota; class Actinomycetes; order Micrococcales; family Brevibacteriaceae; genus Brevibacterium; species Brevibacterium sp. HMSC08F02. The sequence goes on along the minus strand of NZ_KV789344.1, from coordinate 27,572 downwards.
TCGAGTGCCGCTTCGACTTCGTCCATGACGTAGAAAGGGCTGGGCCGGGCTTTGAAGATCGCCACGAGGATGGCAACAGCGACGAGCGAGCGTTCCCCACCCGACAGCAATGACAGCCTGCGGACTCGCTTTCCGGCTGGCCGGGCGAACACCTCGACCCCGGTCGTGAGCATGTCGTCCGGGTCTGTCAGCGACAGCGACCCTTCACCCCCGGGGAACAGTCGGCTGAAGATGTCGGTGAATTCACGTGCCGTGTCGGCAAAGGCCTCGGCGAAGACCTCTTTGACGAGTTCGTCGATTTGGCTGACCATGCCGCGCAGATCCTCGCGGGTCTCTTCGATGTCGTTGATCTGCTTTTCCAGGTAGTCGTGGCGTTCCTGCAGCGCGGTGAACTCTTCGAGCGCCAGCGGGTTGACCTTGCCGATGCGCTTCATTTCGCGCTCGGCTTTTTTCTGTGCGGCTTCGACTTCAGCGCGCACAAACGGCCGGGTCGGCAGTTCGTCAGCGTCGCTGTCAACGTCAGCTGAGAAGTCGGGGACGTCGAGGTGGGGGCCGAACTGTTCGACGAGGTTCTGGGCCGCCAGGCCGATTTCCTGTTCCGCTCGCCGGCTGAGCTCTTCGAGCTTGAGTACGAAGCGTTCGCGTTTCAGCGCTGCCGCGTGTTCGGCTTCTGCAAGCTTCGCCGATTCTCCGCGGAGCTCTTCCAGGCTTTCCCGCAGCTTTTCGGCACGTTGGTTGGCTTCCGCGCGGCTTGACTGCAGCCGGGCGTGTTCTGCTTCGGCGCTCTTTTCGCGTTCGGCCAGATGTTCGGCGAGTTCCACGGCGATGGCACCGGCGGCTTCGGTTCTGTCTGCCAGCAGCCTGCGCGCCTGTTCTTCGCGCTGCAGGCGTTCGCGTTCGGCCTGTTGGGCGCGCGCTTTGCGGCGCAGGCTGTCGATGCGGTCGGCTAGGAAGCGCACGCGGTCATCGGCTGAGCGGGCCGCGATCCGGGCTTCCATGACCTCTTCGCCCAGCTGCGAGTGTTCTTGTGCCAGACGGTCGCGGTCTTCTGTGTCGGGTTCGGCATCGACGCTGTCGAGTCCCGCAAGGGCTGCCTGGGCTTTGTCACGCTGCTCTTCCGCCTGGGCTCGGCGTTCTTCCAGCTGTGCGCTGCGGGCATCGAGGCGCTCGATTTCTGCCTCCAGCAGCTGCACGCGCTCCTTGGCGGCCGTAACGCTGCCTTGGGCGCGGATACCCTGAGCTTCCGCGTCGCGCCGGGCTTCTTGCGCCTGCTGTTCGTCACTGCGGGCGGTCCGGAGGGCTTCGCGCAGCTTCTCAACTTCCGACGAGGCGTCTGCGGCTGCCCGTGTGAGGTCGCCGATGCCGGCCTGGGCTTCTGCGAGCGCGTTGCGCGCTTCGGCACGGGCGGCTTCCGCCCTGCCGGAGCGGCGCACGCGGTGGGCTTCGATGACGGTTCCCGCCCGCGTCACGCAGGTCAGGTCAGGGTGGTCTTCCAAAAGCGCAAGCGCAGCATCGGAATCATCGACGATGACGGTGCGGCTGAGCACCGACCGCAAGGCGGCGTGCAGTGCGGGATCCGTCGAGGCCACGACGTCAACAGCTCGCCTGCCGCCGCTGACCTCGCGAGCTTCAGGACCGCTGGTCTGGGCCGTGGAGCCGATGACGGTGTCGACGTCGGCACCGTCGTCCGTGCTGTCCAGCAGTGCGAGCCCTGCTGCATGGCTGCTGGCAAACAGTGCCTGCGCAAACGGGCCGAGTGCTGCCGCAGCTGCTGTTTCGAAGCCCGCTTCGATCTCCAGGAGGTCTTCTACTCGTCCGGTCACCCCGTCGATTTCAAGGGCGAGGAGGTCCTCGGCTGATGCCGAATGCGAGGCGCTCAGCTGCAGGGCCTCAATGCGGGCCTCTGTCTTGCGCAGCTGACCGGTCAGTTCGGCACTGCGCGCACTGGCTTCGTCAAATGCCTTCTGAGCTTGCGCGGTGGCGTCCGCGGCAGCCTTCACAGTGTCGTCGATGCCGGTCTGGTCGCCTTCGAGTTCAGCTGCGGCGGCTTCTGCACGCTGGGCTTCGGCGCGTGCGGCTTCGATGTCGGCCAGGAGCTTGTCGCGTGCCGGCGCGGCGTCAGCTTTTTCGCGGGCAATCCCCTCGAGAGCCCGGTTGGCTGTTTCGACATCGGATTCGAGGCCGGCCCGGATGCGGACCTTTTCGGCGATTTCCGCCCGTGCGGCTTTCAGCGCGGCTTCTGCCTGCTCGAGCTTTCCTGAAATCTCCGAGCGGGTCTGCGCCAGCTCTTCGAGGCTCTGTGCCCTCTTGCTCTGCTGGTCTTCGGCATCGCTGAGCTCACCGCGGAAGTGCTCGGCCCGCTCCAGCAGCGCTTCGGGTTCGTCGCCGCTGAGCTTCTGGGCGGGTGTGCGGAGGAATTCCACACGGTCGCGAGCGCGGCCAGCTGCCGCCTTGGCTCGAGTGGCAGCCTGCCCCACCCTGCGCAGCAGCTGCGAGAGGCGGTCGTGTTCTTCTTCCGCCTTCACCGCGGCGGTGCGCGCCTCAGAGATTTCCTCTTCCAGCTGTGCAATGCGTGCCTCTAGGTGCTGACGCTGCTGGGATTCCGCGTGGGCATCGCCCGTGTTCTGCAGCGCGGCTTCTGTTTGGACGATGTCATCGGCCAGCAGACGGGCGTTGGCATCGCGTAGCTCCGCCTGGACGGTTGCGGCGCGCTGTGCGGCACGCGCCTGCCTGCCCAGGGGCCCCAGCTGTCGGGCGAGTTCTGCCCGCAGGTCCTGCAGGCGGTCGAGGTTGGTCTGCAGGCCGTTGAGTTTGCGGACGGCTTTTTCTTTGCGCCTGCGGTGTTTGAGGACACCGGCGGCCTCTTCGATGATTCCGCGGCGCTCAAAGGGGTCGGCGTGAAGGACCTGGTCCAGCTGTCCCTGGCCGACGATGACGTGCATCTCTTTGCCCAGACCGGAGTCTGAGAGCAGCTCCTGGATGTCCAGAAGCCTGGCGGGTGCGCCGTTGACGGCGTATTCGCTGCCGCCTGAGCGGAACAGCGTGCGGCTGATGGTGACTTCCGTGTAGTCAATCGGGATGGCCCCGTCGGTGTTGTCAATCGTCAGACTGACTTCGGCCCGGCCCAGGGCCTGCCGTTTCGAGGTGCCGGCGAAGATGACGTCCTCCATTTTTCCGCCTCGGAGGTTCTTCGCTCCCTGCTCCCCCATGACCCATGCGAGCGCGTCGACGACGTTCGACTTGCCTGAACCATTCGGTCCGACCACACACGTAATGCCCGGTTCGAGTTCAAGCCGGGTGGCAGACGCGAACGACTTGAAGCCGCGCATCGACAGGGTTTTGAGGAACATTCAGATCAGCATAGCCGCACGTACGGCCTCAGACGGCGTTGATTCCGCCCACAAGGCTGGCGGCACCCTCGTGCATTCCTCGGGCTTTGAGAATGTCGAGTGCCTGCAGCGAGCGCACACCGGCCTGACAGAACAGCACAGTCAGCGGCGCCTCGGACTCCGGCAGCTGCGCTCCCTCCAGCAGTGCGCTGAGCGGAACACTGTGCGCCCCGACAATGGTCCCGGCGGCGTACTCGTCGGCTTCGCGCACGTCAACCAGCAGGGTCGGCTGGTCCGCCTGTAGGCGGGCTTCGAGTGCTGCCGGGGTGATGACGGCCGCGGAGTCGAGGTGGTCGACCGGTGCGCGGTCGGGATCTGCGGCAACCGTGAGGCTCCGCATGGTGCTGGCCAGTCCGTCGTAGATGAGAACCGAGCCGAGTGCGGATTCACCCACGCCGGCGAGCAGCTTGATGGCCTCCATCGTCATAAGCGTGCCGATGATTCCCGGCAGCACGCCGATGACTCCGGCTTCCGCACACGTGGGTGTGGAGCCCGCGTCAGGGGCTTCCGGGTAGAGGTCGCGGTAGGTGCCGGTCTTTCCCGCCCAGAAGACGCCCACCTGACCGGAGAAGCGCAGGACCGAACCCTGGATGACGGGTTTGCGCAGCATTTCGCACGCATCGGAAATGAGGTAGCGGGAATCGAAACTGTCGGTGCCGTCGATGACGAGGTCCGCATCCCGCAGCACGTGCAGGGCATTATCGGCGGTCAGTCGGTCGGTGTGCAGGGTCAGTTCGATGCCGGGGAACAGACCGCGGCACACATCGGCGGCTGATTCTGCTTTCAGCCTGCCGATGTCAGACTCAGAGTGGATGACCTGGCGGTGCAGATTGCTGCGTTCGACAACGTCGTCATCGATGATCTCGATGTGGCCGACACCGGCTGCCGCCAGGTACTGCAGGACGGGAGCTCCGAGCCCGCCCGCGCCGACAACAGCGACGCGCGACTTCAGAAGCCTGGCCTGGCCTTCTTCGCCGAAACCGGCCAAACCCATCTGCCGGCGGAAGCGATCCGCGTCCTCCGGTGTCAGATTGAGGTGCGTCTGATCAGTCACTGTGTGACCCCCATTCCGCGGAATCCTTCGGCCGGGTCGTGGCCTGTGACGATTCCATCAAAGCTGCTGGAAGCAACAGCACCGTGCCGGCGTGTGGGAATCCGGCCGGCGCGTGCCGCCCAGTAGCCGGATTCAACGGCCATGCGCATGGCGCGCGCCATGGCAACGGGGTCTTCGGCGCGCGTGACGGCACTGGCCAGAAGAACAGCGGAACATCCCAGCTCCATGGCGAATGATGCCTCGGAAGCAGTGCCGATCCCGGCATCCAGCACCACCGGAACAGAGGCGCGCGAGCAGATGAGCTCGATGTTGTGCGGGTTGAGGATGCCCAGGCCGGAGCCGATCGGCGCACCCAGCGGCATGACGGCCGCAGCACCAGCGGATTCCAGTCGCTTGGCCACGGCCGGGTCATCCGATGTGTAGACGTAGGGCACGAAGCCGCGCTCGGCGAGCATCTCCGTGGCTTCGAGGGTTGCGATGACATCCGGCAGGAGGGTCTTTTCGTCCGCGATGACTTCGACCTTCACGAGCGAGGTTTCACACGCTTCGCGAGCCAGTTCAGCGGTGAGCACAGCGTCGGCGGCGGTGTAGCAGCCGGCTGTGTTCGGCAGCACCTTGATGTCCAGTTCGGACAGCATGGCGAACAGCGAACCGGCTTCCGTCGGGCTGTAGCGGCGCATGGCGACGGTTGTCAGTTCGGTGCCGGATTCCTGCAGGGCGGCCCGCAGGTTGGTGTGGTCGACGGCCCCGCCGGTTCCCATGATGAGCCGGGAGGTCAGGGTGGTCGGGCCGATTGTCAGCGGCTGCACATCAGCCTCCCTGCACAGCTGTGACGATGTCGATGACCGCCCCGTCTGCGACATCCGTTTCTGCCCAGCGGGCCCTTGGGATGACAGCTCCGTTGAGTGCTGCTGCGATGCCGGGTCGGCTGCCGTCTGCGGGTGTTCCGTCCGGGTTGAACTCCTTGTCGGTCGTGCGCGCCACGACGTCAAGCACCGTGAGCTTGCCGTCAAGCTCCTGCTCGGTGCCGTTGACCTTGATGCTCATGGGATCCTTCCTTCCGGGTGGGTGTCGGCGGCCTGGGCCGCCAGGCGGGATACGTACGGGGTCAGGAGGATGCCGTGCCGGGACAGTCCTCCTGCAACAACAACTGCCGAGGTGCCGCTCACCTGAGTCCGTGTCACCACTGGCATGTCGTCTTCTGTTGTGGGGCGAGCGCGGGTGGTCACGTCGATGAGGTCGCAGTCGCGCAACCCGGGAACAACCGTGATGGCATCAGCCAGGAGGTCGGCAACGCTGCCGAGGTCTGTGTCGGGGCGGTCTTCGCGGACGGATGCGCCGATGACGATTTCGCCGCTTGCCCGCGGCACGACGTACACGCTGCGGCCGGTGACGACGGCGCGGACAGTGCGGGATAGCAACGGGCCGAAGCGCAGACGGTTTTCGGGTACTCGCACGCGGATGACATCGCCGTAGACCGGCCGCAGGCTCAGTGCCGCGTCTTCAGGCAGCCCCGCGATGTCGGCGATGCCCATGCCGGCGGCCACGACTGTCGTGTCGAAGCTGTGAAGAACGCCGTCAGCGGTTTCGACGGCCGCACCGTCCAGGCGGGTGACGCACTGCCGGACAAGTGCCTCCGGTCCCAGTGCTTCCAGCAGGGCGTTCGTGAAACGGCGTGGGTCGATGCGCAAGTCACTGGGGATTTCAGCCCCGGCTGACAGGCCCGGAGCAAGGGCGGGTTCGAGACGCGTGAGCCTGCTCCCGGGCAGGTGGTTGAACGCCAGTCCGCGCGCTTCGTAGGCCCTCTCCATTCGTTCGAGGTGTTCGCGGTCGCCGGGGTCTGCTGCCACCAGGAGGGTTCCGGCGGTTTCGTAGCCGACCGCCTCGTGCGGTACCCCGAGCAAGTCCAAAAACTCCGGGTACTCATCGAGGGCTTTCTGCATGATGGGCAGCAGACTGTCTTGGCCGAACTGGACTTCAGCAACGGGGGCGAGCATGCCGGCGGCCGCGTAGGAGGCTCCGCTGACCGGCGCGGGATCGAAAACGGTGACATCGTGGCCTGCGCGCTGCAGCCGCAGGGCTGTGGCGAGTCCGAGGATTCCCGCCCCGATGACCGCTGTCTTCACCATTCTCCTCACGTCGGCATGATCCGCTTCGAGTGCTGATGGTCGGCCGCTTCGCCCTCTCAGCCGGGCGTGTCCCGGCTCCCATGAACCGCCCTCAGAGTAAGCCTCCGACGGTGCTGGAGCAAATAGCCTGCGCTCTTGGAACAAGCGGGCGGTGTCAGTACCGCCTCTGGGGTTTCTGGCAGGTGGGGCACCAGTGGGATGTGCGTCCGGCAATCGTGCTGCTGCGCACGGTTTCACCGCACCGGGTACACGGACTGCCGGCTTTGCCGTAGACGCCCAGGCTGCGGTCGAAGTATCCGGATTCGCCGTTGACGTTGACGTACAGTTCGTCAAAGCTCGTTCCGCCGGCCTCAATGGCACGGGCCATGACGTCCCGGGCGGCGTGCAGGGTGTTTTCAATCCGGCTGATGCGCAGGCGGTCGGTCCGGGCGGCAGGGTGGACTCCCGCGGCGAAAAGCGCCTCGTCAGCGTAGATATTGCCGATTCCGGACACCACGCCCTGATCCAGCAGAGCGGCCTTGATTGCTGTGCGGCGGCCCTTGAGAGTCCGCGCTAAGCCTTCCGCATCGAATCCGTCCTCGAAGGGGTCCGGTGCAATCCGGGCGGCGGATGCCGCAACCAGACGCGGCGAGCCAAGCCCCGTCACGAGAGGCTCCAGGCCGATGTGGCCGAAGATCCGCTGATCGACAAACCGCATCTGCCACGGGGTCCCGTCGGCTGAGCACATGTCGAACACGGCCCTGGTGTGCCGATGCACGGCATCGGCGGCGGTGTGGATCCTCACCTGCCCTGACATGCCGAGGTGGAGGGCCACTGCCCAGCCAGCCGGCACCTCGGAAGCGGAGTCGGGAAAGACGGAGCCTGTGGCCAGGGGCAGCCACATGAACTTGCCGCGGCGGCACGCCCCTTCGACGAGACCGCCGGGAACTGAGGCGGTCAGACGGTCAACAGCGGTCGGATCGACCGTCCGCTGCGAGGTGGTGCCCAGAATGCGCGGGTCGAGCACCCGCAGGGATTCGATTCGCGAGCCGACCGCCCACGGTTCAAGCCCGCGGCGAACGTGCTCAACTTCCGGAAGTTCCGGCATCAGGCGCGCGACCAGTCGGGGTGTTTCTCCCGGATGGCCTTGACGGCTGCTTCGGCGGCGACGAGTTCGGCGTTCTTCTTCGACGTTCCCTCACCGCTGCCCCACGTGGTGTCGCCCAGCTGGGCCTGTGCCGTGAAGACGCGCGCGTGGTCGGGTCCTTCCGAGGTGATCTCGTAAGTCACGACTCCCAGGCCGAGGTCCGCGGCGGCTTCCTGCAAGGTGGTTTTGTAGTCCATGCCGGCACCGAGGTTGACGGCGTCATCGAGCATGGGGTCAACGAACCTGTGCACGAGGTCTTCCGCCACCTGCCGGCCCTGGCTGATGTAGCAGGCGCCGATGATCGCTTCGACCGTGTCAGCCAGGATCGAGTCTTTGTTGCGCCCGCCGGTGAGCTCTTCGCCCTTGCCCAGCAGAAGGTAGTCGCCGATGCCGTACTGACGGGCAACAGCGGCCAGGGCACGGGTGTTGACGACGGCGGAGCGCATTTTCGCCAAACGCCCTTCGGCCATTGCCGGGTTGTTGTGGAACAGCCATTCGGTGGCAACCAGCTGCAGCACGGAGTCGCCTAAGAACTCCAGGCGCTCATTTGTGGGGATGCCGCCGTTTTCAAAGGCGTAGGAACGGTGTGTGAGTGAAAGACGAAGCGTCTCGGGATCAATGTCGATCCCGAGACGCTCGTTGAGTTCACGCAGATTCTGCGCTTCAGTCATAGTGTCAGGCGTCAGCGACCTTACGTCCCTTGTATTCAAGGAACAGGGGGTTGCCGTTGGAGTCTTCCACCAGCTTTGCGTGGTGGGGGCGCGAGTACACAACGCGACCGTTCTCCACAGTCTTGACCAGGCCGGGGACCTGAGCCTTCCACTGCGAACGACGGTGGCGGGTGTTGCTGCGCGACATCTTACGCTTCGGAACAGCCACGTCTAGCTCTCTTTCTTCTCTAACTGATGTTTCAGTGCCGCGAGGCGATCGTTGATCGATCCCGCTTCTTCGTCTTCGGGGAATTCGCCGACGGTGTACGAAAATTCGCCATCGTCATCCGATTCCACCGGGTTGAGCGGAAGCGCCATCACGACTGCATCGCGGATGAGCGGTTCGAGGTTGATCTTATCGCGTTCAACGGCATAGGAGTCTTCGTCTTCTCCGCGTTCGTAGACGAAGAGCTCCTGGACGTCGACTGACAGGGGCAGTTCGAGGTCCTCGAGCGTCCGCGCGTCCTGACCTTTGGCCAGGGCTTGGAAGGTTCCCGAGGCGTAGATGCCGTCGACAACGCTTTCCAGCCGCAGACGAACCGTGAGCGGATCCCCTTCCGGGACGCCGATCATTTCGTTCCGCAAGTCCTCAGGGGCGGCAACGGTCACGTCGACATCGGTCCACGCGCCGGGCTTGTCGGCTACGCCGAGCTTGCGCAGGTCGAGCTGCAGATCTTTGCGTTCCACGGCTCTCCCCTTTCGCGTTTCCCAGTGTTTGATGGCCGTCGAAATATGTGCGCCCCTGATGACACACAGCGTTCCATTCTAGTCCAGGCCGCCGTGGCCGGGCAAATTGCTGTGCTCCCGGTGCAGATAGTGCCCGTAGAATCTGGCTGACCTGCATTCACACAGTGAGGATCCTCCTATGGCCGGTGGTCTTGCCGCTCTTCTTGACGATGTTGTCGCACTGTCGCGCGCAGCTGCCGCATCCGTCGACGATATCAGCGCGGCCGCAGGACGGGCCTCGGCCAAAGCCGCCGGTGTTGTTGTTGACGATGCCGCAGTCACCCCGCGCTATGTCGACGGCTTTTCGCCGGCTCGCGAACTCCCCGTTGTGTGGAAAATCGCCCGCGGGTCGATCATCAACAAACTGGTGTTCATCCTGCCGGCGATCATGCTGCTCAGCCAATTCCTCCCGTGGGCACTTACTCCCCTGCTTATGATCGGCGGGCTGTATTTGAGCTACGAAGGTGCCGAAAAGCTGTGGGAACTGGCTCTCGGCCGTTCCCATGCGAAAGAGGCTCCGGCGGTCGAACGCGGTCCCGAACAGGAAAAGCAGATCGTCCGCGGGGCTGTGCGCACCGACTTCATCCTGTCGGCCGAAATCATGGTCATCGCACTGTCCACGGTCGACCACATGGGTTTTTGGACCAGGCTCATTTCACTCATCGTGGTTGCCCTGTTCATCACGGCCCTGGTCTACGGGGTCGTCGCAATCATTGTGAAGATGGACGATGTCGGACTGCACCTGGCGAAGAAGCCCTCAACCGAAAAGCTGGGGCTCGGCATTGTGAAGGCCATGCCGATTGTCATGAAGACACTCTCAATTGTCGGCGTCATCGCGATGCTGTGGGTCGGCGGTCACATTCTGCTGGTCGGCATGCACGATCTGGGCTTCAGCCCGATCTACGACTTCGTCCACGCCTGTGAAACCGCGGTTGCCGCAGCCACGGGAGCGTTCGGTGCGGCTTTGGGATGGCTGGTCAACACGTTCTTTTCGGCAGTTTTGGGACTCGTGGCCGGAACGATCGCGTTCTGGGTGCTCTACCCCTTGCTGCACAGGAAGAGCGCTGAGAACCTTGACGAAAGCACCGCTTCGGCGGCCGCAAACGGTTCGTCAGGGAGGACACAGTGAAAGCACTGCTTATCGGCATGGGCACGATCGCCAACGACATTCGGAGTCTGCTGGAGAGCCGCCCCGTCGAAGTGTGCGGGGCTGTTGTCCACCGCGACACTGATCGAAAGTCCGACATCCCGATCTTCGGGCAGGACCGTCTGGAAGAGGCGGCTGAGGGCGCCGACGTCATTGTTGAGTGCGCCGGCGGTGCCGCAGTGCGCGCCTACGCCCCGCGAATTGCCGCGATCGGCAAGCCGTTCGTGCTGACCAGTGTGGGAGCGCTGGCTGATCAGCAGACGGCCGAGGTGCTGCTGGGCATGCCGAACCTGGTGGTCACGAATGGTGCGATCGGCGGTTTCGACGTGCTGCGCTCAGCCGCTCTGCTCGGCTTTGATCACGTGTCCATCACCACGACGAAGAAGGCGTCCACCCTCGTCCAGGACTGGATGAGCGATGACGAGCGCACGCGCCTGAAACAGCTGCCGGCTGGGCAGACCGCGCAGGTTTTTGGCGGTGACCCGGAAGAGGCAATTGAGAAGTTCCCCTCGAACCTCAACGTGGCAACAGCTCTGGCCTGGGCAACCGCCGAGCGGGACCTTCCCGACGGCCGCGCGTCGCCCGAGTCCCTGCGGGCCTCACTGGCCCGAGTGCGCGTCGAGCTGATCGGGAACGGATCAGACGACCCCACGTTCCACGACATCGAAGCCTCCGGTGCGGCGGGCGACTTCACGTTCCGCATCTCCAGTGCTCCCTCACCGCACAATCCGTCGACGAGTGCTCTCACGGCAATTTCAATCGTGGGCGACCTGCTGGAACTGGCCGGCAGCTGAACCCAGCTGCCCTGCACCTCACCGGTCCGGCACCTCGGCGGTTTTCGGGCGAGGTGCCCGCAGAGTCAGGCCTGCTGCCAACATCAGCACCCCGCCTGACAAGAAGAAGATCGAGCCGACCCCGGCGACGGAGGCTACGGCCGAAGCCGCAATCGGCATGACCACCTGTGACAGGCGGTTGCCGGCCAGGCGGATCGACATGACGGCGGCCCGGTTGCCCGGTGTTGCCAGCATCGACACCCACGTCATCGTCAACGGCTGTGTGAGCCCGAAAGCGAAGCCGGAGACCACCATGATGATCGCGAGGAACGGCACCCACACCCACAGGGGAATTGCGAAGACCGTAACGCCGGCGGCAAGTGAGGACAGCCACAGCAGAAGCATCGGATCAAACCGGGCTGTCAGCGCACCCATGAACGCACGCGACACGATCGTCGCAACTGTCCGCACCGTGATGAGCGCAGTGACGACGACAACCGACAGGCCGTGCTTTTCGCCGATGACCGGCAGATAGGCGCTCATCAGATCAATTGCCGCCAAGGTGGCCATCGAGGCGAAGATCGCCGGCTTCATCCCCGGCGTGCCCAGCAGCGCCCGCGGCGAAACCGCGGCGGCCTTCGCCTGCGCCCTCCCGACCCGTTTGACGGCGGGACGACGCATGACGACAAAGACACAGGGGAAAGCGAGAGCCGCGAGCGCGCACATGGCCCACAGCCCCGCCTCGGCATTCGGACCGGTTCCGTCACTCGCCCAGGCGGCAACAGCACCCGCCAGGGGCATGCCGAGGGTCTGTCCGATCGACACGCCCAGGGTCAGAGTGCCGAAGCGAGAGTTGAGTTCCTGCGGAGCGAATGAGGCGGGGATGAACGCCTGCGATGACACCGTCATGAGCAGCTGGCCGAGCCCCAAAAGCATGGAGAACAGCACGAGCGCGGGAATCCCCGAACTGAGCGCGGCACCTGCCAGCGCGGCGGTGCAGGCGGCAGTTCCCACCCAAAGAATGGGTACGTAGAGACCGCGGTCCACGAGCCTGCCCACGGTGAGTGCCGCAAAGAGCGGAACGAGCGAATAGGCCGTCACCATCATGCCGACGGCAAAAGCGTCACCGCCCTCAGCCAGCGTCTTATACGACACCATGACCTTCGCGGCATTGAACGTGCCGTGCAGAAGGACGGTATGGAGGACAAGCCCGAAGAACCAACCGGGGCGCACTATGTGTTCTTCAGAGAGTCAAGCGCTGTGAGAACGGGGCCGGGAACCATGGACGAAACATCGCCGCCCAGAGCATGCACTTCGCGGATGAGCGATGACGACACGTGCTCCAAGTGAGGCGAACCGGGCAGGAAAATGGTTTCGACGTCCCCGATTTCGCTGTTCATCCGCGCCATCGGAAGTTCATAGGCGTAGTCGGTTCCGCCTCGGATGCCCTTGACGACACCAACCGCACCCACGTCCTGGCAGTAGTCGACCAGCAGACCACCGGGCACATCGTCGATTGTGAGATTGTCAGGGGCACCGGATTCGGCGAGTGATTCGCGGATCAGCCGAACCCGTTCGGCAACCGGGAAATTGCCGGTTTTGTTGGGATTGTGCACAACGGCGAGCACAACTTCATCGAAAAGCTTGGCCGCACGCAGCGCCACATCGATGTGGCCCAGGGTGATCGGGTCGTAGGAGCCCGGGCAGACGACCTTCATTCTCCGCTCCTCTCAACAAGCCACAGCGCGGTTTCGCCGTGAAGAGACTTCGCGTACACGCTAAGACTATGCGGCAGCTGCGGCTGGGGCGAGCGTGCGCTTCGCTCTATGACAAGAAGCGACGCGTCGTCTTTCAGCAATCCCGCGGCTGTTTCGAGCAGCTGGGCAAGTTCCGATTCCCCCAGCGGGTAGGGCGGGTCGGCGAAGATGAGGTCAAAGCGTTCGCCTGAACCAGCGAGGGATTCGACGGCCGGTTGGGCGGCGCGCGCGTGGACGGAGCAGCTGTCGTTCAGTCCGAGAGCTCGAATGTTCTTCTTCACGACCTGAGCCGCTTTGCCGGCGCGCTCAACGAACACTGCCCGGGTGGCGCCTCGGGAGATCGCTTCGAGGCCCAGGGCTCCAGAACCGGCGAACAGGTCGAGGACGGTGGAGTCGGCGAGCATCCCCAGGGAGCCCAGGCGGGCGAAAAGTGATTCGCGCACCCTGTCCGAGGTGGGGCGAGTGTCAGAGCCGGACGGGGTTTCGATCCTGCGCCCGCCCAGGCTGCCGGCGATGATGCGGGTCATGAAACCTCCATGAGGTCATCGCCTGCGAGGTCATCAACATAGGCCCGCAATTCGGGTGTGCCGTCCGGGTGGGCGTCCATATAGGCGTGTGCGGCAGTGCGGGCGGCGGCGACGATTCCTTCGTCGCGCAGCACCCGCAGGTAGCGCAGCGAACTGCGCGAACCCCACTGGCCTCGGCCCAGAACATCGCCTTCGCGGCGGTTGTCGACATCGTGTTCTGCAATCCGGAATCCGTCCAAAGTCCCGGCGACCGTACTCAGCCGTCCCACCGCCTCGTCGTCTGTGGTGCGGGAGGTCACGAGGAAGCAGATCGCCTGCTCGCCGTCACGGCCGATCCGTCCGCGCAGCTGGTGGAGGGTAGCTAAGCCGAAGCAGTCGGCGTCGAGGATGACCATGGCGCGGGCCCGGTGGACATCCACGCCGACTTCGATGACGGTTGTGGACACGAGCACGTCGATGTCGCCTGCCGTGAACTCCGCCATGACGGCGTCTTTGTCTTCCTGCGACATCTGTCCGTGCAGTGCGTCAACCCGGCGGCCGGCCAGCCGGGGAACAGCGTCGATCGCAGCGAGCGCGGAGTCGATGCCGAACAGCTCCGGGTCGTCTTCAATCCGGCTGACGACGACATAGGCCTGCAGCCCCGCCTCGACGTGTTCGGCCACGACTTCCCACACGCGATCCATCCAGTGCGGGTGGGTGCCGAGAGCGACAACGTGGGTGGCGATCTTCTTCGGCCCGCCCGGCATATCGGTCAGGGTGGACACGTCGAGGTCACCGAAGACGGTCATGGCGACTGTCCGCGGGATGGGGGTTGCCGTCATGACGAGGGCGTGTGGGATGACTCCCCCGGCTTTTGTGCGCAGGGCTTCACGCTGGTTGACGCCGAAGCGGTGCTGTTCGTCGATGACGACCAGGCCGAGGGCAGCGAAGATCGTGGTGTCCGACAGCAGCGCGTGGGTGCCGACGATGATGCCGATCTGCCCGCTGGCCAGGTCCAACAGGATTTTGCGCCTTTGGGCCTGTGGGGTTGATCCGGTCAGCAGCGCGATCCGCACACCTTCTGCTTGGGAGAACAGAGTGTCGTCGGTGCGCAGCTCGCCGAGCATGCGTGAGAAGCTCTCATAGTGCTGTGCGGCGAGGACTTCCGTGGGCGCCATGATGGCCGCCTGGCGGCCAGAGTCGACAGCCTGGAGCATGGCACGCATGGCCACGAGCGTTTTACCCGAGCCGACGTCACCGTGCAGCAGCCGGTTCATGGGCGAATCCGAATCGAGATCCTGCGATATTTCGGTGCCGGCCCGCCGCTGCGATTTGGTCAGCGGCCACGGCAGGGATTCGTCAAAGGATGCGAGCAGGCCGTCGACTTTGCCGGGCAGGCGGACGGACTGTTCTGCTTTGGCCCGCTGCCGGCGGCCGTAGAGTTCGGCCTGCAGGGCGAAGGCCTCTTCGAAGCGGAAGCGCTCCATGGCCTCTTTGACATCGGCCTCGTTTTTTGGCCGGTGGATCATGGTGAGGGCTTTGCGCAGGTCAGGCAGGCCGTGGTCGGCGAGCACCTCTGCGGGAATGGGGTCGGTGAAGTCTTCTGGGCCGAGGGCATCGAGGACGGTGCGGATGGTTTTGGCCAGCCGGTCAGAAGCGAACTGTTTGTTGGACCGGTAGATGGGGATGGGGTTTTCGATGTCCCCGCGGTCGATGTAGTCCTCGTGGCCCAGCCATCGGGGGTTCTGGATCTGCAGGGAGTTGCGGTAGACCTTGATGTCGCCGGTCAACACCATGCGGGTGCCGGGCTTGAGCTGTTCGGCGAGGTACTTCTGGTTGAAGAACGTCGCAGTGATTTCGGCGTGTTCGTCTGCCAGTGTCACTTCGGTGATGGTGCCGCGCCGGTTGCGCATGGGCCTGGTGTTCACCGATTCGATGGTGGCGTAGACGATTGCGGTCTGCCCGGCCTCCAAGCGGCTGATTTCGGTGACGGTGCCCGGGTGGATGTAGGTGCGCGGGAAGTACCGCAGCAGTTCGCCGACCGAGCTGACGCCCAGCTTGGCGAGTGCTTTTTCATCGCGGCTGCTGACGAAGTCTGTCAGCGGTTTCATTCGACACCCACATCGGCGCAGACCCCGCTGAGGTCTGCATCGAAGATTTCGGCTTCGGCTTCCGGATAAGCGCGGCGCACGGCGTTCTCCATGGCCTCGCGCATCGGAGGCGTTGCCTGTTGGCCGTAGCTGATGGTGATGAGTTCGGGGTCACCGTCGACGGCCAGACGCGAGATGGCCTCGACGATGGCAGCTTCTGGCGCGTGTTCGATGAAGAGGATGCGGCCCTCAGATAGGACCAGCACGTCGGTTTTCGTGTACACCAGCGGGCCGGCCGCGGACTGTCCGGCGAAGCACAGCCGGCGGATGTCGAGAGAAGCGGCATCGGCCATGTCCTCTGTGACGTCGTCGGCGTCTGCGTGGGGGTCGAAGACCGCCAGTGCGCTGACCATTGAAATGGGGCTGCCGGTGGGGATCGCGTAACCACCGTCGGCGGCTGCGGCGTTGATGGAGGCTTGCCCTTCGGGGCTGTCGGCAACGAGCACCGTTGTGGTGCCGTCAGACAGGACGTCGTGCAGGCTTCCCGCTTGTTCGCCGCGGTCCAGTCGGATGGCTATCGCTCCTGTCAGCGCGGCCCGCAGCATGAGCGGCGCTGTGGAAGCCGCGGCCGCTGCGCGCAGCGGCCCGTGGTTTGCGCCGTTGACAAGGTCTTCTGTCCGCAGCTGCGCCAGCCCGTACTGTTCGACGTCGCGCAGCACGCGCAGCGCGTGGGCTTCGCTCGTGACGTGCACGTGCACCATGGGCCACGAAATGACGACCGACCGGGCGTCGGCTTTCGCGAGGATGCGCTTAAGCGGGCGGGTTCGGTCTTTGCTGTCGCTGAGCGTGAACACCAGCTCCAGCGTGTCGGCACCGTCTGCGGCACCAGCACCCGCCGCACCAGCACCCGCCGCACCGGCACCCGCACCAGCACCCGCCACCCCGGCACCAGCCGCCCCGGCACCTCCTGCGCCACACGTGATCCCATCACCCGTGAGCTTCGGCACGACGGAGGTCAGCCCGGCAATGGGGCTGGGGGTTTCGCCAACCGCTCCCCCGGTGACGGTGAGGTACAGCAGGTCGAAGATTTCGACGATGCCGCTGGCGCCGGCGTCGACCACCTGCGCCTGGCCGAGCACGTCCAGCTGGCCGGTGGTGTCGCGCAGCGCTTCAATCGAGCAGGCGCGCACGGCTTCAATCTGCTGCAGGAGTCCCGCGCCTTCGTCGGCCTGGGTGCGCGCGGTTTCGGCCATCGCGTGCAGCACCGTGAGCATGGTGCCGTGGGTGGGTTCGGCAATTGCGGTCTGTGCCCGGTGGGCAGCCAGTTCAATAGCCGAGGCGAAGCGGTCGGGCGTGAGGTCACCTTCGGCGAGAGCCGCCTCGCCGAGTTCGTCAGCGACTCCCCGCAGGGCAACGGCCAAGATGAGACCCGAATTGCCGCGGGCGCCCCGCAGAGCACCGGCGGCCATCGCCTCGACGACCCGCGGCAGAGTTGCCGGCCCGTCAATGGCCTCAACAGCTCGGTAGGCGGATTTCACGGTGGCGTACATGTTCGATCCCGTGTCGCCGTCGGCTACGGGGAACACGTTGATGGAGTCGATGCTGCCGCGCTGGCGGCGCAGTCGCTCCACTGCCTGCTGCGCCCAGCGGGCAGCCAGCCGCCCGCCCCAGCGCATGCTGTTGTCGTTCACCATGTCCGTTTCCGCTAAGCCGTCCGTTTCCGCAAAGCTGTGTCAGAAGTGTTTATAGGCGCTGTCAGCTGCCGAGTGGTCGCCCACCAGAACATCCGGCTGGCCCTCTTCGCACGCGCCTATCCGCGTCCACCCTACCGGAGCACTGCCCGCGGGAGCGCACGCGAGGAAGCCGTGGTCTTCCCCACCGCCGAGCACCCATTCGCGGGCAGTTTCCGGTGTTCCCAGGTGTTCGGCCGCTGGCAGCAGCGGTTCTGCCAGGCGGTCGATTGCGGTTTCGTCCAGGCGGATGCGCACACCGGAAGCCCGTGCCACGCGCCCGAGGTCGCCGGCCAAACCATCCGAGGCGTCAATCCCAGCTGCCGCCCAGGTCGCCAGGTTCTGTACTGACTCATAATCAGGACGAGGTGCCAGCTGCACCTCGATAAAAGGGTCCAGGAGGGGGTCGTCTCCCAAGCGCACGCCGGCAAACAGCAGGGCCAGTCCCGCTGCCGCCCAGCCGACAGTTCCTGCGAGGAAAACATCGTGGCCCGGCTTGGCCGCGGACCGGGTGACCGGGGTCAGGCCCCGGTCGATGAAGCCCAGTGCCGTCACGGTCGAGGTGAGGCACTGAGAAGACGACAGGTCTCCCCCGATGACTGTGGCTCCACCTCGTGCGGCTTCGTCAGAAAGTCCCTGTGCCAGGAGTCGGACCGTGTTGACCGGGGTGTCATCCGGGGCGGCCAGCGCAAACAGCAGGCCGTGCGGGCTGGCGCCCATCGAGCAGATGTCGGCGAGGTTCTGCGCGGCGGCCTTCACGCCCAGGCGGTAGGGGTCGAACCATTCGGGCAGGAAGTCAGCGCCCTCTGTGAGGATGTCGACGCTGGAGACCAGATTGCCCGGTGCGTGTGAGACGGCGGCGTCATCACCGGGGCCGACGATCAGGTCACCCGGGCCGGCAACCGGGTTCGAGGCGGAGGTTGCGTGTGTTTCTGGGTCTTCGGGTGGCTGTGCTGGCGGGTGCGCTGATTGTGCCTGCAGGACCGAGCAGATCTGTTCGAGCACGCCGTCTTCGCCGACGTCTTTGAGTGTCAACTCTGTGGCGTCGCTGGGCGCAACGTCGTTGTTGGGCTGCGGCGCGGTGGGTTCCGGCTGGTTCGGCATGCTGGGCATGGGCATCAGCCTAGTGCGAATGGCCGGGCGATACCCTTAGGGACATGGTCTTGAGGAAGCTCTCCGCTGCAGCTGTCGGCTTTTCTGCGCTTGTAGGGCTGTCGGCGTGTGCGCCGGTTGTTGTCGTCGAACCGCAGCCTCACGCAACCGATCCCGCTTGTGCGGATGTCATGTTGCGCCTGCCGGAGGTTATCGGCAATCACGAGAAGCGCAAAGCATCTTCCCAGGCCACAGCCGCGTGGGGTGATCCGAGCGCTGTTGTTCTGCGCTGTGGCGGCGAAATGCCCGGACCGTCGACCGACCATTGTGTGCGTGCCGACGATGTCGACTGGGTTTCCCGCGAAGGTGAAGGCGACACGTGGATTTTTGAAACCTACGGGCGCAGCCCCTCCGTGGAGCTGACACTCGACACCACGAAGATCGCCGGCGCTGAGGCGCTGTCGGCTCTGTCTGCTGCTGTTCAGCAGATCGAAGCCGAGCGCGAATGCGTCGGCGCCGAAGACGTAAACGGCGAAGCACCTGAAGGTGAAGGCTGAGCCGCACACCGGGCAGCAGCAAAAACTCCCGTTAGCCGCAAAAGCACCCCTAAGCCGGAATCCACCCTTTAGGCACACAAAAACTCCCGTTAGCCGCAAAAGCACCCCTAAGCCGCACAAAAACTCCCGTTAGCCGGATTTTGTTGGCTTAGCAGTTGTTGCTAAGCCGCAGAATCCGTCTAACGGGTGTGGGCAGGTTTAAGAATGACTTGCCCAAAGAGAAAACCAGGCTGCTTCCCGGAACTTATCGTGCCCTAGTCCCGTCGCGGGGCACGTGCGATGACACGACGCACGAGGTGGAACTCCACTCCCAGCCCAGGTGCGGTTCCGGTGCCGGCGAAAGCGGCACCTCGTACCTTGCCTGCAGAACCAGTACAGCCCCACACCGGGCAGCAGCAAAAACTCCCGTTAGCCGGAATCCACCCTTTAGCCGCACAAAAACTCCCGTTAGCCGGATTTTGTTGGCTTAGCAGTTGTTGCTAAGCCGCAGAATCCGTCTAACGGGTGTGGGCAGGTTTCGGACCGGGTGCCCCGGCAAGCGCGGGCTCCTTCCCCCGCCGCAGCTTCACCTGCGGTTGACGTCGACCAGTGCGATGTCGATGAGGCGTGAAATGAGTTCGGGGTAGTCGATACCGGACTTCCCCATCATGTGCGGGTATCCCGATGTTGG
The DNA here is from genome assembly GCF_001807555.1 of Brevibacterium sp. HMSC08F02. NCBI lineage: Bacteria > Bacillati > Actinomycetota > Actinomycetes > Micrococcales > Brevibacteriaceae > Brevibacterium > Brevibacterium sp. HMSC08F02. The sequence continues at coordinate 8,116 of NZ_KV789344.1, read as the reverse complement.
GGTGAATCCCGGCGAGGTGTTGATTTCGTTGACAAGTACCGTGCCATCAGCCTGAACGAAGGTGTCGACTCTAGTCAGCCCGGAGCACTCAAAAGCACGGAAAGTGTCAGCGGCGATGGCCTGTACTGTGCGGGCAACGTCGTCTGGAATGTCCGCTGGCGCCTGCAGGCGGACGTCGTCTGCGGAAAGGTATTTGGCTTCGAAGTCGTAGAATTCGTGGTCGCCGGAGATGACGATCTCACCCGGCACTGATGCAGTGAGTTCGTCGTCCCAGTGGGAGCCCAGGACCGCGCATTCGATTTCGCGGCCGTCAATGCCGGGTTCGACTATGACCTTGTGGTCATGTTCGAAGCCCTCGCGCAGTGCGGCGTCGAGGTCTTCAGCCGCCGCAACCTTGCTGATGCCTACGGAGGACCCAGCCCGGGCGGGTTTGACGAAGACCGGCAGGCCCAGCGCGGCTAGGCGCTCACGAACGCCGGCCGGATCATCGGCCCACTGCTTTGCGGTGACGGTCTGCCAGTCAGCGGTGGGAATCCCGGCTGAGCGCAGAACCGTCTTCATGAAGTGCTTGTCCATGCCGACGGCAGAGGTCAGCACACCGGGCCCGACGAACGGAACACCCTTGAGCTCCAACAGGCCCTGCAGCGTGCCGTCTTCCCCGAACTGACCGTGCAGAACGGGGAAGAACACGTCGATGTCGCCGAGGTCGCGCACCGAACCGTCAGCGTCACGTTCAAGCAGCGAAACACCCCGCGTGGAGGGCGACACGAAAACCGCCGAACCGTTCTCTTCGACTTCCGGCATTGCACCGTCAGCAAAGCTGAACGAGGTTGGGTCTTCGACCGTGACCCACGTGCCGTTCTTCGTAATCCCGATCGGCACGGGACGGTACCGCTCCTGGTCGAGAGCGCCGATGACGCCGGCTGCGCTGACGCAGCTGACCGAGTGTTCACTGGAACGGCCGCCGAAGAGAACGGCGACGGTGGTGCGCTGACTGCTCATAGGGTTTCTCAGAGTTCGTAGTTCGTTTCGATCCAGGCACGCCCGATCGACTTGAAGAAGATGTTGAAGCCGACGAATGCCGGCGTTGCGCTTTCGTCAACGCCCAGCGGCTCCGACAGAGCGTGCACGATGAAGAAGTAGCGGTGCGGTCCGTGGCCTTCGGGTGGTGCGGCACCGACGAAGCGGCGATCGCCGGCGTCGTTGCGAACCGTGACAGCACCTTCGGGCAGGAGCCCCGCCTCGGGATTACCAGCATCGGCCGGCAGCGAGGTGACGGTGCCGGGAATGTCGGTCACAGTCCAGTGCCAGAAGCCGGAGCCGGTCGGCGCGTCCGGGTCGTAGCAGGTGACGGCAAAAGCCTTGGTTTCTTCAGGGAAACCGCTCCAGGAAAGCTGCGGCGAAATGTCTTCGCCGCCGTCAACACCCATGAGCCCGGAGGCCTGAGCCTGCGGAAGGCGCTGACCCTCAGCCACATCGGTGCTGGTCAGTTCGAAGCGCGGTACGTCATTGAGCCTGGCAAAAGGTGAGTTCGACACTGTTCCTCCTCTGTTGGGCTTGCGTGATCCAGCCTACCCGCCTGGATGCTCACTCGCCTGACAACCCGCCAGCCGCCCGGCACCTCGCCAACCAGCAACAGCCCTCAGCTGCTCTGCGATTCGTCCTTGCGTTTGCGGGCCAGCAGCAGACCGGCGACGTCGTCGACGTGCAGGCGTCCGTCGATGACGGCAGATACGGCCTGGGTGATGGGCAGGTCGACATCGTGTGCCGTGCCCAGCCCCAGAACGGCCGGTGCGGATTTCACACCCTCGGCGGTCTGCTTCGTCTTTGCAGCGGCTTCGTCAACGCTTAAGCCTTCGCCCATCAGGCGGCCGAAGGAGCGGTTGCGCGACAGGGGCGAGGCACACGTGGCCACGAGGTCGCCCATGCCGGCCAAGCCGGCCATCGTGTGCGCCTGGGCGCCCATGACCAGTGCCAGGCGAGTGATCTCCGCCAGACCGCGGGTGATGATCGAGGCTTTCGAATTGTCACCGAGTCCCTGACCGTCGGCGATGCCGACGGCAAGCGCGATGACGTTCTTCACAGCACCGCCGAGTTCAACGCCCACAACATCGGAGTTTGTGTACGGGCGGAAGTAGGAATTGGCGCTGCGGCGGGCGATCTCTTCGGCGTTTTCAGGGCACGTGCACGCAACAACCGTTGCGGTCGGCTGGTGTTCGGCGATTTCACGTGCCAGGTTGGGGCCGGACACAACGGCGATCTGCTTGTCGTCAAAGCCGGTGACTTCGGCGATGACTTCGCTCATGCGCAGGCCCGTGTCCAGTTCGATGCCCTTCATGAGGCTGACGATGATCGCGTCGGAACGAATATGGCCCTTCCACTGCTGGAGGTTGTCCCGCAGCGACTGCGCGGGCACCGCGAGCACAACAACCTCTGCATCGCGCAGAGCTTCAACGGGGTCGCTGGTTGCGGTGATCCTGTCGTTGAAGCGGATGCCGGGCAGGTACTTGGAGTTCGTGTGCTCTTCCCGCAGTTCGCGGGCGGCTTCTTCCGAACGTGCCCAGACGGTCACGGGGAATCCTGCATCGGCGATCACACCGGCATAGGTTGTTCCCCACGATCCAGCGCCCATGACGGCTGTCGTCACGCTTTCCTCCATTCAAGTGCTGTGCGGAACCGATCGGGCAGCGGTACACCGCGCAGGTCGGCAAGCTGGGATGCGATGCGAGCGGTGATGTGCTCGGTCAGCGATGCGACGTTCTCCTTGGTTGCAGACACGCCTTCGGTGACGATCGGCTCGGAGAAGTCTACGGTCATCACTCGGCGGGGTCCAAGGCGCGGGCGCAGCGATTTGCCCGGCAGCGCGTTCTGCACGCCCCAGTGGGCGACAGTGATGATCGGTGTTCCCGTCTGCAGCGCAAGCCTGGCGGTGCCGGATTTTGCGGGCCCCGGCCACATGTCGGGGTCTTTCGTGTGGGTGCCTTCGGGGTAGATCGTGACTGTCTGTCCTGCGGCGAGGGCAGCTTTTGCGTACGCCAGGGAGTCCCCCGCCTCGCGCGAACCGCGCACCACCGGAATCTGACCGAGCGGGCGGGTCACGAGCCCAACCGGGAACGTGAACAGGGTGTGCTTGGCCATGAACCGCGGCAGCCGCCCCTGGTTGTAAATCGAGATGCCCACAACCAGCGGGTCGAGGTTCGACTGGTGGTAGGAGGCCACGATCAGCGGGCCGTCCTGCGGGATGTTCTCGGCGCCTCGGACTGCGATCCTGCCCAGCGGCCGCAGGCCGCCGCGCACAAACGGGGCGAGGAAAGACGCACGTCGGAGCTGCTGGCGGGTCAACTTCGGGTCGTAGGCAACCTCGAAGCCGAGGTGCCTGTTCTTTTCGTCTGTGCCGTTCGCCTTGGTCTCGCGGCTCGCCTGGCTGCCGCTCATTTCACGGCGCTCCTCGCCGTTCACCTCGCTGCCTGCTCCCCTGTTCTTGTCTGTGCTCATGTCAGGCTCACCTGTGCGCCGAGGCCGTCGAGTTTGGCGATGAAGTCTTCATAGCCGCGGTTGATGATTTCGATGCCGGACACCTCGGAGCGTCCTTCGGCGGCCAGGGCTGCGATGACGTGCGAGAACCCGCCGCGCAGATCGGGCACGTCGATGTTGGCGCTCTTCAGCGGTGTCGGCCCGGAGATCACGGCGGAGTGGCGGAAGTTGCGCTGCCCAAAACGGCAGGGGGTGCCGCCCAGACATTCACGATACAGCTGGATCTGGGCACCCATTTTGACGAGTGCGTTCGTAAAGCCCAAGCGGTTTTCGTACACGGTTTCGTGCAGGATCGACAGTCCGGTTGCCTGCGTCAGCGCCACGACAAACGGCTGCTGCCAGTCGGTCATGAAACCGGGGTGGACGGCAGTTTCCAGAGCCAAGGACTGCAGGCGGCCACCGGGGTGGGTGAACCGGATGCCGTTTTCCTTCACCGTGAACTGCCCGCCGGCTTTGCGGAACGTGTTGAGGAACGTCAGCATGCTTGGCTGGTCGGCCCCTTCAACAAAGATGTCGCCGCCGGTTGCCAGTGCTGCGGATGCCCACGATGCCGCTTCGATCCTGTCCGGAAGTGCCCGATGGGTGTAGCCGTTCAGCGAGTCAACACCCTCAATCCGGATGGCCCGGTCGGTGTCAACCGAGATGATGGCGCCCATTTTCTGCAGGATTGCCACCAAGTCGAGGATTTCAGGTTCGACAGCGGCGTTCTTGAGCTCGGTCAGACCCTGAGCGCGCACGGCGGTGAGCAGCACCTGTTCGGTCGCACCGACCGACGGGAAGGGCAGTTCTACTTTGGTTCCCGTCAGCCGCGTGGGGGCGGTGAGGCTGATGCCGCCGGCCGTTTTTTCGATCTGCGCACCGAAGGAGCGCAGGACGTCGAGGTGGAAGTCAATGGGGCGGTCGCCGATGCGGCACCCGCCGAGGTCGGGGATGAATGCTCGTCCCAGACGGTGCAGCAGTGGTCCGCAGAAGAGGATCGGAATGCGCGATGAGCCGGCGTGAGCGTCAATGTCCGCGATCGCTCCCTGCTCAACGCGGGTGGGGTCCATGCGCAGTTCGCCGTCGGGCCGGTCACCGTCGGGGTGTTGGGTGACGCTGACCCCGTGCAGCTCGAGAAGTCCGGTGACAATGTCGACGTCGCTGATGCAGGGAACACCGCGCAGCGTCGAAGGTGTTTCTGCCAGCAGGCTGGCAACCATCGCCTTGGGCACCAGGTTCTTTGCACCTCTGACGCGAACGGTGCCTGTGAGCGGATTGCCTCCGTTGACCTCGAGCATGTTCCTCCTGTGCCTGAAGCGTATAAGCCGGCTTCTATGCTAGCTCGAACGGCTGAGGCCCAAGACCTGCATGTGTGCTGGTCCTGGGCCTCGCACTCTGTTGCGGCCACCCTCCTGCCGAGTGCCACCGGGCTGCCGCTCAGTCTTCTTTCCAGCCTCCGCCTCGTTCAGTCCTCCGTGCGGGCCGGCAGGGTGTGCGGCTTGTAGCTGGGCCGCTTCGCTTCAAAGGCGTCGATCGCGTCGGAGTCGCGCAGGGTGAGGCTGATGTCGTCGAGGCCTTCCATCAGCCGCCAGCGAGTGAAGTCGTCAATCTGGAACGGCACCGTGACGGTATCGGCGGACACGGTCCGCGTTTCGAGGTCGACGGTGACTTCCGTGTTGGGGTTGTTGTCGATGACCTTCCACAGCAGTTCGATGTCAGACTGTTCGAGCTGTGCTGCAACGAGGCCGTTCTTACCCGCGTTGGACCGGAAGATGTCGGCAAAGCGGCTGGAGAGAACGGCTTTGAAGCCGTAGTCCTTGAGCGCCCACGCTGCGTGTTCGCGGCTCGACCCCGTACCGAAGTCCGGGCCTGCGATGAGCACGGAGCCTGCCGAGAAAGGCTCGCGGTTGAGGATGAAGTCGGGGTCTTTGCGCCAGTGGGCAAAAAGCGCGTCGTCGAAGCCGGTCTTGGTCACCCGCTTGAGGTAGACCGCCGGAATGATCTGGTCGGTGTCGACGTTCGAGCGGCGCAGCGGTACTCCGATCCCGGTGTGCTTGGTGATCTTCTCCACAGCTTTCCTCCCTCAGTCCAGATCCGCCGGGCTTGACAGTGTTCCGCGCACGGCCGTTGCGGCAGCCACGAGCGGGCTCACCAGGTGGGTGCGTCCGCCCTTGCCCTGACGTCCTTCGAAGTTGCGGTTCGAGGTCGATGCGCAGCGTTCACCCTCGGCCAGCTGGTCGGGGTTCATGCCCAGGCACATCGAGCAGCCGGCAAAACGCCATTCAGCACCGAAGTCGGTGAACACCTTGTCCAGCCCCTCCTGTTCCGCCTGCAGGCGGACCCGAGCGGAACCGGGCACCACGAGCATCCTGACGTTCGGATCTTTGGTGCGGCCCCGGATGATATCGGCGGCACCTCGTAGGTCTTCGATCCGGGAGTTCGTGCACGAACCGAGGAACACCGTGTCCACCCGGATGTCCCGCAGCGGCGTGCCGGGAGTCAGGCCCATGTATTCGATGGCGCTTTCAGCGGCGAAGCGTTCGGTTTCGTCGGCGATATCGGCCGGGTTCGGGACGTTTGCCGACAGCGGCAGGCCCTGGCCGGGGTTGGTGCCCCACGTGACGAACGGTTCGATGTCTTCGGCTTCAAGGACGACTTCGGCGTCGAAGACGGCGTCGTCGTCGGTGCGCAGGGTCTTCCAGTATTCGACGGCGTCGTCCCAGTCTTTGCCCTGCGGGGCATGCGGGCGGCCCTTGATGTAGTCGAAAGTCGTCTGGTCTGGCGCGACCATACCGGCGCGCGCACCGGCTTCAATCGACATGTTGCAGATGGTCATACGGGCTTCCATCGACAGCTTTTCGATAGCTTCGCCGCGATATTCGAGGATGTAGCCCTGTCCCCCGCCGGTGCCGATCTTGGCGATGATCGCCAGGATGATGTCCTTCGCGGTGGACCCTTCCGGCAGTTCGCCGTTGACGGTGATCGACATGGTCTTGAACGGCTTGAGCGGGAGCGTCTGGGTGGCCAGGACGTGCTCGACTTCCGAGGTGCCGATGCCCATTGCGATCGACCCGAAGGCTCCGTGGGTCGAGGTGTGCGAGTCACCGCAGACCACCGTCATGCCCGGCTGGGTCAGCCCCAGCTGCGGGCCGACAACGTGGACGATACCCTGCTCTGCATCACCCAGGGAGTGCAGGCGGATGCCGAACTCCTCAGCGTTCTTGCGCAGCGTTTCGATCTGCGTGCGGCTGGTGGGGTCGGCGATCGGCTTGAAGATGTCGAGCGTTGGAGTGTTGTGGTCCTCCGTCGCGATTGTGAGGTCAGGACGGCGCACGGGGCGGCCAGCAAGACGAAGACCCTCAAAAGCCTGCGGCGACGTCACCTCGTGAACAAGGTGGAGGTCGATATAGATGAGATCGGGGTCCCCACCTTCTCCGGCCTTGACCGTATGGTCATCCCATACCTTTTCTGCAAGCGTCCTGCCCACAGTGCACGTCCTTTCGCATCGGCTTCACCTGATGTGAGTTTCACTGTACGAACTATTGTCCAAAGGTCGGACTTGCATCTTGAATCTTGAGACGGTTCAATAGTGGCATGAGCAGTCAAACCGGAAGCGGCGTCGGTGTCATCGACAAGGCATCGGCTGTTCTTGCCGCACTCGAAGCCGGGCCCGCCTCACTTGCAGAACTTGTTGCACTGACAGGCCTGGCCCGCCCCACCGCGCACCGTCTGGCGGTCGCCCTCGAATACCACCGTTTTGTGGGCCGCGACCTGCAGGGACGTTTTATTTTGGGCCCTCGCCTGTCTGAGCTTTCTTCCGCTGCCGGCGAAGACCGCCTGCTGGCCGCGGCCGGGCCGATCCTCGCCCAGCTGCGCGACCGCACGGGTGAATCGGCTCAGCTTTTCCGCCGCCAGGGTGATCTGCGACTGTGCGTCGCAGCTGTTGAACGCCCTGTTGGTCTGCGCGACTCGGTTCCGGTTGGCGCAACCCTGTCGATGCGTGCCGGCTCTGCCGCTCAGGTGCTGCTTGCGTGGGAAGAGCCGGACCGCCTGCACACGGGTCTGCGCGGGGCGCGCTTTTCAGCCACGATGCTTTCCGGTGTTCGCCGCCGTGGTTGGGCACAGTCGATTGCCGAACGCGAACGAGGTGTCGCCTCCGTTTCCGCGCCCGTCCGCGGGCCGTCGAACCGGGTTGTTGCCGCGGTGTCGATTTCCGGTCCCGTTGACCGTCTGACCCGCCAGCCCGGCCGCCTGCACGCGCAGTCGGTTGTTGAGGCTGGACGCGCTCTGACAGAAGCCCTCACCCGGGCGTGAGCTTCGCGGGCGCGAGGTGGCGCTGCCGCCCATCCCTGCCCCCTCACCTCGACAGGGTGCTGGCTTCCACCTCGGCTGGGTGCTGGCTTCCACCTCGCCCGCGCCAGCAGCAGAACCACCCCACAACCTGCGCACTCCCTTTAGCCGGGATCTGCGCCTTAGCAACAACTGCTAAGCCAACAAAACCCGGCCAACGGGAGTTTTTGTGCGGCTAAGGGGTGGATTCGCGGCTAAGAGGTGGAACCCGGCAAACGGGGGTTAATACTCATTTTGTGTGTACAGGATAGGG